>JBBKXJ010000401.1:0-10297 GCA_037969395.1 Pseudomonadales bacterium
GCGTTGGCACGCCGGTTGCAGAGAGTGCGTGTGCTCATCAACTTTTGAGTGCTGTTATTAATCACGATACGGAGTACTAAAATGAATTCAGATATTGCAGAAGGAAAATGGAAGCAGCTAAAAGGCAAAATCCAGCAAACGTGGGGCGATATCACCGACGACGAAATGGACAGAATCAACGGCAGTCGCCAGGAGTTCGTTGGTATGATGCAGGAAAAGCACGGCAAAACGAAAGATGAAGCTGAGAAAGCGTTCGACGAGCTCAGCAACTCATAGCGAATGATCCGACCACTGCGCTATGAACTTATGAGCCGATGGTAGACAACGCTAACGGGGGGGCCTCCAACCGGAGGCCTTTCTCTCTTCCGCTAACAGCAGTGGACACGAGAGTCGACATTGCTGGAGGCATAAGAAAACAATAGAGGATACTCTTATGGAAGTCGGTGGCATACTGGGTTTCATCATCCTGATACTTGATATCTGGGCGATAATCAAAATATTTGGCAGCTCGGCAGGGGTAGGACCGAAAATTCTGTGGACATTACTGGTCGTATTTTTACCCGTAGTCGGTTTAATCCTATGGTGGTTCCTCGGGCCCAAATAGGGCAGCGCGAGTTCAGCTGAACTCGCGCCGCGTAAGCATTGACACCGCAGTTTAACCGTCATCGCGATTTGTGCTGCGGCAGCTACTCTTCGGTTACAATACTTATCGTAAAGAACAAGCTAAGTTAAATAAAATAAGAGCGATGTTGTGACCCATCTGAGTACGTTAGTAGAAACTGCGATAGGCATTCCGTTTGTAACCGGAAACACAGTGAAGGTATTACGCAATGGCGACGCAATTTTTCCGGCCATGCTCGCCGCAATTGAGAATGCCAGCCAAAGCATAGATCTCGTTACGCACGTTTACTGGAGCGGCGATATCGCCGACAAATTTGCGCGAACGCTGGCGGAGCGGTCAAAAAGCGGGGTAACAGTTCGGCTGCTGCTCGACGCTTTTGGCTGTCACAGAATCAATGACGAGCTGATTGAAATAATGCAGCGTGCCGGCGTGGAGATTCGTTGGTTTCGCCCGTTCGCGCAGTGGAAAGTGTGGAAGTGGGATAATCGCACTCATCGCAAAATTATGGTCTGCGACTATAAAATAGCATTTACTGGCGGCGTTGGTATTGCCAGCGAATGGGAGGGTGATGCACGCAACCCGAACGAATGGCGCGAAACACATTTCCAGATTACCGGGCCGGTGGTAAACGCGATGCGCAGCGGCTTTCTTAGTAACTGGAGCGAAACGCTGGAAACAGGAACCCCGGCAATAGATCATCCTGAGCGCCCCGCGGAAGATGGGTCGGCAAGCATTCAGGCCGTTCGTTCACCCTCGTCGATTAACTGGAGTGATATTGCCATGCTGTTCCGGGTGCTGATTGAAAAGGCACAATGCAGTATCGACATTACCACAGCGTATTTCGTACCCGACGAAACCCTTACAGCGCAGCTGTGCGACGCGTGTAAGCGCGGTGTTAAGGTTAGATTGCTGTTGCCCGGTAAACACACGGATCAGCGGCTTAGCCAACTAGGCGGTGAAGACCACTTTCAGCGATTGCTGGAAGCCGGTTTGGAGATTTTTCAATACCAGCGCACCATGCTGCACGCCAAGCTGATGGTGGTTGACGACAGCGTCGCCGTGGTTGGCTCGGCCAATATGAACCATCGTTCCATGGCAAAAGACGAAGAGTTCTGTCTGGTTATTGAAGATGCGACAACGATAGTCGAGTTGAACCAGCATTTTGAGGATGACCTGCAGCACAGCGAAGCGTTGGACCTGGCAAACTGGCACAAGCGCTCAGTGTGGCAACGCACGGGCGAGTTGTTTAGTCGTGTAACGCGCGCCGAGCTGTAGTGATTTGGTTACACCGCAGGGTGCGCCGTGCGCACGTTTGGGCGGTATGCCACGCCAGAATCGATGAGCACAACGCTCCCTACAGGTTGCAGTTATCTCAAATTAGTCACTGAGTACATTGTCACACATGATGAAGAAAACAAGCGGTCACCGCGACGACGCGGTGCTATTAGATCGTATGCAAACCACCGGCAGTCCACGCCAGCGTCGACTGGGGAAACTAGCCTGGCTGTTAGACAGTGCCATTCCTCTGCCGGGCGGCTACAGCATCGGCGTCGATGGTTTGATCGGTCTTATTCCGGGCGTTGGCGACGCCTCGGCCGCGCTGATTTCAACCTATATCATTGCCGAAGGGGTGCGCGCCGGCGCGCCAAAGATGGTGCTCGCACGCATGGTGGGTAATGTGGCCCTGGAGTCTGCCATCGGTGCAATACCGATTGCAGGAGACCTGTTCGACATCGTCTTTAAAGCCAACGTGCGCAATGTTGCGTTGGTGGATGGTTACGTAGGGCGGCCGGAAAAAACCACTCGCTCCAGCAAGTGGTTTGTCATCGTCATCGTGGCCGCTCTGATTGCTACTGTTGTTTGCAGCATTTGGTTGTCGCTGCTGTTTTTAGGCTGGTTGCTTGGGCTGTTGTTTTAGATTTAATGTTCAAACCGCACAACATATGCCTATGAAGAGGAGGTTGTCACTAACGGTGCCGTGTACACAACCGGACCGGTAGGAGCACCGGTGCTGGAACCGCCTGTTGGCTCTTCACTGATAGCCAATGTTCCGGCCTCGGCCAGGGCAGCGCGTTGCACGTCAGTCAATTGTCGCTCTGTTATTCTGGCACCCGGCAATAAGCCCAGCGATACCGGCGGTTTATCGTTCTTCGCCAACGCCCATAGCTGGTAGTCCTTACCAGCCGGCGCGACGACGGTATCGAGATTTCTCACTTCCATGCGCTTGCCTGCGGCTTCAATACCAATAAGCCACAATTGTGCACCAGACTCGGCACTGATAAGCGCTAATTGCGCGGGCAATACCGGCGCTAACTCCGGTGCGGGGGCAGGACGCAACAGTATTGCCAGTAAGAAACCAGCCGCCAAAGCGGTTGCTGTGGGGAATAACCAGGCAAAGCGGTTTGTTTGTTTGCCGCTACCTGCAACTTTGCCAACCGCTTTTGCTGGCGGTGCACTGCCGGCAGCGATGCGTTGTCGTAGCTGGCCATGAATATGTGCCGGTGGTTCGACAGCCACAACCTGCTCCAATGCCAGCTGCGCAAATTGCGCTTCCCAAAAAACGATTGCAGCGGCTAGCTCTGCATCGTCTGGCAGCAGTCGTTCTATGCGGCGGCGCACCAGCGGCTGCAGTGTGCCCAACACATAGGCACCGGCCAGTTCGTTACGATAGCGCTGGTAGTGAGTGCTCATGTCTGCAAACACCCCCGCAGCGATTGCAGCGCGCGCCTGACCCAGCTCTTAACCGTACCCAGAGGCGAGTGCATACGGTCGGCAATCTCGGGTTGGCTCAAGCCGTCGAAGTAGGCAAGGGCGATACTCTTGCGCTGTTCAGGCGCCAACTCGGCAAGGCAGTCATACAGCTTGCGCTGCTGCGTGCCGGTCATCAAGTGGTCGAGCTGCGAGTCGTTAGGATCGGCCGGGTTTAAATTGCTTGCGTCCAGCGAGATGTCTGGCTGCCGCGACTGGCGGCGCAGCAAGTCGAGCGAGCGATAGCGGCACAGTGCAACCACCCAGCTAATGGCCTCGCCTTTACTGCTGTCATATTCGCCAGCGCGATTCCAGACTTGCAAAAACGTCTCCTGCAGCGCTTCTTCGGCCAGCTCCTCGCGTTTGAGAATGCACAGCGATATGCCGAAAAGTTGAGCGGCAACGGCTTTATACAGCGCGTCGAATGCATCGACGTGCTTTAAAGCGCAGGCAGCGATAAGTTCGTTTATGTCAGTGTTGATCATGATTGCTCGTTATTTTACGCCTTACAGTTGCACGACCGATAAGCAATACATATTCCCCAGAGTTGCGATGATAAGCCATATAAAGAACAAACGCTTCTGCCCGCCAGCCGGATGCAGAAAAAATAAATATTTAAGCTGCATCTGCCAGCCGCTGGCCGGCGTTTCTTTTAATGAAGGCCATTAAAACCATCGGGAGAATACAATGAAACTTAGAACGATTTGCAGGTGCATTGCCATCGGGTCGCTGGCAAGTTTGGCGTTAAACGCTGCGGCTTCAAGCCATCGCGAAGCGCCTTTTATATCCACCTTACCCACCGTCGACGGCACCGATTTTTATATGTTTCGCAGCTACGAGTCGGGTCGCATCGATTACGTGACATTGATTGCGAACTACCTGCCACTGCAGGATGCCTACGGCGGCCCTAATTACTTCAGGTTAGACGACACGGCGATGTATCAAATTCATATCGACAATGACGGCAATGCCGATTCAGATATCCGTTTTCGTTTTAGATTTGACACCTCACGTAAGGATATCGCGCTGGATATAGGCGACAAGTCGGTGCCGATTCCATTGTCGCAGGCCGGATCGATAGGTCCTGGCCGTGATGACACAGGTAGTCTGAATGTGACCGAAAGCTATCAGGTAGAAGTAGTACGTGGCGAACCGAGGACGGGGCCGCGCCAGTATTTAACAGACGCAGTCAGCGGCAGTCGCACGTTCACCAAGCCAGTAGACAATATTGGTGAAAAGACTCTGCCCGACTACGCCGCGTATGCAAACGCGCATATATATGACGTCAACATGCCCGGCTGCCAGGCACCTGCGCGCCTGTTTGTCGGTCAACGGCGCGAGGGGTTTGTGGTAAATCTTGGTGAAATATTTGACCTCGTCAACACCAACCCGCTAGGGCCGGTCGATGCCGAGGAGAATACGCTGGACGATAAAAACATCACCAGCCTCGCGCTGGAGATACCCATCGACTGCCTGACCGAAGGCAAGAGCGACATCGTCGGTGCGTGGACATCTGCCAGTTTGCCGCAGGTGCGCATGCTGGCCAGGTTTCCTAACAAAACCCGCTTCGGCTCACAGCTTACCGGTGGCGCGTTCACCCAGGTATCACGCCTGGGCAATCCGTTAGTTAATGAAGTGGTTATTGGTCTGAAAGACAAGGATCAGTTCAACGCTACTCATCCGCGAGCAGATGCGCAGTTTGCCGACTATGTCACTAACCCAACCTTACCAGCGTTGCTTGAAGTGTTATTCGGCGTGCGTGCTCCTACAGTGCCGCGTGATGATCTGGTAGCGGTATTCTTAACCGGTGTGTCCGGCTTGAACCAACCTGAAAACGTGAAACCCAGTGAGATGCTAAGGCTGAACACGGCGATCGCTGCCGTGGATGCAGCGCAGCAGAATAACCTGGGCGTGCTGGGTGGTGACAATGCAGGCTTTCCCAATGGCCGTCGTCCCGGTGACGACGTGGTCGACATTGCACTGCGCGCCGTGATGGGCGTATTGCTACCTGAGGAAGCGGCACCGGATGGTCAGCTGCCGTACACCGACGGGGCGTTTGTGGATAGCAGCTTTTTTGATGAGGCCTTTCCCTATCTTGTCACGCCGCTGCCGGGTTCGCCGAACTAACGGTGAAGCAGCTTTTATTCGCCCCTGTGAGGGGGCGGATTTCTAACGATCCGCATATGGGAGAATCAAATGTACAAGTTTAAATCAGTGTTAGCTTTAGTGGCTGTAGCCAGCCTTACGGCCTGCAGCGGCGGTGGTGGTGGCGATGACAGCGTAGCGCTTGCACAGCCCACAGACAATACGGCACCAGCCGTTGAAAAAGTCAGTTTCAGCGCGCTGGCGCGAGACATGATCGACGTGGCGGAGTCGGAGGAGGCCTGGGATATCAGCCAGTTCGATATCGATATGGATATTGACGAGAACGCCGAACCGACAGCATTTGACGATTTGTTTGTTAAGCAACCGTAGGAGGGTTTGTTAGTGTTTATTCGAAGTTCAGGAAGGCCGCGCCAAATGCCCGGGGCGGTACGCAAAGCAGCGGCTATGTGTGCTGCGCTGCTGACCGGGGGGGCGATGGTCAGCACAGCTGTTGCGGGACCGGCGCAGCAGTACGGCCACAGCCACCATCAGGGCCAGCACAAGCATGTGCACCAGCACGGCCAAAGCCGGCACACTGACCTGCTGCTAACTCCGCAGTTGGCACTGCTTGATCAGCAGCGCGCTATGCTGGCTGCCAATCCTGACGACGCTGAATTTGCCGTTGCGGTAGGTAGTCGCTACCTTGAACTGGCGCGCCGCAGCGATGATTTACGCCATCTGGACGCGGTGCGCGCTGTACTTGCCCCCTGGCAGCACGCGCAGCAAGTGCCGGCGTCAGTTTTGCTATTGCGTGCTACGTTGAAGCAGTTTGAGCATCAATTTGTAGCAGCGCTGGAAGATTTACAGCGTTATCTGCAGCAGGCACCTTACGACCAGCAGGCCTGGTTATCGAAAGCTCTCATTCATCAGGTGCAGGGCGATTATCGGCTGGCGTTGCGCAGTTGCTCCCACCTCTCCGGCTCGCTCAAGGCCAGCTGCCGCGCGGGTAGCCTCAGCCTCACAGGTGTCGCGCCGGCAGCGTATATGAAGTTGCTAGACAGCGTGGCGGCCGACGATCGACCGCGCGGGAGCGATGAGAAAATATGGTTGCTGAGCGTATTGGCCGACACGGCATTAAGAGCAGGCGATGCCGAAAAAGCGGAGAAGCACTTTAAAACCCTGCTAATGCTGCAGCCGGACAATACCCAGGCGCTGGTCAACTACGCCGATCTACTGCTTGAGCAACAGCGCTATCAAGCGGTGATTGCGCTACTCGATGAACAAGCTGACGTTGACGTACTGGCCCTGCGGCTGGCACGCGCATTGGCGCAGTTGCAACCGGATCGTGCTGCTATATTAGTGGCACAACTGCAGCAACGCGTTGCCAGTGATGAGGTGCTGGAGAGAGGCGTACACCTGCGCGAAGCGGCGTACTATTTTTTGCACTTAGCGCACGCGCCCGAGCAAGCGTTACCGCTAGCTTTACAAAATGTGCAATCGCAGCGCGAACCCTGCGATATTCAGTTAGTGCTGCAGTCCGCGTTAGCGGCCAATCAAGCTAACGCAGCGCAGCCGCTATTGTATTGGATAGAGCAGTCGGGTCACGATGATCGTCGCATCGACCGCCTCCTTACCCGCCTCCAGCAGCAACCGCGCTCGCACGGCATAGCTGGAGCGTCAGTTGCTCCGGCTAGTCCCTGATTCTAACGGACAGTCGGCCGCGCCCGGTTAGCTGGGGCGCGTGCGCTGGCAGCCGTTAAAACTTATAGCGAACGCCTAGAATAATGCTGCTTTGTAGCTGCGTGCCACTGCCAAGCAGTTCCACATCAAAATCGCGGTAGCCGGCATAACCGGTTAAGCGATCGGTGAGGGGTGCCTCTATAGTGGCGCCGATATCATGAATGTTATCGGCCGAACCGAAGCTAAGAATGTCGGGTGCGTAGTAACCAAACGCTCTAATAACAACGCCCATTCTTGGAAACAGCACAAAGCGGACTTCGCCGCCACCCGCCAGGGCAACGATATCAGTGTCATCCTGACCTAGCAGCATGCCGTAGCCCTGCAATCCCAGCCGAAGTTTAAGACGCTCCAGTCTGATAAAGTCCAGTAACTGGGTATCCATCAGCAGGCCGGCGTTCAGCACCACATCGCGTTCTTCACTGAGAAATACGCTGACCGAGACGTCGCTGTCATCCACGCCAAAACGCTCGCCGGTGGTCACATATTTAATCTGCATGGCTTCATCACTCAAAAGTATCTCACCTGATCGAGATAAAGGAGCGTATTCCTGCGCCTGAGCGACGTTTGTCGCAGCAAGCACTGCGAGTAGAAGATATGGGATCGAAAATTTCATAGTTTACTCCAAAAAGAATTAATAATTTGGTTTAGCGGATGCAACCAGGCAGTACGACGAACGAAACCGGCGTTTTGCTGCCCTACTCAGTTACACCTTAAGCTATTAAGCAACAGACGTGCCGCAGAGACAAGAAGTCACACGCATGGTTTATACTAAATGTTTTTTAGTTCCTTGCGTGCAGCAAGGGGCCCGCGCTAGGCTTGCTAACGGAAAAACTAAGTGTTGAGCAGGGAATGAGCAACGTTATTCTGGAATTGACGCACATTGTGCAAAATGCCGCCATGGTTGAGGCTGCGCCTGATCAGGTACAGCTAATTGTTGATTCTATTTGCCAGGTAGTAAACGGCGACGCCTGCAGTCTGTTTCGAGCTAATGAAAACAACGAAATGGTGTTACTGGCCAGCCGCGGTTTTGCTGTTGTCGACACCGTTACGCTGCCGGCCGACAAAGGGATAGTGGATCTGGTTGCCCGCAGCCGGCATGCGATTAATATTGCCGACGCAACAAAGCATCCCGCTGATCTGTACGTATCCAACAGCGAAGCAGAGCGTTATCGCAGTTTTTGCGGGGTGCCGTTAGTACGTTTTGGCGAGGTGATCGGTGTGCTTGTTGTCCACCGCAGGCAGGCGCAACAATTCAATGCCGAGCACGAAGCATTATTGATAACCTTAGCTTCTCAGCTTGCTTTAATGGCTGCTGATATTCCTTTACCGCGCGAACACAAGCGAGCCACTAATCAGCGCATAACAGGCACAAAAGGTGCGCCGGGCATCGCCATTGGAGTGGCACACATATGCGATAGCGGTGAACTTAAGAAGGTAGCCGATGCCGTGTGCGACGATAAACAGCTGGCCATTGCACAGTGGCACGAGTTATTGGCCGCCGTGCGAGCTGAAGTCAACGCCGAGAGAGTCGCCCTCGGCGGCAAGATAACCGGCAGCGTTGGCGCCATATTTGAAGCCTATCAAATGTTGCTGTCTGACCGAGCGCTGATCGACAAGGTGGAGTCGGAAATTCATGCCGGTCACTGGTTGCCCGCGGCGCTGCGGCGCAGTATCCACTATTTCGCAGAGCAGTTTCTAGCGATGGATGAACCTTATCTTAAGGCCAGAGCCGAGGATATCCAGCATTTAGGCAACAAGCTATTCAACACCTGGCGGGGAGAGAACTCGCTTGACCAGGCACGAACAATACCCACCGGCCCGGTGATTCTGATTGGCGCTCACGTTAGCGTGTCGGATATTGCCAGCATTGCCACAGAACAGTTGGCTGGTGTCGTGTGTTTCGATGGCTCGAGTTTATCCCACACGGCGGTAGTCGCCAACGACATTGGTGTACCCGCCGTGATGGGGGTTGGTGAACTTAACAGTTTGCAAACCGACCAGTTGCTGATTGTTGATGGTGCCGAAGGGCAGATTATCCTGCAGCCGGATGCTGCGGTGGTTGCCGAATTCAAGCTCCTTGTTAGCCAGCAGAACCTGTTGTTTGGTCATTTACATGACCTGCATGATAAACCGGCTATCACAACCGACAATGCGTCGGTGCGCCTGTTGGTCAATACGGGCTTGCTGGCAGATATTTCTCCCGGCTTAAAAAGCGGCGCGCAGGGTATTGGCCTGTATCGCACCGAAATTCCGTTTATGGTACGCGACAGTTTTCCAACGGAACAGGAGCAGATACAGGAATACCAAAAAGTGTTCGCTGCCTATAAGGACAAACCCATCTATTTAAGAACACTGGATATCGGCGGAGACAAGCAGCTGCCGTACTTTCCTACCGAGAGCGAGCCAAACCCGGCCCTGGGTTGGCGCGGTATTCGCTTTTCACTGGACAATATTCAGATATTGATGACCCAGGTGCGCGCCATGATCAGGGCGGCGGCGGGCGCAAATAATCTGCATATTTTGCTGCCGATGATCAGCTCGACCAGTGAGATAGATACTTTTGGTCACCTGTTAGACGATGCCTGTGCGCAATTGGATGACGAGGGGGTGTGCTTTAGCCGGCCTAAAATCGGCGTGATGGTCGAAGTGCCAGCGGCGATTTCGCAGTTGCCTTTTTGGGCCGACAAAATCGATTTCGTGTCGATAGGCTCCAATGATTTGAGCCAATACCTGCTCGCGATTGATCGCAATAACAGTCGCGTGGCGGCGCGCTATGACCACGTTCACCCCGCCGTATTGCATGAAATTTATCGCACCGTCAGCATCGCCGCCGAGCACGATTTGCCGCTAAGCCTGTGTGGGGAAATGGCATCTGACCCCGCCGCCGTAGTGCTGTTGCTGGGCATGGGTATTCGCACGCTGAGTATGAGTGCGGCCAAATTGCCGCGCATAAAATGGTTGATCAGGTCTTTGTCTATTGCGAACGCGGAAGCATTGCTGGTGCAGGCGTTAAGCGCTGACAATGTCGGAGATATTCGCGCCCTCGTCAACGCCGCCCTGCAAGATATGGGATTAGAGGAATTGGTCTATTAACTAAGGAAC
>JBBKXJ010000402.1:0-10692 GCA_037969395.1 Pseudomonadales bacterium
CGCGGCACCCAAGCCGCGTCCAGTCTCGGACGCCAGCGACTATTCAAAGAAAATAAGAGAATTACAGGCTACCGCGCAATCGCGGCAAATAACCGCGCTTTAGTTCCGGCACATACACGGTTTCCTGATAAAGATTTTTCTATTCGCCGGGTGGCTCCGGTTCTCGAATTCCCGAAATAAAAGCCCTCGATATTGCTTTGCGATTCCGGTCGATAGCAAGCGCTACGCCGCAGAAAAAAGCCTGGCTTAATCGCGAATTCTTTGCGCTATGATTCCATCATATTTTTGCACACATCTGAATTTGTAAAATCTCTAGTAGATCTGTCCGAATTTGATTGGCCGAGACAGTTTATGTAGCAGGTGATTAGAACAATCGACGTGGAGCTATCGGAAGATTATTGATTCCGATAGCTCAATCAAGTTCCATTTTCGCGGTCAAGCCCGCAACACAGACTGTTTTAATAGGGATAAATGAAAAGCGCGTCAATATTATCGTAAAAGGGAGGATACGATGGTTATTCAGGAAGAAAGTGCGGCAACAGTCTTTGTTTATTACCCCCGCTTAAAGAAAGTCAAGGAATACGTCGAAGAGCATCTTGAGGAGAAAATATCGCTAGCCAACGCGGCCGAAATTGCTGGGTTGGAGGAAAAATATTTTTCGGCCTACTTTCGTAAAAAAACAGGAGTCTGCTTCACTAATTGGATCACTCATACCCGCGTCCAGCGAGCCGCGGACATGTTGAGCGGACGCGACTACACGATTACCTCGATCGCGTTTAACGTAGGCTTCCAGGAACTTAGAACATTCGAGCGTGCGTTCAAAAACTACACCGGCATGACTGCCCAGGCATTCAAAAAGTTGGTTCAACCAGGACAACCAAGAACCGTTTCGCGTCAAACACGAAAGATGACGGAAGAATCACTACAGCTGCCTGTGCTTTAACACGCACTATTTATTACTATTATTGCGTCTGAAAAAAATGATGCTTGTTGATGCGATTCGAGCGAAACAGCCATTTTTTGGTTCTGTCGAAAATAGAGTATTTGGGGATAGTTCAGTGTTTAGAAACAGCATAAAAATAGGTGTTTTTGAAAACGCAAAACCAGATAAACAGCTATTTGCGACACAGCCTCCGAGATTGGTTGAAAATATATTTTTCTAATCAATTTAGATAAATGCAATCCGATAGAATTCATGAAATATTCGTTTAGAAGACTGTTCCATTTCAATACCGAGGCGGCTTGTACCAGATCGCAAAGTACACTGCCGTGGAGAGTGATTGCTAAATTTCAATAGGAGAATTTCAATGGAAAAAAGTAAATCAGAAAAACATTCAGGCGGCGGATCGGCAAAAGATCCAAAATTACAGCGCGAGCTGATTGTCATTGCCAGACCGGAGGCTCGATTGCGAGCGACGCCGGAAGGAGGTGTGAGTTCTCTCGAAGCTATGGATATTTCACACCTTGAGAATTTATTTGGCTCAGAAGATATCTCGCTAGTGCCTCTATTTGGAGTCAGTGAGGAACGGCTGTTACATGAAGCAGAGACACGAGCAAACGTTGCCGACGAAGCCACACCTGACCTTTCGACTTATTACTTAGTGAATGCTCCTGACGATCAGTTGGAGATGCTGGCGGGGAAATTGTTAAAGGAGGATACAGTTGAGGCCGCTTATATCAAGCCGCCGGCCGAGCCGGCAGCGGCCACCGAAGAGCAAGACGAGTCGATCAACGAAATGTTACCGGCTGATGGCGAGGCACCACCGGTAACAGCCGATTTTACAACACGCCAGATTTATCTGAATGCCGCACCGTCTGGGATTGACGCTCGATATTCGTGGTCACTTGCTGGTGGTCGAGGTACGGGCGTACGCGTGATCGACATCGAGGGCGCCTGGCGTTTCACTCACGAAGATCTAACGCAAAACCAAGGCGGAGTAGTTGGAACACAAAGCACGTCTCTAGGGTGGAGGAACCACGGTACAGCAGTTGTCGGCGAAATTGGCGGTGACATTAACGCGTTTGGCATTACAGGGATAAGCCCTCAAGCTAATACGCGCGGCGTATCTATTTTCGGTGGCTTGGGTAGTGCTGGCGCGATACGTAAAGCGGCCGATCTGCTTAGCGCGGGTGACATCATTCTCATCGAACTTCATCGGCCAGGACCCAACGCCACAGGCTCTGGTCAATTTGGCTTTATTGCTATGGAATGGTGGCCTGATGATTATGCGGCGATCCGTTACGCAACAAACAAAGGTGTGATAGTTGTTGAGGCAGCAGGCAACGGGTCACAGGATCTGGATGCGGCTGTATACAATACTCGACCGGTTGGCTTTCCTGCTTCATGGAGGAATCCGTTCAATCCGGCCAATCCCACTTCTGGCGCAGTTGTTGTTGGGGCTGGTGCACCACCGCCTGGCACACATGGCAGAAACCACGGTCCCGATCGTTCACGGTTGGGATTCTCGAACTACGGTCGCCGGGTCGACTGTCAAGGCTGGGGGCGAGAGGTGACTACCACTGGTTATGGTGATTTACAAGGCGGTACCAACGAGGATCTGTGGTACACAGACACGTTCAGTGGGACATCTAGCGCATCGCCCATTGTCGTCGGTGCATTAGCGTGTGTACAAGGTGTCCTGCGCAGCCAGGGAGGTACTCTGCTTACACCAGCGCGTGCAATAACCACTCTGCGAGCGACTGGTTCGCCCCAGCAGAATGCGCCGGACCGTCCAGCTACACAGAGAATAGGCAATCGTCCGAATCTGAGACAACTCATCCCTCACGTTTCGAATGTATGGCAGCATAATAAGCAGGTGATTCGAGTCCATGTGAAGGATGGTTCACGCCAAGCGTGGGCGATTCTCGAGGGCAGTGGTTGGTTACGCATACGACCGACCTCAACCGATGGTGTGACTAACCTGGTGGTATTAATTAGTGAAGCGCTGGCGAATGGTCGCAGAGTCGACGCTTACATCTACAATGGGCAGATTGCGCAAGCAACCCTTAGATAACAGTGCATTCGAATTATGCTATTAACAACCAATGCTAAGAGATTCTCTTAGCTTCAACTGGCGGAAAAAGGAGTGACAAATTATGTGGCACAATGACAAATCGGTAGTTAGGACGCACGCTAAAGATGGTACGATGATGGCATGGGCGATTGTCAGTGACGTGGCGGGATGGAAAAGAATACGAACTACATCACCCGACGGCGTCGCCAATCTTCATCTACTTCTCAGCGCAGCACTCGCCAACAATCGTAAGGTGGACGTATTCATTGCTGGCAACGAGATCACGCAGGCGACGCTACGATAGAAGATATACAGTAAAAAGCTTCCGTATATGATGGAAACGGAAACATTTACTCACATTAGGAGATCAATTCATGAATCCAGATATTTCAATTACAATCAAGTTTGCCACGGCGCCTGAGGGGGTTGCGATCTCTGAGGTGCAGAATACAGAAGTTGAGGATCAGGTGCCGATGGTGCCCTCTATAGATGTTCTACCGGAGCTGGATGACAGTCACGTGCCAGAGCCGCCAGCTTACGAGGAGTTGTATGAGGAGGCCGAAGGGAGTGTTCCTCCACCTAATCCCAAATCGATAGGCGAGATTGGCGATGATCATGTGTTCGATCCACCGGAGTTCGAGCAGTTCGAAGAGATGGCAGAGAATGATGTACCGTTGCCACCCGAGGTCGTCAATGAATCCGAGTGTGGAGACTTCAACGAGCTGACGGATTTAGACGACATCATACCGCCACTACCTTCTGAATAGATGATATAGAGACTTTCTACATTCAGAAGCGTCTTGTGAAAGGACAGTTAACGCCTATGAGATGCCCAGTAGCGCATCAGCGGTTGGTGCTTCTGGGCTTCAACAACCACCTTCGATGGGCGAGCGCATTATCATCGCGTGATCTGAAACTGATTTGCGAGTAACAGTACGATCGTAACGTATTAATCGGCCCTACTTACGGAAACTTTCTTTTCCTTGCGTCGCCTATAGCTGCAGCGTATTATTTAACCGCGTACCGAAAATCTCGAGGGCTTGCCCCCGAGTTGGATAGCTTACAATGGCATCAGCCATTGTGGGGTATCCAGCTTGTGGAGTTGCGTCGAAATACTCACCATGTTTTCAGGTTAATGTACCACTTTGTATGGATTCCAAAGTATTTGCGGAGCCATATCGAGAGACATTAAAAGCGATTATCAGAAAGATTGCTTATGATTACGATATCGAGTTGGTTGAGCTCGAAGTACCGGAAGATCATATCCATATGGTAGTGAGAACGGAGCCTAAAACCGCGCCGGCTGATGTGATGCAGATCATCAAAAGTATTTCAGCCAGGGAATTTTTTCGGTTTTACCCTGAGATCAAGCATAAGTATTATTGGGGTGGAAAACTATGGACGCAAAGCTATTTTGCCGAAACGATCGGCAACGCCAATGAAGAAGTGATTCGTCAATATGTTCAGGATCAACTGAAGGCCATGAACAACGGTGAAACGAATAGCCAGCAGTTAGGGCTTTTCTAAAACACGGTCGCTTGCGGCCGAGTTGTTTATAGATAAAGTGACTAATTTGCTGCAATGAAATTGATATATGTCATATTGGTGTCGATTATACCGGTGATGGGGAGTTGCGCGTCTAATGCAGAACAGACTCTCACACCAGCACAGCTAGAGGATCGCCAAAAAATCGACGGTACCGGAGAAGAGACAATGCCTATAGTTATTACCGTTCGAGTGTCGCCCGATGTGGCGTTTGCACTGCATGAGCAGGCACCCACAGACGAGTCAGAAGAACTGCTGAAGGTAATAAAGGACTTAGGTATAACGCTGAAACCGGTACATCCAGGTGCACGCGATCCTTTACTGACCCCTTTCTTTACGGTGGAAGCTTTAGATCGGGCGACGGCTGACCGTGTGATCGTCATTCTTGACGAATTTGAGGCCGTTGAGGGTGCCTATGTAAAACCGCTCGAAGATCTACCTTAAATAACGCTGTTGCAAATCAGAGAATATATTATTCTGAGTGGGAACGGCCATTACTGGCCATCCCATATGGTGACGTGGTAGAGAGACTCGATCACTCGAGCCTCCCCCCAGTTCTAACTCATTGTTCCCTATTTTGGCAGTGAAAACACTGGAGGCGATTAGAGCTAAGCGTACGATTTCGTACCATTGGACTTCAGACCCCTAATACGAAGGTGCTAAGTCTTCCGTGGTATTTACTACTACTACTATTTTCTCCATGATCCTTAACACTTGAGATAGAACGGCCATAAGGCGTCACTCTTGAGTCTAAAGTTATTTGGAGGGATTCAGCATGACAAATGGAAACGTAGCGACCGACACTCTGAATGTAGAATCGGGCGGGCGACCTTTCGATCTTTCAGCAACTGCATGGCTGGTCGGTCAGGCAGTAACTCAGCTCAACACAGAGGGCAAGAACGGCGAACACCAGTACGCTCAGACCACAAGACTCCTGCGCGACTGTAAGGATGCGAAAGACACCATCATCAGTCTCGTTTCGCAGACGAAAGGTGCTGACCACCCGATGCGCTGGAGTCTTCTTTACGTTCTTGGAGATGTTGCCGATTTGTCGGCTGCGGATTTTTTGGTAGACTTGGCTGTTTCCAAGCTGCCAGAAAACCAAACTCAATGCTGTGAAGGACCACGCGATAGTGAGTTGCTGATTCGTACAATGGCAGTCGAGGCACTGGTCGCAATCGCAAAACGCGACGTAAGCGCGGCTGGCCACTTACTCAAACTTGTCAAACAGCAGCCGGCTCAACCCATTTTGATAGAAGCGACCAAGGCCGCAATCGCCTTGGGTCTTCGTGACGAAGTTGCTGAGATACTACCCAATGAAGCTCAATGGATTCTCGATATCCGTCGTGTGCGTTGCGATGAAGTTCAAGCTGACCCTGAGCGAGCCGATACTGGGGAGCGCAGCTTCACACCGCCCAATCAGGCAAAACTTGCAACTGCACCGAGCGTCATCTGCGCAAAACAAGAAGGAGAATGAACCATGGCAACTTGTACTGCAACAGTCCCAAACCTCACCACATCTGGTGATGATCTGTACGGCCCGCGAATTTGCTGGCAACCGTTTGTCGACTGGGCGTGGGATGCGTTCGATTTCGATGAGGGCGACTGGGATGATGGCTTTGGATTCAACTCGGTTTGCGATAATACCCGACCGTTATCCCGAACCTTGTCTGGCGTTTGGTGCCTTACGTACTCTTCACCAAACTTTCCACGAGAATCGTTTGACTCGAATATCCTTGAGTGGGGTTGTCGATTTGCCCGCAATGCTATTGACGAACTTGATGCCCGATGTGGCAGCAACGACGGCGTTATTGCGCAAACACGCTGGGGGCCGATTGTCGATAATTGGACGCGTTTATTTCTGCCTTACTTCTTTGGCCAAGGCGTAAGTCTTCGTGCGGGTACCTTGGTTCACGAGGCGCGGCACGCCGACGGAAAAGGCCATGACAGCGGCAATAGTGATTCTAGCTGGGGCTTCAATGGTGCGTGGAGATGGCAGGTAGCGTGGTTAGCCTGGTTCGCGTTTGAAGGTCAGTCTTCTTCAACGGCGATGAGGGCACAGGCTCGCCAACGCGCCAACGTCATCATCAATAACAATTTTGATATACATCCGGGTTTCAATGTGTGAATAAAACCGGGACAACGATAGCCACTTAGACGGTTACTTTTTCTTTTTGCCGCGCCCGAAACCGACGCTGGCGTGCTGCGTTAGTGTCGTGGTTTATTCTCAAAATGCGAGCAATTAGCGTATTTGAGGGTGGGCCGGGATTCTGACGAAATTGGCCAGATAAAGCTGATACCTCTTAGGCGGCAATGTTGCGCCTGAAGACGAAAATTACTATCTCTTCTAGATATGGGGCATGACTTTGTTGCGGCCGGTTTAACAAGGTAATGCCAGTTATCGCGGCGCTAGCCGTCAAGTCGAAGAAGTTACGAACTCAGTAAATAAAGAATAAAAAAAGGTCGCTGCCGCTATCGAGTTGACTGAGGCCCGCGCAACGGAGTGAGCAGGAACAGTCAACTCGATAGCGGGAGCAATCCAAAGAAGTTGTCCAATTTTTACTTGATTCCTTCAGTCAGATACTGACGGCTGAACGCTCCCAGTTAAATATTCGAGTCCAAGTTCTCCACCTACAGTTTGCGGCTCTCTGTTTTTTTCATGTTGTAACCAGTTGCAATCCGATTGCCCTGCTCTTTTCTATTTAGTAACATAAAGGACGTTATGCACCTATTAATTTTCACAGAAGGGCACCCGTGGGGACTGAGTTAGCCAGCATAGAACGCACGGTGCCGATTCCGGCTCGGATCGCGCGCCAGGTCACGCCGTTTTTGTTCTCGGGGACGAATCAGGCCGAAAAACGCTTCTGGGAGTTCTTCACGGCCAACATCCGTAACGCCAACACGCGGATGGCGTATTTGACAGCGGCGTATCGGTTTGCGGACTGGTGCGAGGCCAAGGGCCTTGAACTTGAGCACATCGAGCCGATGCTGGTCGCGGCCTATGTTGAGAAGCTCACGAAGGCCTACGCGCCGGCGACGGTCAAACAACACCTGGCTGCAATCCGCATGCTGTTCGACTGGTTAGTGATTGGTCAGATCACCCCGTTTAATCCGGCCAGCTCGGTGCGAGGTCCGAAGCACGTGGTGAAAGTCGGCAAGACGCCGGTTCTGACGGCGGAGGAAGCCCGCGAGCTGCTCGATACGATCGATACCGCGACGCTGGTGGGTCTGCGCGATCGCGCCTTGATTGGACTCATGGTGTACAGCTTCGCGCGCGTGAGCGCGGCTGTGGGAATGAAAGTCGCCGACTACTACACCCAGGGCAAGCGCTCGTTCTTTCGGCTGCACGAAAAAGGTGGCAAGTACCATGTCGTGCCCGCGCATCACGTTGCCATCGAATACGTGGATGAATATCTCGAGGCCACCGGCATCGCCTGCGACAAGAAAGGGCCGCTGTTTCGATCGTCCGGGCAAGGCCGCCGGCAGGACGCGCTACTGCGAAAAAGAATGACACGCCAGACGGCACTTAAGATGATCAAGCGCCGTGCGCTCGAGGTGGGCTTACCGACAGAAATTTCCAATCACAGTTTTCGCGGTACCGGCATCACCGAGTACCTGCGCAACGGTGGTGATTTAGAAGTTGCCGCGCGCATCGCCGGTCATGAATCAACACGCACCACGCAGCTTTACAATCGCGTGGACGAGGAGCTGTCGCTCGATGAGATAGAGCGGATTCATATTTGAACCCATTCAAAAACATTGACAATATAACATATATGCTATACTTTTAATTATGACATGGACCGTTGAAACATTAAACGAAACCGTTGATGAAGAACTGAACGCGTTGCCAGATGATATGTTTGCGCGCTTCATCAAGATTAGTGAATTAATCAGTACCCACGGTTTGCCGCATGTTCGCGAACCCTATGTGAAGCACATAGACGGCAAGATTTGGGAAATTCGTATGAAGGGTAGGGGCGGAATCGCCCGCGCTTTATATGTGACAGCGGCTAAAAAGCGAGTGATTGTAGTCCGCGTTTTTATTAAGAAGACCCCGAAAACCCCGCGCCGTGAAATTAATTTGGCACTGGAAAGAGTAAAGGAGATCAAAAAATGACTGATGTACGTAAACTACATAAAGCGCGGATGAAAAACCCCGCGTACAAAGAAACCTATGAACAAATGGGCGAAGAATTTAGCATTGCTTCTGCACTGATTGCGGCGCGCAAATCTGCTGGATTGACGCAAAAACAACTCGCCGAGCGCATGGACGCATCGCAATCGTCTGTCGCGCGCCTCGAAAGCGGGGCGGTCAATACGACCATAGAAACACTGCAACGTGTCGCCGGAGCCACAGGCAAGAAACTTCAGATTTCATTCGCTTAAGGGGGACGATCCCGAATCCTGCGTCGAGCCCCTATAGACATAAAAGCTAGTGTACACAGTAGAGCGGCCCTGAAAGAGCCGCCACAAATGACTTTGGCAACTCAAAGGTTCTTGCGTCGTCTTACCGCCAACATTCCGAGCAGGCTGGATCCAAATAACAAAGCTGCTCCAGGCACGGGTACAGGCGATGGGTTCACCGAACCAAAGGTTACATTGTCAAAACCCACTTGATTTACAGTTCCAGAGAAGTCTATTGACATTGCAGTTTCTGAAAGTGCAAGACTTGCGATATCAAAGTTACAGAACTGGCCTAAAGGATCGCCAGGGCCTCCTTGCGGATCTCCTGAGCAGTTATTTGCAACATTATTTCTGAACAGATTGATAGTGCCTAGGACATTACCTGTCGCATTAAGCCCATCGTACACCGTCACATTAGCGTCAAACGCAGTCGTATAGTAAAAAGAAAAACCGGTATCAAATCCTGGCGCATAATTCAGTACCGCCGATCCAGATAAAAAAAACATGGTTGTGTCGGGAGTTGGCTCATTAGCGAAATTCCCAGTTCCGCCAGCATCAAGATCCACGTTACCCAGTGCGTTCCCACCAAAGCTGATCCCCAAATTTTCTCCGGAATTACCTTGTGAATCAGTTCCTCCATTGTAGAATTCTAGGATTTGTGCGTTGTTTCCCACACCCTCAAAATCCAAAGTGAATTCGACGGCGGACGCTTCGTGTGTGATGGATAAACCAGATATTGTGAGAAAAGCTGTGTGTATTAGTTTTTTTCTGATTCCACATTGCAATAAAAATTTCATATTAATGCCCCTTGTGAGTTGTTCTTTTTATGTGCTGCCTTATATATTTTATTCGTGTTGCTAAGGTTGAGCAACCAAAACGTTCCTTCAACTATTCGCGAGCTTCTTTATATGGTCCGCGTGTTGTCGGTCGCTATTCTATCACTTGCCCTGACGCAGTGAAGAGGTGGCCCCAGAAATCTGAACAGCGCTATAAGTGGATTCCCTGCCTGATATAGGGCATCGTATTGCCCGATATCAGGAGATGAAGATGGCCAGAAGACCACGCCGTAATCACAGCGAATTAAAAAACGCGGCAGCGATCGCCATACAGAATAACGGTGCGATTAGCGGGGTCGACCAGCATGTCTTCTATGAACTCAAATACATCCATTTACAGCGTCACTCCCTTCGTATTATTTATTGTGATGCCTGCCGTTTCTTACTTTTGTGGTCTAATGTCTCCGCACAGCTGTCTATTAAATAACCTGAATGGGTGTTTCACAGACAACCGACGAGACGATATGATGGTGTTGCGTGTTCTATTTCATCGCCCACTTTCATCGTCGTCGCTCAATTCTGAATCGAGCGCTGCAATTTTTGGCGATACCGCTCGGCAAGGTTTGGGTCAATAGATGTTCAGAAATCCCGCTGAGCTTGCCCGTATTACCAAGCGTATTTTACGAGGAGCCGCCCCTCCCTTTCTTCTGGTGCGCGCCGCACCGCTTTAGCTGATCCGGCGTCTCGATGCGGCGCCGGAAATAATCACAATGCACCGCATACCAGCACTGTTCCCCGGTCACCGCGTGCTGGGGTGGCGACTCGCCGAAGACCGCGCTCTGTGCCGGGCGCTCCCAAATCAACAAACGCAGCGCCGTGCAGTCGCCACAATGCAGCGATTTTTTCAGTTGTGTCTCCAGCCTTTGCAGCGTAGGATTATCCATAATTAT
>JBBKXJ010000403.1:0-18106 GCA_037969395.1 Pseudomonadales bacterium
GCATACGCCGCAGCGGTCACCAGGTTAGTGGCGCCCGGCCCCAATGTTGCCATACACACGCCGACCTTGCCGGTAAAGCGGCCATAGGTTGCCGCCATAAAGCCCGCCGCCTGCTCGTGGCGGGTCAGAATTAGCCTGATGCTTTTCGAGCGCGACAAGCTGTCTAGCAAGTCAAGGTTTTCTTCGCCGGGTATGCCGAAGATATACTCTACGCCCTCTGCTTCGAGAGCATGAATAAAAAGATCGGATGCCTTGTTCATAACGCGTGTTCCTCTTGTGTTTCGTTGCGTTTTAGTCGATTGTCTCTTGGTAAGATTTAGAAGTAATATCTCGCAATTCTTCAGATTTTGCATGCTCCGTTAGAAGGAGTACCACCATGTTATAGTTGCTGACCCTTATATTTCTGAATCACCGGGCCAGCCGTTAAACCCTGCACCAGTAGAGAAAATAAAACAACGCCGAACACCATCGATTGGATGGTCCACCAATAGGGTAAGCTGACCGGAAGCGATAGCACCAGCACAATCGCAATAGCGCCGCGCAGACCGCCCCAGGTCAATATGAGCTGCCAGCCAAACGAAACGGGCCGAACGCTGAAGCGTGTTGATAGACTGACCACAAATACCGAGATAGCTCGCGCGCCAAGCGCAGCGGCAATGGCAATGAGAATCGCCAGCCACTGGTCAAGAAACATCTGGAATTGAATAACAAGACCCATCAAGACGAAAATCAACAACGTGAATAGCCGGCCCAGCCAGTCCCATGTTGGACCAATGTCGCACAGCAATTGCGTTTCGTGCTCTCTGAGTAGCAATTTCGCCGTAATGGCGGCGCTCATAGCCGCCATGATGCCCGAGACATGCAGCAAATGTTCCGCTATATAAAAACTCCCAAAGGCGAGAAAGACAAGCACAATAGTCGCGGAGCTGCGACTCGCGAGGAGTAGCGAGAGAATAGCAGCGACTAAACCGGCTATTACACCGACGACTATTCCACCAAAAAAAACGCTAACAAACAGGATGATATAACTTTGATCTGTGCCACCCTGTTGCGTTGTGGCGACTGCAAGTAGCACCGTGAACAGCACGACGGCCGTAGCGTCGTTAAACAAACTCTCACCTTCAATTAATGTTGTAAGGTCATCCGGCGCATTGAGTTGTTTCAGTGTTGCGACCACGGCGACCGGGTCAGTCGCCGATAGTATTGCACCGGTAAGCAGCGCTGCAATCCACGGGAAGCCCTCGTGCGCAATGCTATAGTAGCTGCCAACGGCAATAAGGGCGCAAGTGAGTAACACCCCAATTGTGGCCAGCAGGAAAATCGGCAGCAGCCAGCGTTTTAACAGCGCAGGCTGAATGTGCCAGGCCGCTTCAAATATCAGAATTGGCAAGATGACGAAGAACACCAGGTCTTTAATATTACTTGCTCTTATGCCGGTGTCGATACCCAGGAAGGGCAAGCAATACGCACCAATTACGCCGGCTATAAGGCAACTCAACGTCATTTCGAGCTTAGCCAGGCGAGAAATAACCAGACCCAAAAGACCCAGTGACGTTAGAAAGAGGATTTGACCAACAATCTCTGGAATGATCACATGCGCCCCTTGTTAGTCGCCATTTAATAGCGACGTTCTATTTTCTGCAGGCCCAAAGCCCTAAACGCTGGCGACTCTATATTCCTTCCTTGTTTCTGCGTCGGGATACATGTCGCACATGGGTACCGGCAGACCTTTCTCATCAACTATCTGTGCGTGCGAACGGTTCAGTTGGCGTGGCTCCCGTACACCGCAGGAATGCGCCAGAGTGCCGACCTCATAAACCATGTTACGCGCGTAGTTGCTGACCCGTTCGGCTTTATCAGTCGGGTCGAGACCGCGCTGTAAATCCGGGTTGTGCGTAGTGATTCCCGTGGGGCAAGTATTCTTATTGCATTGCAATGCCTGAATGCAACCTAACGCAAACATAAAACCTCGCGCCGAGGTAATAAAGTCGGCCCCCATGCACAGTGCCCAAACGACTTCGCTGGGGTTGACCAATTTACCCGAGCTAATGATTTTGATGCGATCACGCAGTCCGTATTCGTTTAACTTGTCCACCATCATAGGTAGGCTGCGTCGCAACGGCAGGCCCATAAAGTCCAGCAGGCTTTGTGGTGCAGCGCCGGTTCCACCGTCGGCACTGTCAATGGTGATAAAGTCCGGCGCATCCGCCAGACCGCGGCGGTGAATAGCCTGGCACAAATCGTCTATCCAGCCACTGCTACCAATAACGGTTTTAAAGCCGCAGGGTTTACCGGTGACCCGCCTGACCCTGACGATCATATCAAGCAAATCGTCTACGCTGCGAACTTCAGGATGGCCATTCGGGCTGATGGAATCGCTGCCAACCGGAATACCGCGTATATCCGAAATAATTTTAGTGACTTTGACGCCAGGTAGAATACCGCCCTTACCAGGTTTGGCACCCTGGCTCATCTTAATCTCAAACATCCGCACTTGTACATGCGTCGCAATCTTTTGTAGTTTTTCGTCGGAGAGTAAACCTTGTTCGTCACGCACCCCGTATTTGGCCGTACCAATTTGAAAGACAATATCGCACCCCCCCTCAAGGTGGTACGGTGACAATCCCCCTTCACCGGTGTTCATCCAGATACCGGCTTTCTTCGCTCCGTTTGACAGCGCCCGTACAGCGGGTACAGACAGCGCCCCGAAGCTCATACCGGAAATATTGAAAAGCGAATCGGTGGTGTAAGGGGTGGCGGCGAAGCCTTTGCCGATGCTGATATCCTGCGGCGCGATAGCACACTCCGTCAAGGTTGGGAACAGGTGGCTCATAAACATCACGTCACCCGGCTTGTCCAGGGCTCTGGTGCTCCCGAAGGCCACAGTGGAATCTATGTTTTTTGCCGCCCGGTAAGCCCAGGAACGCTGTGCTCGATTGAAAGGCAACTCCTCCCGATCCATTGCGAAAAAGTACTGTCTGAAAAATTCTCCCATACGTTCGAAAAAATAGCGGAAGCGGCCAACCACCGGATAGTTTCGGCGTATTGCCTGTTTGGTTTGTGCCACGTCGGAGAGGTAAAGATACAGCACTACCAACACAGCAACGCCCAACAGGAAGACAAACAACAGCGTACTCAATTCGAGTATACTTAGCGCGAGAGACTTCAATGCGTCCATATTGAAATTATTCATTGGCCGGCCCTGCAGGACTTATTTTGTTAAGTGTTTGCCCATGGTCTTTTTGTCATCGCTTATAAACGATGACTTATCGCATCAATTTTAAGTAAGCGGTCGATCGATACCAGGCCCGGGCCGCGCGCAAAGATCACAAATAAGGTAATTGCCCACCATGAGGCCGGGTTGATCCAGTGGTCCCATGTCGGGAAAATCGCAAATTGGATAAACAGCGTCATTCCCAGCAAGCCCAGGGCGGCAAAACGCGTAAACAAGCCGAAGATAAGTAATAGGGATAACGTTACTTCCATTATCCCAGCCGACACGGCGAGTGCCTTAATGAACGGTACCACGGCGGCGCCATCGGCATAATCGAGCGTATCCTTGTCACACAGTAGCAGCGCGCCGGGTCTGACCGGATCCGGGCAGAAAAATTCGTACATAAACAGATCGTACTTTTCAGTGTTGAACTTCAGAAAGCCGTCCCACTTGGTGAGGCCCGAATTGAGAAACACCTTAGCCACGGTAAGGCGCAGCAGGAACAATGCGATAGGTTCAATAAACTTGTTCAGCCATTGGCCCATTTGCCAATAAAGATCACGTAGCTTATTCACTCTATTCATTTTGGTTTTCCTTTTAGTGGTGGGGAGAAGCCCTTTAGTGGTAGAGCGTAGCCCTACTGGATTGTGGTTAATTCGAGTAGGCCATTTTGCAAACAGGCGGCGAATGTGTTGCCAACGTCAAAATCGCGATCACCTTGCAACGCAGCTTCAATTGCATCGTTCAAGCGGCCGCCAGGTGGCTGCAATCGGCGCATTAGTGATTCCTCGGGTGCCGACAATACACGGGCTTGAACATCACCTTGCCAACGCCAGAACATCACGGTCTGCGGCACCGCCGCTACGGAGACCCCCCGACTTATTTCAGCCCCGGTCTTTAACGCAACCCAAAGATCGAACACCTGGTACCCGGTGACGCAAATTCGCACACTGGGGTTAAGCCGCACTTCTTCCTGCGCAATATCTCTTCCTTGCTCGGTAAGCGCTGTGACGCTATCGGAGTCGAGTATCTGTTCGCTGTTGGCGCTCATCAAGCTGTTTAGCCAGGCGTAATCAAGATTGATAATATCAGCGGTGGCAGCCGGCATGGCCCGCCATTTTTCTGGATCCTGCTCGGGTAATTCACGCGCAACGGCGGCAAAATGTTCTCCATATCCTACCAGCGTGCCTGTTTTCGGCGGGAACCTGGCGACATAGGTGCGGGCGGCTTGTTTGAAATAGTCCTCGCCCAGGAAATTCAAACAGACAGGGAAGTTGGCCATCAGCGCGTCGATGCAGGCTTTATAAAAACCGTTTCGATACACGGCAAAAAGAGCCGGTTGAGACGGGTCTTCGCAGAATTCGGCTAAGGGCTCGGCGTCGCCGGTTTCAAGGTAAAGCGCGAACGCGTTGATATAGTCTTGCACCATCATGGCTGTTGCCGTGCCGCCAGCGGCGGTGATTGTAAGTCCAGTAAATAGCGCTGCGCTTGTTGTTGCTCCTGCAGCAGCTCCGTAAACGGTGGAATATTGGCGTCACGTTCAATGAGCAGAGGAGTGTGGCCAAAACGTTGGAGTGCGACCTCCAACAGTTGCCAGACCGGTGCTGCGACCGCAGCCGCATGGCTATCGATCAAAATTTGTTGGCCGAAATTGGGGTCCGGGTCGTGCCCGGCAATATGGATTTCGCCGACCAGCTCTGCTGGTATGCGCGCCAGGTAATCCAGCGCGTCGATGCTCGTGTTCCGGCTACTGAGATACAGGTTGTTGACGTCAATCAGCAATCCGCAACCCGCGCGCTGTGCGGCTTCCACCAAAAATTCGGGTTCATCCATTTCGCTTTTGAAGTCGAGATAATTGCTCGGGTTTTCTATCAGAATTTGACGGCCAATGCCGTTTTGATAGCGGTCAATACCGTCTACTAATTGTTGCAGGGCGCTGCGAGTGCGCGGTAGCGGTAGCAAATCGGCGAAATAGGTTTGTTCGGTACGCGACCATACGGCATGTTCGGAAACCAATGCTGGCTGGAATTCCTCGACTAACGCTTTCACTTGTTGGAGGTGGCTGGCATCGGGCATGTGGGCAGAGCCTAACGAGGCACCTACACCGTGGAAACTCAGCGGGTAGTGCTCGCCAATAGCACGCAGGTAGTCCAGTCGGGGACCCCCCGCGACGAAGTAATTCTCGGTATGCACTTCGAACCAGAGTTCATGCTCCGCTGGGGCCAACGAATCAGCTTGTGATAGAGATAAGACGTCTTGATAGTGTTCAGCCTTCAAACTCAAGCCCGCACCCAGCTGCTGAGTGCGCATCATTGAATTAACGTAGGTGACGTGTCGATAGCTCATAGAATCCGTCCTTTCCCTCCGGAGCCAGAAATCGTCGACTAACGCACGCCACCTGGCTAACTATAAACGGTGCGGCAGCATAGTCACTATGCTGAAACGGGTTCCTGCGATCCCTTGCCATTCGGCGTCTCGATGAACTCGCAGCTGCCTTTAGGTGCGTAACTCCAGGCGTTGCCCTGAAAGTCGGTAGTGGATGTGCCTTCGCAGCTTGTACCGGCCCCGGCTTTGCAATCATTCTCTCCTGCAAGGGAGATGCCGTAACACTTGTCTTTACGGCCTTTAACTTTCGCGCCGTCCAGCCAGCTCTGCAACTGCTGTTGAACTTTCTCTGGTGCTCCATCGGCTACCGAGAGCTGAGCGTTGGCGCCAGCCAGGGCCGTCGTACTGAATGCCACTGCGGCAGCACTGGCCAACAATGTTTTGGTAATCATCGCTTGTTTGGACATAGTTTTCTCCGATCGATTAAAAGTAATGTGCCACGCAATAATAACGTGTCACGTGGTATACGTTGCAAATAACTTGCCAACGATACAAAGATATCACGCGTAGAAGTCTCTGGCTATTTAGAAGGGATGTATGAGTATGAGACTGACGCGTTTGCGGCCACGATGCGAGACGTCTACATCGCCTTCCCACGCGCCTTTCCATCAATCTGCTCTGCATTTTCCCGGTTAATTCGGCAACAAAAAATCGGCCCAGTCTCGTGCGCGCAGCGCAGGCATAGTAGGGCGTTCACTGCTTTTCTTACAGCTATCCCTGGTCATATCGTAAAGGTCAGCTTTAAAATAGCAAAAATTCGTGACGCTATATCATGAGATCACGAGATGTCGCATTCTCTTCACTGGTACTTATCCTTGCGGCCGACGCACGACTGTGGCTTTGTGACAAAGTACCAAATCTGTCGTTAATGCAGGGGCAGTGCTGGTTCCGGTCCGTGAAAATGTTCTTTTTCTTTTGAGCGTTGCTTGCCGGCGGTTGTGCAACAGGCACAGCGAAGGATGTTTCGCATTTGTATAGCATGCAGTCCGGTAATCCGGATCAGCCACCGGTTGTTATTATTGCTGGTGCGCTGGCCGCTACACTATGACGATGCCGGGATTTCAAAAGAAATGGAAGCGCGTTCTATCGTCTTTCGGCTTGATGTCGAAGCGAACTTCCAAAACCCAAAAAAAGGGAACATACGAATCAAGGAACGTATCACTGATGCATTGGTCTTTCATTTGCATGGGGTTTGCCATGTTTCAGCGATCGTCACGGCAAACTCAAATCGTCATACTGACCACTTGCAGCAACCCTGCACAATAGGGTGCTGTTCACGGCTGAATTAAAAGGATAGATACCATGAGAGTTCGACGAGTAACAACGCAATACTTAAACCTGGCAGCTGTGTTGTTTGCAACGTTGTTTTTGGCAGGCCAGACTGTTGCTGAACAAAAACCCTACATCCAGGGCTATAGCCCGGTATCCTACTTTACCAAAAACAGCGCTGAACCCGGCAGCCCGGAGCATCAATACCGTTACCAGGACAAACTCTATTATTTTACATCCGCTGAACAGATAGAATTATTCAAAGAGCAACCGGAAAAGTATCTGCCGCGCTACGGCGCGTACTGCCCTTACAGTCTGTCATTGGGCAGGCATGTTGCTATTGACCCGACAAGCTTCAAGATAGTGGGCGGGTCGTTATTGCTTTTTCATCGAAGTGATGAGATGGACGCTTTGAAAGAATGGAACAGCCATAAAAACGAAAAGAAACTGCTGAAGGAAGCGGACGATCAATTTATTTTACTGCGTTTCTAGTCGAAGCGCGTGAGGAAGATCGAAGGCTGGAAATATTCCAGTCATCTAACAGTAAACATGGGGAGCCACGGAACTTTGACATTACATTGTCCTCTAATTCGACAGACTGCTAACGGTTGATGTCCTGTTGCGGGAGAACAAGGCGCTGAAAGAAACTACTGCAACCCCGCAATTGGACGATTGTCTCAGCTCTTTAAGTGCTACCCCCAACGTTATGCGCTGCTCGACGAAAGAAAGTAAACTCCAGTTTCTTTAGGCCTTTTTCCCCGTAGCTTGCTACGGGTTTTTTTTCTGTAGCTTTCTGTCCACCCGGGCATTTTTGCCGTGTTCACACTGTAAGAAAAGTTGTGGCGAATTTCGTAACGACATAACACTGAATTACGACATATCGTCGTTCGCCGCCGTGTCTATGCTTGCGCATTCCGCTAAGAGTCTGAAATTTAAGTGCATATCTCCGGCAGCGCGATTGGCATAGTGCGTGCTTTGTTTTGGTCACGGTGACTGTTAGTTGACGTTTAGTGCTGGATATCTGCAAACAATCAGTGCTGAGAAATCAGTCCAGCCCCTCTACAACAATATTCCTCAAGAGGTCGATCTTGATTCAGCTACGCTATTTTCACAACCGATCAGTGCGTTGGAGTACGCGAATGCTAGGAGCGCTACTGTGTATCGGTTTGGTGGGTGGATGCGCCATGCATGGAACGGACCCCTTCGAGAAGGCTAACCGTAAGGTGCAGACCTTCAATGACACTGCTGACAGGTTTGCGCTCAAGCCGATCACGCGCGGGTACAAGGCGGTAGTTCCCGATGCCGTTGAGCGCGGTGTCGACAATTTATTTTCCAATCTGGCCGACCCCTTTGTTGCACTCAATCAACTGTTACAGGGCAAACCCGGTCGATCTCTCTCGGACAGTGGTCGCTTCCTGGTGAACTCGACGCTGGGTATTGTTGGCCTATTCGATGTCGCCACGGCGTTGGGACTGGCAAAGCATCAAGAGGATTTTGGCCAAACGCTGGGGGTTTGGGGTGTTGGACGCGGGCCTTATATCGTTCTACCGTTCTGGGGGCCGTCCAACCCGCGCGACGGGTTTGGCGACCTGGTGGGTGCTTACGGTTATTTGCCTAATTATCTAGAGGACACTGGGGCGCGCAACGCGAGCTTTGCCCTCTGGATCATAAACCAGCGCGCGCAATTACTGGAGGCCGAGCGCCTGATTACGGGAGACCGGTATCTGTTTATTCGCGATGCTTATCTGCAGCGGCGTGATTACCTCAAAAAGGATGGCATCGTGGCAGACCCCTTCCTGGAGGATGAGTTTTGAGTGTGTTTGCAATATGCCCTGAGCGGCTGTGATGGCAAAATTCAGCGTGCGCATGGGTCAGCATTACCGGCGTTGCCTGGAATATCCCATCGTCATTATGGCGGTAGTATTCGGTCTCTGCGTCACCGCTTTTTTTCAACTTCCAAAGCTGGAGTTTGATGCATCCGCTGATACCTTAATTGCAAAAAATGATCCTGAGCTCGCTTATTACAATCATGTCGCCGCCACTTTTTCGGAGCGCTCGTTTTTAGTCCTGACCTATACTCCACGCGCGGGCGAACTGCTTTCAAAGCAACATATCGCGCGGCTGCAGGATATCACTCAAGAGCTGGCGAGCATCGATACGGTCGAAGCCGTGCAATCGCTGCTGGACGCGCCGTTGCTTAGCAGTCCGCCGGTACCGCTGTTGGAGCTGGCAAAGGGATTTCGCACGCTAAGGTCAGCCGATGTCGACTTTACGCTGGCGCGCGCGGAGTTAACCGCAAGCCCGTTGTTCCGCGATTTGTTGATTTCTAAAGACGGTCAAACCACGGCAATACGAATCGATTTGCAAGATCATCCTGAGCTTGAATACACGAAACAGCAACGTGACCGCTTGTTGGCCGAAGCGAAACAAGGCACGGATGTAGCCGCCGATCTGGCGCAAGCGGAGGAGCGGGTCCAGCAGCTAGCCGCTGAAGGGAAAGCCAGGCAGCAGCGGACTATCGATGCAGTACGCGCGGTGCGTGACCGGCATGCCGGCGCCGCCACGATGTACCTGGGAGGGGTTCCCATGGTCGCTGCCGACATGGTTGAATTTGTAAAAGCCGATATGGCGACTTTCGGGCTTGCCATTCTGGTTTTACTGGTGGCCGCGCTATACCTGTTTTTCCGACGCCTGCGCTGGGTGTTTATTCCGCTTGGCACCACCGGAGTGACCTTGCTACTAATGTGCGGCGCGTTGGCGGCACTGGGGCAACCCATCACGGCGGTATCGGCAAACTTTGTTGCGCTGCTGGCGATTGTGACCATCTCGTTCACGGTTCATCTGGCCACCCGCTACCGAGAACTGTACGATCAATACAAGGATGGCGCGCACTGTGCATTAGCATACGAAACCATGCGCTCGAAGCTCGCCCCCAGTTTGTACACCGCCTTGACCACAGCCGTGGCTTTTGCCTCGCTACTGACCAGCGGTATTGTGCCCGTGATGGATTTTGGCTGGATGATGTGCCTCGGCATTGCGATCTCTCTGATGGTGACCTACAGTTTTTTCGCCAGCGTGCTGGTGTTATTGCCGAAGAATGAAGTGGTGGCATCGCTGACGCAAACACCAAGGCTTACCCGTTGGTTTGCATACCTTGCCACCGAGTTCCCAGCCCGGGTACTGGGCGTGACTGCCTTGCTCATATTGCTGTCAATGGTTGGTATACAACAGCTCGAATTGGGTAGCCGCATTGTTGAATACTTTCGTGGCGACACTGAAATTCGCCAGGGTTTGAATTTTATCGACCGCAACCTCGGCGGTACTATCCCGCTCGACGTTGTGCTGCAGCTTGAGCCTTTCGAAGCAGCCCCCGCGACGCAAGAGAACGATGATTTCGATGACTTCGCCGCAGACGAACCCGATGATTTTCCGCAGCGCTTCTGGTTTACCCCGGAAAAGCTCGCACTACTGGATCGGTTGCAGACATTCATTGAGTCGAAGCCGGCAATTGGCAAATCCGTTTCTCTGGTCAATCTGGAACGCGTGGCGCGCGCCTTTAACGAAGGAGAACCTCTCTCCTATTTGCAATTGATGGCCATTCTCGACGTGCTACCGGAGGAAATAAGGCACAGCCTGATCGCGCCATATGCCGCGCCCGACTCGGGCGAAATTCGAATCGTCTCACGCCTGCATGAAACCGGACCAGAATACGATCTGCAAGCGCTGATACAGTCAATAGAGCGCTTTGCGGTCGATGAACTGGAATTGGCGCCCGATGCCATTCACGTGACCGGCGTGGCCGTGTTGTTCAACAATATGCTGGAACAGTTGGTGCGCTCGCAACTTACCACTTTACTGTTCGTTATTCTGGCTACCTTCACGATGTTTGTTATCCTGCTACGCTCGTTTAAGTTGGCCTTGATCGGTGTCGTACCCAACCTCGTCGCCGCCGGTGTTATTCTCGCGCTTATGGGTTTCGCGGGCATACCGCTCGATCTCATGACGATCACCATTGCGGCGATTGTTATCGGTATCGGCGTCGATGACGCCATCCATTACCTGCATCGATTTCAACAAGAGGTCGCTACCGGACAATCGGCGATTGCCGCCGTGCGGGCTACCCACGGCAGCATTGGCAAAGCCTTATATTTCACCTCACTTATTGTGATCATCGGCTTCTCGGTGTTGGTGTTTTCGCGTTTTATGCCGACCGTGTTCTTCGGTAGCCTGGCGGCGCTTGCGATGCTGGTTGCGCTCACGGCAAACCTTGTGTTGTTGCCTGCTATATTGGTTAAAACCTGTAAATAACTAACGGGAGAGTGCTCATGCGACAAACTCTGATATTACTGGCGCTGTATTTATCGGCAGTCGTGCTGCCGGCAGGCGCAGCGGAAACGCCGGGGCCGAGAGAGCAAGTTGAGGAGGCGGCAACACGCTTGTTTGCAGTGCCGGAAACAGCTGCCGGAAGTGACAGCAAACAGTCGGCACGTATCGAGACGCATGTTCAAGACGTTCTCGATGGCATTGTTGATTTCCCTGCAATCACAAATGGTGTGCTGGGTGAACATCGTGATAGCTTGTCGGCATCGCAACGGAAACAGTTCCAACACGAGTTTGAACGTTCAATTATTCAACTGCTCGCAACGGCATTGGGTGAACTCGAAGGTTATGACCTGGCCGTTGAAGAGGCACGAATGCACGGCGAAACACGTGCCCAGGTGCCGGTAGTAATTCGTACTGATGATCAGCAGACGTTTGAGATTCAATTCACGCTAGCCCTTGCCGGCACGAACTGGCGTGTGCGAAACCTTATCGTCAATGGCGTCAATCTCGGGCTGACCTATCGAAACCAGTTTGGCGAGCTAATGAAAGTCCACAACCGCGACATCGATGCCGTTATCAAGGCCTGGTCAGAGACCACTGCTGAAGTGGCGCCGGCGGAGTAAACGCACTTAATATTTTCTGGCCCCAAATATCACGCACCCCATAAAACGGGCAGAGGATAAATCAGCAAACAGATACTGCAAATTTCGGACGATTTCTTAAACACACGCGAGCACGTCCCCACTCTTCACGGCTAATATCGTTCCTTCGTCCAGTGCCTCCCAGCCATTTTCATCCAGCGGCACGGAAGCAAGCAATATGGTTTGCTCGTCCTGGAGGTCCACATTTAGCCCTGGACAATTGACCTCCTTCTGTGTCGCGCAGGTCCAGCATTTTTTGATATTCAGACCGGGCGGCCTCGCTTCGGTGTGCTTTCCACCCTCGTCATACACGCGTTTATGCGCGTGTGCGAACAGCACGTCGCCGTCGTGGTAAAGAAAATTGCTGGGGCCTAGTTGCTTCATTTCACTGCAAAGCTGGCGAAAGACTCCAAAGCGGCTATCCAGCGATGGGTTTTCGTCACTGTCATAGAGTGGCTTGAGGCGCGACAACAACGCGCAAAATGCCAGCTCTGAATCCGTATCACCGATCGGCGTGAAGGCAAGTCCGCTCCGGTGAACGGCTTTCTCAATGTCCGTGAGCGTGCCATTGTGCGCAAACAAGTGCGTACGCGCACCGAGAGCACGCCGGAACGGATGCGTATTCTCCATGGTGTGCCGGCCTTGCGTCGCGTAACGCACATGTGCGATGGCAAGAGTCGTTTCGATTGGGTTTTCAGCGATAAAACGCACCCAAATACTGTCCGCGGCAGGCTCCGGTTCTTTTACCAAAACCGCGTCTTTATCTCTCGCCAGGGCGATACCCCAGCCATCCCGGTTGTGGCGAAGTCTTGAGCCGTTTTTTGAAAATTCTTCCAATGAATAAGTAACCGCCGCTGGCGTCCGGCTATTCATGGCAAATAGTTCACACATCGCTATCGTTGCTCCAAAGTCCGAAGAAGGATTGAGGTACTTTGCTTGCGGATTTTACGCTGATGGACCTCGGTGGGAACGGCGCACTCCGTGGCGGCTTCGATCAGTTCAGCAAACCGGTTTCCTGAAGAACCGGCTCCCCCGCACGTATTTCAGGACTTGATTGACTCTTACCCGCCGCAACCGCTTCAAGTCGCTCGTGATAGAGGGGCACGCAAAACATAAACGTGGTGCCGTATTCATCGTTAGGTTCGTAGCCGATGCGGCCCCCAAGTTTTGTCAGCATGGTCTGCACCAGCGCCAGCCCGACGCCTGCACCCTTGCTGCCCGCTGCTCCTTGTTCGAACAGCTTGAATACGTCGACTTTAGTATCCTTCAACCCTATACCATTATCGCTGACGAAAAAGTGGGCTTCACCAGCACGCGATTCGCCGCGAATTTCGATTTGTCCTGCCCGACCCGGATCCAGATATTTCAATGCATTGTCGACTAAATTGGAAAATACATGCTCCATCAGGAACGGGTCGGTACGCACGACAGGTAATGTTGAGCAGCGAATTTTGACAGCGGGAAAACGATGACTGAACAGCGCGATCACTTGCTCCACTAATTTATTCATGTCGACATTTTCGAGCGCGATGCCACGAAACAGCAGACGCGAATTATCCAGCACTCCACCGACCAGGGTATTCGTTTTTGTAATTGACAGATCGATGAAATTGACCGACTCGGGAACGTCCTCGGTAACGGTGCGCAGCACGGCCTGTCGCACGCTTTGCTCGGAGGCGCTCTCATCGCGCGCAATAGCCTCAAGCGCCTGCAACTGCGTCTTGATCAGGCCGGCATGGCCTTTGATGTTGATCAAGGGCGTCTTGAGGTCGTGGGTAATGATGTGCGTGTAAGCCTGCAATTCCCTGGTCGCGTGTTGCAAGTCTTTCGTCCGAGCCGTTAACTCTCTACCCATATAATTGAAACGCTCGGTGAGATGGGCGATTTCACGCGGTCCCTGTACGGGCAACTGCACGGGAGGGTCCTCGATGTTAGCCAGCCGATCGCTGGCTCTTGCCAGCAATTCAATGGGAGCGACCAGCCGATTGGAATTGCTGCGCGCGACCGCCCACGCAATAATGCCAAGACCGACAACCATGCTCAGTGTGAGAATAACTCCGACACGGCTGATAAGGGCGCTGCGCGACGCCTCTTGCTGCAATAGCTCGTTATAGTCCCGCTCCAGTGCGCCGAGCGTATTCTTGACGGCGCTGGCAAGCGGTTCGGTTTCCGTACGCAGAATGTATAGCGCCCGATTCCAGTCATCGGCTTGCCGAACGACGATCGTCTGTTGCGCAAGCTGCACGTAAAAGTGATACTCACGCATGATCCAGGCTAGCAAGGGGCGGCTATCATCGCCTGGCGCAATCTGTTCAGACAGCCGGGTTAACATCGTTTGCACGGTTCCAGACTCGCGCCGAAAAGCCTTGATGTCCGCAACGCTGCCGGTACGCATGGCTTCGCTGAGTTGGCGCACCGCTGCGCTCAGATTCTGTTGGATCATGGTGGTTGTGAGTCGAATATCGCTGTTGTATTTCCCAACCCCGGGGTCACCGTCGAGTCCAACCACGCTACGCTGCAACAGCTCGTAAACAGGTAGCAAGTCACGGTCGTATATCAAGCGTGCCGGATTGTTGCCCGCACTCGTCGCAATCTCCTCCACCCACCATTGGGATTCCTGCAGTTGCTCCATCATGCGCCTTAGCACTGCCATTGCGGCAAGATCCTTGTCGGCTGCCAGTGCGTCGAGCTCATTCATGGCCGGCTCGATTTGTTCCGCCCAGGTCCGCTGACGGGCCGCGATGCGGTCCACGCTTCCCAGCAACACCCATGATCTCAACTGGGAGTTCGATGCTTCGATGCCATTGACAACGCGTGCGGTAGCCATTGATGCGGGTAAACGAACATTGGCCATGTTCGAGGAGCTATGTTCGAAGTAGACACTCATCAGCAAGCAAACAAAGATCAGCAGTGCGGCGACTCCTGCAATCTGCATATGTGAAATCAACAGTCGATGGTAAAGGCTGCTCGACAAGTTGGGGAAGCCAATCATTTGTTTTCCAGCCAACCGGGATGTGTTGTCACATACCCGAGCAAGGCTTTCATTTGACTTTCCAACCGGCCAGCGCGCTGAAATACATGCGACGGCAGTTTGTCACCCGGGTAGTAGCTTTCTCTGGCGGCCAATGCCCCAGGTACGAGGCTGTGCAGATAACTCAATTCAAACACCAGCAGCGACGTCAGGTCATATACATCACCGGAAGTGACATCGTTCCGATCGCGTTCGTCTTCCGCAATTTTAATCACCATGCATTGCTCGCTCGACAGCATCATCGTCTGCTGGATTATTGTGTAGATCGAGATAAGTTTCCGGTACACATCGGCCGGTTTTTTGCGACGCATGAGCGCCGGTTCATCGCCCAACCGGTTTGCACTCTTTACAGTAGCCAGAATTGTCGAGACCAGGCCAACGCCGTACGTGAGTTGTTGATAAACATCAGGCGATGCAAAACGTCGTTGCAGCAAGGTATTGAGGGTGCGGTTCAATCTGATAATAAGCTGGAAGACATCGGTAGGTGTTTGCGTTTTCTTCGGTGGTACTACTGCGACCGTTTCCTCTATACCGAAAGAACGTTTGACACGAAGCAGCAGTTCAAGCGTTCTATTAACTATATTGAGCACATCTTCCGGAGCAATGGCGGTGGACAAACGATTGGGCGGCTCCTCGTTTTCTCGAAGTTGCTCAAACAGCAGCCGATTGGTTTTCTCAAATAGCGTCAATGCCTGAAAGTACACCTCCCGCGGTTGTACGCCGGCAACGGCGATTTCGGATTTGTCGACTTTGGCGACGCCCATCTCCAATCGAATGAGATCGATTTCGGTTTCAACCTGCAATACTTGCAGATAGACTTCGGTCGGTGTGGTCTCGGCGACACCTGGGTTTGAGACCAGACAGCAGCAAAAAGCTACGATTACTAACGATAGAAAGCTGTTCATCCCGAAAAAGTGGGCTTATGGATACCGAGTTTTTTCATGCGGGATCGAAGCGTATTGGCATTTAGGCCCAGCAGGCGCGCCGCGCCGTCGTCGCCGGCGATAACTCCATCGGTGCGTTGCAGGGTTTTTATAATGTGCTTGCACTCCATCTCAGCCAGCGTGAGAGTTTCGGTATTGGTGTTTTCGACGAGGATGTCCGGCTGTGATGGTGTCTTTGGTGGCAGGTCCCATTTTTGCGTGATCACGCCGCGCTCCACATAATTGCTTAATTCGCGTACGTTGCCTGGCCATGCGTACTGTCGAATAGAATCCAGCAGCGCTGCGGTAGTGGGTGGCTGCGACAGGTTGTAGCGCTCGCTGACGCGACGTAGCAAATACATGAACAGAAGCTCAATATCGCCACCACGATCTCGCAGCGCTGGCATGTGCACCGGAATCACATTGAGGCGGTAGTATAAATCTTCGCGAAAGGTCTTGTCGGCGATTTTCTCAGGCAAATTCTGATTGGTGGCGGCAACGATTCTGACATCCGCGTTTTGACTGACGCTGCTGCCGACGCGCTCGAACCTGGATTCTTGTAACGCGCGTAGCAATTTCGGCTGCAGTTCGATGGGTAGTTCGCCAATCTCGTCCAAAAAAAGCGTGCCACCATCGGCCGCCTCGAAGCGGCCGATATGCGACTTGATTGCGCCGGTAAACGCGCCTTTCTCGTGGCCAAACAACTCGCTTTCAACCAATTGCGCCGGCAGGGCCGCGCAATTTACCGTAATAAATGGCTGGTCGGCACGCGGACTCATAGCATGCACCAACTGGGCGGCTTTTTCCTTTCCAGTACCGGTCTCACCGGTGATGAGCACGGTGGCATCGGTCGACGCGACCTGCTCAATAATGTTCATTACATGTTTGAAGCCGGGATCCTGACCTATGGGCATGTCTCCGGCGGCCTGCTTTTTGAGCGTTGTGGCTAGATAACGGTTGCGCATCTCGAGCCGGTGATTCTCGCGCTCGGCAGCAATCAGATGGCGCTCCAGGGATTGCGCTATACCTATTCGGTCGATGATCGCCGGCACGAGGCTCAAAAAGTTGTTTTCAATATCCTTAACTACGTAGTCGCGGGCGCCTGCTTTCATTGCCGAGACGGCGAGCGCCTCGCAGCCAACCCCAGTTAACATGATGCACGGTAGCGCAGGGTTGTCCTCGAGCGCGGCCGCCATCAGCTCCAACCCGGTGCCGTCGGGCAGGTCGTGATCGCATAGCATCACATCCGGGGTGGCACTCGCCAGGGTATGCCGGGCCGCTGCAACCCCGGTCGCGATAGCAACCGAGTGCTCATGCGCTCGAAGATGCTTGCTCAATAAATGCGCGAGCCCGGGGTCATCCTCAACGTACAGAATATCCATATCTTACGTACACACATAATATATTTGTGAGACTACACAACTGTTCACCAATTTTCTCGATGCACTCTTGCGTTGCTGTCGTTGTATTTATATTTTCTTATACAATATAAGTGCCACTAATCATACAGCATTAAATTACCTTCCAAGCTATTGAGATACCTGTACATTTAGTTCAATCGCTGGGCGTGATTGTGCTCACAGTTTCACTGAAAGAACGAAATATCGTTATTGTCACGATATATCGCGGCATCATAGCGCAGAGTGGGTTAGATGTCTGACTGGAAAAGTGAAAGGCGGGGCGGTGTCGCTAACTCGTTGAACTAGTTACTGTCCGGCTACGTTGGCACGGCGATCGAAGATTGGAACAAGTCCGTTGATTTCGTGCGTATGGCATAAACTGCAATGCAGTCCGTTCCGGGGCTCACTGGCGATGAGGTGATTCATTGCACTGTTGACGCCATGAACTCGGATCTCCCCTGCCCAGCGATTCCAAGATCCGTGCCTATCCACCCGACAGTGGCTGAATTCATTCCGACGGTTTTAGGCGAACTGCAAACCGCGGATTAGCGCTTATGCTGCAGACCTGCCTGCTCTGTCGTGACGACACTACATGAGTCCATGATATGTCGTGCTTAGTGGACCTCTGAAAGAGTTCGCCGTCCTCTGCTAACTCGTTGAACTTACGCCTTATTACGGACATCCCGCTAGTTTGGCACGGCGTTTGAAGTAGGTCATGTGATTGCATGTGTTCAGCCTATGCTCGCAATGACGAGATAACCCCGTCCACCGCGCGCTTTCGCTCCTCCAGAACACCGGACAATGCAAGCTACTATCGATTAAAAAAAGGAATGCGAAGTGCAAAAACAAAATTGGGCGGTCGTACTCGCAGCAGGGTCCGGTACGCGGCTGCAGGGCATGACCACTCAAGGCAATGGCAC
>JBBKXJ010000404.1:0-2549 GCA_037969395.1 Pseudomonadales bacterium
TTGTTGATTGGGTGGAAACCGCCTACTACTACCTTTTTGAATTCACCCGGCTGGAGAACGGGCTGGTCTGGATCGGTGATTGGTTGGGGATCACGGAGTACCTGTTGGCGATCACTACGGTGACGCAATTGTTTCTGATTCGCCTGGGCATTCTGGTGTTCTCCTTGCCGGTGTACGTGCTCATGGGGATTGTGGGTCTGACCAGCGGCCTGACGATGCGGGACATTCGGCGCTGGAGTGCCGGCCGCGAATTTGGCCGTGTCTATCACCAGGCGAAAGCCATCGCGCCGAAAGCGTTGATTGGCGCGTGGTTTCTGTATTTATCGGTGCCGGTCGCGGTCCACCCGAACGCGGTCATTCTGCCGTCGGCGCTGTTGTTTGGCGTCAACGTCACGGTGGTTGCTGCCGCGTACAAGAAATACCTGTGAGGGTTTTGATATGAGAGAACTGACATGAACAGTGCACAAGTCGCCGCTTTTGAAGGGGCGAACATAGGGGGCTCAGCCTTTACAGCGGCGGATTTGACGTTGTTGATCGCTGGCACTGTGGCCACGGCGGTCCTTTTGTGGACGGTCTGGGTAGTCATTTCCAGTTATCGAGCGTGGGGACGCGGCAAGATGAAAGGGGATGTAGCGGGCGGGGTAGTACTTCGTGCGCTATTCATATGCGTGATCACGATCGTGATTGCGTCTTATTAACGGTAGGAGATTAATGACATGAACAATCTAGTTCGAAACGTTCGAAAAGTCACAGCACAACTGGCTGCGGCGATGGTGTTGATGGTAAGTCAAGTGACGTTCGCCGTACTACCGACGCCCGCGGCGCCGTCACGAGGTGCGGCAACCTCGGGAGACTATATTGCGGGTGCGCAAGAGTATATTTATGATTTTTTTATTCTTGCGGGATTAGTGTTGGCGACATTGGGGCTAATCTTTGTGGTGCGCAATACACTCTCAACGTATGCGGAGGTACCGCAGAACCGGGCAACGATGAGCGAGGTGTTTATGCAGGCCGGCGTGGGCGCGGTGATTGTTGTTTTTATCCTTTGGTTACTGACTGAAGCGGCAACGATTCTGTGATGAGTGACAATATTACATTCATCCCCGACCGGCTCAATGAGGAGCCGGTCATCTACCTGTCGATGACAAATTCCGAGTTGAAAGCGGTGGCGTTGCTTTCTGTGGGGTTTTGGGTGCCGGTGTCGCTACTCATGAGTTTATTGTCTGGGTTGGGCATCCTCGGTCTGGGTGTGGGAATAATGTTGGCCTTTGGCACAACCTATCTCGTGGGCAAACAGTTGCGGTTACTCAAGCGTAACCGTCCCAAGGGCTACCACATCGCAGCGATCAACGCCTGGCTGGAGGATCATAAGCTTAAAAAGAAAACGATGATTCGCTGTTCGCGAACGTGGGGCATTCGCCGCACACAACGGGGAGGATGAACCATGGGCTACTCGAATGAGGTGAACGCAAAACAGGAAACGATCAACAGACAAAAAAACACCATCCAGTGGATGGGGGGCTTTATTGTCTTGTTGATCATCGCGGTCATCATGCTACCTCGTGATATTACCTTGCATAATCCGCCGGATCTCAGTGAGGGCTCAACGATGAAAATAGGGGAAATCCCCGAACCGAATGTTTACCAATTTGCTTACTACATATTCCAGCAGCTCAATCGGTGGCCCAACAACGGTGCCACGGACTATGAAGACAAAATACACATGCTAAAAAACTACCTGACGCCGGCCTGTTTTCAGGAGCGGCTGGAGGATTTCGAGGCAAAGAAAAACAAACAACAATTGAGCAATCGCCAGCGTTCCGTGTGGGAAATACCCGGCCGGGGGTTCAGTTCGGTGCGTGTGAAGCAGGAAAGCCATTCATCGTGGTTGGTGTATCTGGATTTGCATATCAGCGAGACGATGTTTGGTGAACCCGTGAAAGACCGTCTGGTGAACTATCCGTTACGCATCGTGCGCTATGTGGCGGATCAAGAATTGAATCCATACAACATGGCACTTGACTGTTTTGCGGCGGTGCCGCGCGTGATCGAACCCGAGAAAGACGACGAAATCGCTACCCGGTAACGGGTCGATCAGGAGAGTGTGATGAAAACAAACAACGGTTCAATGGTAGTCAAGGTCGTCGCACTGGCGGCGCTGCTGACGGCAATGCCGACCCACGCCGTGCGTACCCTGGTGTGGGATAAAACGGTGATTCCGTTACGGCTAGTGGTCGGCGTCGAACAAATGCTGCATTTTGAAAGCGGCGTGAAGCCGGGATTAACCGAGCTGCTCAATGATCCGGAGATTTTTCGTGTGATGAGTACGCAAGGCACGGTGTATATCACGGCGCTGCGGCCCTTCGCTACACAGCGGACCGAGTTCAAGCTGAAAAACGGCGATTATATTCTGGTGGACCTGAGTGCCGAAACACGTAAAGCGCCACCGACGACGATGGAGCCCATAAAAATACTGGCTGATAAAGGTGGCGACGATGAATCTTTGCAGCCGGCATCGCGGCGTGACGCAAAAGCGCACAAGGCACCGG
>JBBKXJ010000405.1:0-3101 GCA_037969395.1 Pseudomonadales bacterium
CGAACGTTCGAAGAGATAAAGATCGGCGATTCCGCCCATCTCGAAAAGCGTCTGACGATGGCGGATATCAAGCTGTTTGCCGTCATGTCCGGCGATGTCAATCCGTCGCATGTGGACGAGGACTACGCTAACAGCAGCCACTTTCACGAGGTCATCGCCCACGGTCTGTGGGGCGGTTCGCTGATTTCTACGGTGCTCGGCACCCAGCTGCCGGGTCCCGGCACCATCTATCTCAAACAAAGCTTGAACTTTCGCCAGCCGGTGAGACTGGGCGATCTTGTGACCGTGACGGTGACGGTAAAGGAAAAAAATGCCGACAAAAATCGATTGACGATGGACTGCCGCTGCATCAATCAGGAAGGCCAGACCGTTATTAGCGGCGTCGCCGAGGTGTTGGCGCCCACCGAAAAAGTAAAACGGCCACGCTGGGCACTGCCCGAGGTGTTCCTCAGCGAACGACTGCACCTGCATCGTCTGATGGAAGGCGCGCAACAATACCCGCCGGTGCGCACCGCTGTGGTGCATCCAGTCGATAAAACCTCGCTTACCGGCGCGGTGGCGGCTGCAGGCCAGGGTTTGATCATACCGGTATTGATAGGTCCGGAACACAAGATCCGTGCTGTTGCCGAGGCTGAACAGCTTGATATTTCATCGTTCACCCTGGTGCCGACAAAGCACAGCCATGCCGCCGCTGACAAAGCGGTGGCGCTGGCGCGAGCGGGCGAGGTCGATGCGCTGATGAAGGGCAGTTTGCATTCGGATGAATTGCTGAATGCAGTGGTCGCCAAAGGCAAGGGACTGCGCACCGAGCGGCGTATTAGTCACGTGTTTGCCTTTGACGTACCCACTTATGCGCAGCCGCTGTTTATTACCGACGCGGCGATCAATATCAATCCGACTCTGGAGCAGAAACGCGATATCGTCCAGAACGCCATCGACCTTGCCCACGCGCTTAAGATCGAACAGCCAAAAGTCGCCGTGCTGTCAGCGGTGGAAACTGTCAGTACTGGCATACAGTCAACGCTGGATGCGGCGGCGCTGTGCAAAATGGCTGACCGCGGCCAGATTACCGGCGGCCTGATCGACGGCCCGCTGGCATTTGATAACGCGGTGTCGCCGGAAGCCGTCGCCATCAAGGGCATCGTATCGCCGGTCGCAGGGCAGGCCGATATTCTTGTGGTGCCCGACCTGGTGTCGGGCAATATGTTGGCCAAACAGCTTGAATACCTTGGCGGGGCCGAGGGGGCCGGCATTGTGCTCGGCGCGCGCGTGCCAATCATTCTCACCAGCCGCGCAGATGATACCATCAGCCGCCTGGCTTCATGCGCACTGGCCGTCTTGCTGCACAAACAAAAACTCGAGGCCGTGACACTGTGATCAAGGGTGACATTCTGGTACTAAATAGCGGCTCGTCGAGTATCAAGTATGGTCTCTACGACGGTGACGACGCCGCATTACCGTTGCTGGGTCGAGGCCAGATCGAGGGTATCAATGGAACTACGCGGCTACGCGCCTTCAATAGCAACGGCGACAAGATAGTCGATAAAATACTGGGTAATGCGCTTGATCACGGTCAGGCCATGGCCGCGTTGGTGGAGTGGGGTGGGCAACGCGAGGTCGCTCACAACATTGCCGCCGTCGGCCATCGGGTGGTACACGGCGGGATGGCATTCGGCTCGCCAGTGCGGGTCGACAGCGCGATACTCGCCGAACTGGAAAAACTTAACCCGTTGGCGCCGTTGCATCAGCCACACAATCTGGCCGGTGTCGCGGCCCTCTCCAGGCTGCAGCCCGACTTGCCGCAGGTCGCCTGTTTCGATACGGTTTTTCATCGCACCTTGCCGGAGCTTGCCCGGCGTTTTGCATTACCACCGAAATATTATGACGCCGGCGTCCGCCGTTACGGATTTCACGGCCTGTCTTACCAGTACATTGCGGAGATGCTGCCCGAAGTGGTGGGGCCGACACTGGCCGCCGGCCGCGTGGTGGTCGCCCACCTTGGCAACGGCGCCAGTATGTGCGCACTACGCGATGGCAAGAGTGTGGACACTACCATGGGATTCACCGCGCTGGATGGTCTGCCAATGGGCACGCGCTGCGGTAACCTTGATCCCGGTGTGCTGCTGTACTTGCAAGACGTGTGGGCTATGAGCAGCACCGAAGTGGCCGAACTGCTGTATCACCATTCCGGACTGCTCGGCGTGTCGGGTATCAGTAACGATATGCGCACGCTGCTCGCCAGCACAGAGGAGGGGGCGCGCACCGCCATCGACCTCTATGTGTATCGCATTAACCGTGAATTAGGTGCGTTGACAGCGTCGCTGGGTGGGTTGGACGCGCTGGTATTCACCGGAGGAATCGGCGAGCACGCCGCCCCCGTCCGTGCGCAGGTGTGTGAACTGGCCGAGTGGGCGGGGATACAACTTGACGCCGCAGCTAATGAGCAGCACAAGACCTGTATCAGCAGCGGTGACAGCGCTGCGTCAGTATGGATGATTCCTACCAATGAGGAATGGATGATTGCCCGGCAGACTTGTGGCGTGTTGGAAAGTGGTTAGCACCCCTGAAGATAATCGGTTGACTATCTTCAGAGATGCTAATGCCCAACCACGCCAAATACGAGCATATTGTAGTTGTCTTGTGGTAGTCCGGCTGACTGGTCGGGCGTAACTATAGCTGTAGAGAAAAACGGACCAGTGTGGCATCTTCCGCATCGCGTTTAGCCGTCATGTCCAGATCCTTCGCTAACTTACGCATAAAGGTATTGTTTGCCAGATCGACCGAAAAAATAGTTTTCTCCCCGTTGTCACGCGCAAAGTTGATTAGTTTTTCCATTAACAATCTTCCCAGGCCATGATGTTGCCATTCATCAGCAACCGTCACGGCGCATTCGCATTCACCATTCTCATCTTTCACGTATCTGCTGACGCCTATCTCCTGTTCCTCTCCGTTGTTATCAACGGTGGCAATCAAAGCCATCCGCTGGTCATAATCAATATTGCACAGTTCTTTGAGCTCCTTTTCCGGCAGTTGTCTCACACCGCCAAGAAAGCGGAAATGGCGGCTGTTCGCCGACAAGCGTTCAACAAACTGCCTTTCTC
>JBBKXJ010000406.1:0-6477 GCA_037969395.1 Pseudomonadales bacterium
CCTATACTGATTTTTTTGCGGAAGTGGCTAAACGTAACCCGCTGAAATGCAACAATTGTGGGGCGGGTATGGAATTGGTGCGATTATACCACCCTGATCGTGGACTGTTTTACGATTTACTGGCCTATGCTGAGTGACACATCTGCTGTCATTCCGCGCTCACTCAAGTGCATATTCCGCCTCAAGCTGATAAACTGAACAAAATTTAGTAACGCACGGACGCGTTTCATGACCCCAGCATGGCCGGACAGGATGTCTGGCGGTGAAGTGTTTGCCTATGTCCGCCACCGGCCAGAGCAAACACTGCTTTACCAACTTATTGAGCGCCATTGGCCAGAATTTCAGTCGCATCTGAGTGAAGCGGGAAGCTTTTTGCCTCGCCATGTCACGCGAGAATTCGAAGAATACCTTTCTTGTGGCCGATTGGAGCATGGATTTCTACGTGTCTGTTGCAAGCACTGCCGCCACGAAAATTTGGTGGCGTTCAGTTGCAAGCGCAGAGGTTTTTGCCCCAGTTGCGGGGCGAGGCGCATGGTGGAAACTGCCGCACTGTTGGTGGATGACGTCTTACCTCACAAACCTATTCGTCAGTGGGTGCTCAGCTTTCCGTACCCACTGCGATTCCTACTAGCCAACAATCCGAAGGTCATGGGTAAAGTGTTGGGCATTGTCAACCGAGCGATCTCAACGCACCTGATCAAAAAGGCCGGTTTTAAAAGATCGACGGCGAAAACCGGTGCCGTTACGCTGATACAACGCTTTGGTTCCGCATTAAATTTAAATTTACACTTCCACACGATTTTCATTGATGGTGTCTACCAGCAAAAAAATAACGGCAAGCTGCGGTTTCACCGTGTAAACGCGCCTACTAGGGTCCACGGCAATATAGGGGTTTGAGCAGCACACTTGGAATGGTATGCCTTTGTTTTTACAGAAAGTATAAGGCTGTGTTTTTTGAATGGTTTTCAGCAAATCGGGGCTATTTTACCGGAATCGAAAAACCAGAAATATCAGTGAATTAGCGATGTTACTGTGTCGTTGGCACCCCTATATTGCCGTGGACCCAGAGTTTGACGAGTTTATGTTGGACTATCTGGAGAGTAGCTTGCCTACTTTGCGGCAGATGACGTGCTGGGTGCACCTCAAGTTGTGTCGCGACTGTGACGAGTACGTAAAAGATTACGTACGTACTATTGCAGCTGGAAAAGCAGCATTTGAACGACCCGACGATGAACTGCCGGACTCCGTGCCGGAGGAGTTGGTCAATGCCGCACTGGCTCGACTCCAGAGAAAATAGCCGAGGCTGGCGCCGCACTATGGAGCAGGAACCTTATGATAGTCAGACAAGCGCCCGAACTACAGACCAGCCACTGGTTCAACACAGACACCGCGCTTACGCTGGAAAGTCTGCGAGGTCGTGTCGTCGCGATCGAAGCCTTTCAAATGCACTGTCCAGGCTGCGTATCACACGGATTGCCGCAGGCAAAACGCATAGCCGAGACATTTAATCCAGACGATGTCACCGTCCTGGGCGACTGCACACGGTTTTCGAGCATCATGATGCGCAGGGAACGGTCGCGGCGCTGGCGGCATTCCTGCACGAATACCGGATCACTTTCCCTGTCGCGATTGATGCGCCGACCGGCGACGGCGGCTTGCCCAAAACCATGGCCGCTTACGGCATGCGCGGCACACCGACGCTTCTGCTACTGGATCGAAAGGGACAAATTCGCCACCAACATTTTGGCATGGAGCAGGACCTCGTGATTGGCGCGCAAATCACGGCCCTCGTCTGCGAGCGGTAGAGATTGCGTTAGCGCGAACCACGAAGGTAGAACCAAAAAAAAAGGTGGAGCAGGGCGCCTGGCGTGTATCATGCTGCTTAAGTATTTGCGTTCGGCAAATTAATTGGACACCCAACTAGCTATGCATCAAAAGAATAGCGTTCTGTTGTTAACTACCCTGGCTATGGCGTCAATCGCAGTAACAGCATGCTCAACCACGGTGCCGGTTCAAAACGAGCCCGTGCCGTTAATCAACCAGTTTCAGGCAGTCTGGAATGAAGTGACAACCGACCCGCTGGATGAATTGCCGCACGTTGAGGTCTCATTCTGGAAGCTGTTTGCCAACGGCAAGAACATAATATTGGGCGATTCTAAAAGAACGTTGGAAGAGCACGCCAATATTTTGCAGCCCTTTGAAAAGCTCGCACATCCAAACGGCATCTGTTTCAAAGGCGTATGGAATATTGACGTCGACAACAAATATAGCGGCTACTTCAAATTAAACAGCGAAGCGCTGATCATTGTTCGCGCCTCCGCAGCCATGAGCAATACGCGGCGCGGCGAACTAAGATCGTTTGGCTTTGCAGGTAAATTGTTTCCGACAATGAACCCAATGGAGGTTGTTCAGGAACACTCTGCGAACTTTTTCCTGATTGATGATCTGGGTGGGACAAGGGCAGAGCACTACACAGATGTAAGTTTAACTAATGAACCGTCGGCCAGCAAGACCAGCGAAGTGTTTAAGAGCTTGCTCTATGTGTTAAAACTAGCTCGTGCATTTTCTCTGGCGGATGAAAATCCTGGCATCAGGCAAGTCTATGAAATCTCCCAGTTAGGGGAGATCAATAATGAGGCGGCAATTACGCCTCGCTGGATGAAACTGGAGGCGCAGCCAGGTCAGACCGTTGATGCAATAGATTTTCGTGATGAACTTCTGATCGCTGGCAATCAAAAATTAATGTTTGCTATTTCCGTAGCCAGCGAGCAAACCAATGATCAGAAAGACTGGCAAACAATTGGCAACATTACACTGGATACATCAGTTGTCTCCGCATCTTGCGACCACAGGTTGCATTTCCATCATCCCGTTTGGAATTCAAGCCTAAACCACTGATACGCCATATCGACCTAGTCACTCAGAATCGGCAGGGCCCTCGCTTTTCAGCTTCTCGAATTTCTCAGCTATCGTGGGGTTGCGACGGGTCAGCTTCTTAATCGTTACATCCTGAGCCTTGTTGTTTGCCAGGCGAAGGTTCCTGTCAGTGCCCAGCAGCGCGTCCTTGGTCTTCTGCAAATGATCGATCGACTTGTCAATTTCATCGATGGCCTTCTGGAACTTCCTGGACGCAAGATCATAGTTTCTCGCGAACGCGGTCTTGAAGGTTTCGAGGTCATTCTCTAAGTTGGTGATATCAACGTTTTGTGACTTGACCAGTGCAAGTTCCGTCTTGTATTCAAGCGACTTCATCGCGGCATTGCGCAGCAGCGTGATGATTGGCAGGACGAACTGTGGCCGAATAATGTACATCTTCGGGTAGCGGTGAAAGACGTCCACGATTCCAAAATTGTAGAACTCACTGTCAGGTTCGAGAAGGGATACCAGCACTGCGTACTCGCAGCCCTTTTCGGTACGGTCCTTGTCGAGTTCCTTGAGGAAGTCCTCGTTCTTTTTCTTGGTCGCGGTGGCATCGTTTTCGTTCTTCATTTCAAACATGATTGAAACGATCTCGGTACCTGCCTCGTCCAGGTCGCGAAAGATGTAGTCGCCCTTGCTGCCTGAACTTGCGTCATTATCCTTCTCAAAATACGCTCTGGGAAACGCAGTCGATCGTATGCGGTTGAACTCGGTCTCGCAGTGTTGTTCGAGGGTTTCGCCAACCATCTTGGTCGACAGGCGGGCCTTCATGTCACGCAGGCGCTCGATCGCGTCGTCACGATCCTTAATCTGGGTCTCGTATTTGTCTTTGAGCGACTTCTCGGCCAGTTCCTTTTCCAGAGCCGCCTGCTTAACACTGTTCTTCAGTTCGTCGCGTTCTTTCTCGACGGCGCTAACAGCCTCCGTGATTGCAAGCTTCTGCGTGACTTCGGTGGCGCGCAGCTTTTCCTCAGCAAGCTTTGCAGCCGCCAGGTAATTGTGTTTCGTCTGCTCCAGTTCGTTCGCAAGCACGTCGCGTTTCTTTTCTACGGCGCTTAACGCTTCGGTGACAGCCAGCTTGCGCGCTACCTCACCGGCGTCCAGCTTGGCCTTCAGTTGTTGAATCTCAGCGTCCTTGCTTGCGGTAGCCTTTTGCATTTCGCTGCCGACTTCGTTCCTGGCGAGCTGGATTGCATTTAACTTGTCCTTCTCAGCCAGCTCAAGCCGATCATGCAACTGCTGCTCGAACGCGCTATCGCGCACCTGCTTGAGAATATCCGCATAGCCGGCTTCATCTACTTTGAATGCTTTGCCACAGTGCGGGCAGATTATTTCGTTCACGGCTGCGTTTTCTCCTCTTGGCCTGCATAGAGGGTAGCATCTCAAACGGCTCGCTTAGATGCGATTGCCCACAATTGCCATTCACCGGCCGGCCGTCATCTGCCAGTCCAGGCCGTTGGTATCCCCGGGCAATGGGGGAGGGCACTCGTCCGTCTTCCGCTCACTCAAGCCGACCGTAAAATGTCTGGCGCGCTGACTCCGACAGTGAAATTCCCGGTTTGGTATTGTAAGCCAGAACTACAAGCATGCGTGTACGTTCGCCCTTTGCAGGTGTGACCCGGTGCATCGAGTTGCGCCCACGAAACAAGACGAGAGTCCCGGCGTCCATCGCCAGCGTACTTACGGGGATTTTGTTATCGAGAACCTGCCCGGCAAGTTCATAGTTCATTTCGCCACGTTCAGCATTGCGAACGTCCTTGACAAACTCAAACACGCCACCGCTTTGTGGACTTTGAATCATCAACGTAATAGCTGGGTGCAAAAGGGGCGTTAATTCCGTTTATACTCGCCTTGCGTTAAGTGTTGGACCGGTGATTGGCGCAATTAGTCACGTCGACAAGATGGTTGCCGGCACGATGGATCTTAGTGCCTGGCTGAAACTATTAGCTGAGAATTATGGTGCCGTTCTCGGATTCTACGCGATCATCCATGATGGCGCTTCTAGATCAGAACCGCGAGAAGTAAACGAATCGTTTGGCCATATTTCTTGCAGGATTGGCCGGGAACAAACGAACGAAAGGAGATTTATGAGTATATCTGACGTCCGTGCACTCACTTTCGACACCGGCGGCACGATCCTAGATTGGCATACTGGTTTTTCGAAGATCCTCGCTGCGACAGGTGCCAAACATGGGCTTGAGCGCCACTGGCACGACATTACGAACGATCTGCGTCGCAAGGGCCTGAGCAAGATGTTGAACCTTGGCAAAGACACGCCGCCAACCCACAACTTCGACGGCGCCCATCGCATGGCGTTAGAAGAGCTGATCGTCGAGCACGGACTTGAGGCTTTCACGCAAGACGAGCGTCACGCTATTGCGTATGATGCGGCGCATAACTTCGAGTGTTGGCCAGACTTTCCCGCCGTACTGCCGAAGCTGCGCGATGAATTCATTTGCGCGTCCTTCACCATCCTAAGCTTTCGCATCATCATGGACACCGCACGTCGCAATGGTCTCTCTTGGGATGCGGTATTCTCGTGCGAGGCGATCGGAAAATATAAAATTTTGCCAGAATCGTATGATATGGTTGCTCACTATCTGCAATTGAACCCGTCGCAGATCTGCATGGTTGCCTGCCACAACTTTGATCTCGATGCCGCTAAGGGACGGGGCTACAAGACCGCCTTCGTGAAGCGTCCACGCGAGTGGGGCAATGACAGCCCGCCCGATCCCGAACCAAACCCGATGCACGACATCATTGTCGATGATTTTCCATCGTTGGCGAAGGCGTTGGGCGTGAATGCTTGATGGCGCTATCAACATCCCAAGGTCAAGAGGACCCGAAGCGTGTCTGAACCAGCTTCGCAGATTATCCTACATGACAATCTACAGTCGCCTGTTGCTGTGAATGTCCGGGTCGTGCTCGGCATCTAAGGGGTTCGGTGGCGCAGCGTCGAGATCCCACGGCTGCCGCCAAAGCCGATGCTCACGGCACTCACCGGCAGCTATTGTTAAGGGTTAGAAGACACCTGCCCATTTAACCTTTCTGTAAAACCTAACCGCCTGCTTGATGGGCAGGCATCTTCTAACCCTTAACAGGACTTGTCATTCGATTATTATCCGTGCGGTTTATGCAGCGGTTTCGACGAGTGACAGGAATTGGCCGTTACTTGTCCAATAGCAGAACGTTCTGCGGCGGCGTCGACCGTCCGCAGCTATGGGTAAGCAGTAATTCTGGCGTTGTATTTGGGTGTACGATATTCCCAGATTATGTTGTGCACAACATGACCCAGATTTTTCCAGTCACCCCTTATAGTTATGTAGCCATTTTGGTGACAAGCTTAACTTGCACTTTACCACGCGTAACCGCGTAGACACCGGCATGAACCAGGCAACCTTGGACAAAATGGCCTGATGGCAGATCGACCCATGATACGGTGGCATCTTCGTTTCTGTATCGCGCTATATTGAGTAACACCGGGTGAGCTTCCGGTAGCAGCCGCGCATCGGCTTCATCAATGAAGCCTAACCAATGTCGATGTCTGACTTCTCCGTC
>JBBKXJ010000407.1:0-13094 GCA_037969395.1 Pseudomonadales bacterium
TTAAATATATGTGCTAACTTATTTAAATATATAATATCTTCTCGGTTTGATTTGCCTCTGCTGTCGGAGATTTTCGCGACCGTTTGGCCGTTGCACCGACACATTTTGATCACTATATCCAATGCTTTGTAGCACAGGTCGTTGGTAAGGTTGGTGCCAATACCGAAGGCGAGCCTGGCCTCATTTCCGAACGCCTCATAAATTGTCAGCGCCCGCGGTATCGTCAGGCCATCGCTGAACACCAGTGTCCTGGTTTTTGGTGAAATTCCCAATTGCTCGTAATGCTCGAGCGCCTTGCGTGCCCATTCCAGTGGCTCGCCCGAGTCCTGCCTCATGCCAGCATAGCGTTCGGCGAAATGGCGATCGAAGTCACGCAGAAACGCATCCATGCCAATGACATCCGTCAAGGCGATTCCCAGGTGGCCCTCATATTCATCGAGCCATGCCTGCAAGGCAAAGCGTTGACTATCCCTGATGCGGGGGGCGAGCGCCTGGCAGGCCTGCAGGTACTCATGCGCCATGGTGCCGACGGGCACGAGGTCTAGATCGCGTGCCAGCAGCACATTACTGGTTCCGGCAAAATGCTCGGCAACCTGCGCTTGAATATGTGTCACGACACGCCGTTGCCAGTCCCGCGAAAATCGTCGCCGCGTGCCGAAATCTGTAAATTTGAAATCCGGATGCCTGCCAATCAGTCCCAGCTTTTGCTCGAGCCTCCGTGCACCTTCGGCATAATCGGGCACTGGCCGGGTGTTGCGAAAATAGACCTCATTGATGATAGCCAATAGCGGGACTTCGAACAGAATGGTATCCAACCAGGGTCCGCGAACAGACAGTCTGAATTCGTTGCCGTCCCGGCCAAGGTGCAGGTATTGCTCATTGAGCCGGAACCCGCGCAGGTACTCCACGAAGTCGGGTTTAATATACTCCAGCGAGTCGAGGAATTGCAGCTCGTCCTCGGCAAACGTTAGCGTGACCAGGAAACCAATTTCATCGCGGAACTCCTCCAGGTAAGGGGTCAAATCGACACCGGGTGTGCGGCATGTGAAGCGGTATTCCACCTCCGATTCGGCAAAGCGGTGAAAGACCAGTTGCATCATGCTCAGCTTGTAGAGATCGGTGTCCAGCAGGGAGTGAATGATCGGTTCAGCCATCGCGATCACCTCACTTGACCAGTCCTTCAAGCTCATGGGCAGATTGTATTGTCGATACGCCGGCCCGGCGCATGGTCTCCAGCGCCTCTGCTTCGGTCCGGGGATCCAGGCCGCGGCTGGCGCCTGAATTCAAAATGACCGCGAGGCCCGCGCGGCGCAGCTGCAGCACGGTATTTTTCACGCAATAATCTGTCGGCAGACCGCCGACAATGACCGTGGTTACGCCGCGCGTCCGGAGAAACTCTATTACTCCGGTACTCAGCCGTTCCGCAAGGTCGTGATAGCATGCGCCATAGGGGTGCATATCGGGTTCGACGCCCTTCCAGACAAAGAAATCGTAGTCCACGGGTGCGGGCAGGCCATCTAGCAGATCGAAGCCGAGCGTTCCCGGTACGGCATGCAACTTCCAGCGCACATCGACGTTGCGGCCCTCTACCGGGCTCAGCTGTGGATGGGTGTCGTCGGCTACCCACATGGCCTTCGGTGAGTGGCTGTCCTTGGAGCCCAGCCGATAGCGTGCGTAACGGGCTTGCAGGTTAAGCTCCAATACAATTTCCGTGCCACCCGGTACCGGCAGTTCATCCGGGCAAACAGGCGTAAAACAGTTTTGCGCGTCGACATCCAAACTGGCGACTTGCGTTTTCGCTATATGCTTTGGCATCTAACCCTCACCTCGCTGGGAAGAGCGGCTTTCGGGTATTTTATCATGCCACCACCACAGTTTGCGAACACTGGAGTCTCCAATCCATAGCGGCTGCGTGCCATCGCCTGGCACGTTAAACCATCTTGAGCGATGGGTTGTACGCAGCAAACGATCCGTCCGGAGCTTTTATTCCGCGGTGAGCGGGGAACCCCGCGGGGATTCAACCACATTATGGAGGAGGGTAGGCGGCCAGGGTTTCTATTCTGTGGTCCTCGATCGGCCCGCCTACCGTAAAGTGGTAAATGGTCTGAAAATGCAGTCCCTGCAACCCCAATAGATCGTGGACGGCATCATCGAAAAAACAGCCAATGCCGGTCGAGCGAATACCCGCTGCTTCCGCTTCCAGGTACAGTACCTGTCCAATTGCGCCGGCTTCCCAGTGCATTCGCCGGTAGTGGGCCGCTCCCTGTTGTTTCAGGCGAGCCCCGAATTCAGCCAGCATGGCTACCGCGAAGGCACCATCGGCAGCAATATCCTGATGACAACTGACCGTTTTCGCAGCGGCCCTGGCGTCGCCTTAGGCCAGCCTGAACAGGGGCAGGCTCACGGGATTGGTTTCAACCACTTCCCACAGGAAGTCTGAATGCATGCACTTTCTAAAATCCGCCTCCGCGGCTGTCGCCCTGACCAGCAGGTAAAGCCCAGGCTGAAGTCCATCGACGCGGTGTATAAACAGCAGCAAATGAATAGCCGGATCGCCGGGCAATGCGCCGAGTGGCAGTGAACCGGGTAAGACCCGATACAGCATTCTGACCAGTTCATGACATCCTATGGCAGTGTGTCCATCCATGGCCACGGCGCTGCGCCGTTGGCGCAATATTTTGCGAGCGAGCACCTTCCGTTTAGGCAAATCCGCTGGTGTTGAAGAAGCGTGGCGAACCTCTATTATCGCCCGTGGCTTTGAATCGTCGACGATGCGGCAGGCGGCCGCGACCCGATCGATGACAGGCCAATTTTGATGACGCTGGCTTAAATCGTTGGGTCGGTGTTGCAGCAGGTTCTTTGTCCAGGTTTCAGCATCCAGGCCTGACAGAAATTCCAGGGTCACACGGGCATTTAGCATACCTTGAAATTGCGGTACTACCGCCAATAGACAATCCGGATGCTCAGCGTCGGGCCCCCGCTGCGCCTGTATACCCAGTAGACTGGCGAGCAAGTCGTCACTGATATTGGTGACGCTATGGACTGACCACCCCAGGGTTAAGGCTGCAAAGGTTAACGCAGCAACCGCATGGCCAACATCCTGTTGGCAATAACGATAAGCCCGTTCCCCGTATTTCCACGCTTCTCGCCAATGGATCGAGCTTAAGCCAATGAAGAAGGTATTCCCGGGAGCCCCGCTGACAATTTTTTGCCAGTCTGTCTGCCCCCAACTGCCGCGGAGTTCCAGTGCGTGCTCCAGCGCCCGGTAGTGATACAAGCCCGGGCCTTCGCCAAAACCTGCCATCGCGTCGCACAGCAGATAGGCTTCGGTCGGATGCAGATTGCCGCTGGAGGGGTTGCATCTAAGTGGCCAGCGATTTCCTGGTATGGCTTTCCAGGCCGAGATTGCGAGGCTGTCATAGAACAGTTGGGCAATGGTGTCGGCGCTCACCGTCCGGGGTACAATGCCATTGCCGACATACAGGTCATCAAATAGAGGTGGTCTCGCGTCGGGCTCACTAGCGGATAGTGCAATCAGTGGCGCGTGCTTATAACGCCGAAATGGGTCAGGCTGGGTCGACCAATCCAGGTAACCGAGTGAGCGAGCATAGCGATCGAGGTGATGTTTGGTCCGTGCGTGATACTCCAGAACAGTCCTGATTGAACCTGGTGTGGCGTTGATTTTCAATAGGTCCTCATACCCGGGTCGATCTCCCTGGCCCAGGCCAAGATTCCACCCTCGAGGTTTTTGGGTCGCTTGAAGCCTTGCTGCCCCAACAGTTCGCAGACCTGGGCAGCGCGAGTGCCGGATTTGCAGTGGACGATGATTTCCCGGTCTCTCTCAAATTCGTCAATATGGTCGGAAATTTCCTGCATCGGTATGTGGCGCGAACCGTCGATGTGACAAATGTCCCTTTCATAGGGCTCCCGCACATCAAGAATGGTGATCAGTTCACCCGCGTCCAGGCGTTCTTTGAGAGCCTGGACCGAGATTTCTTCAACCGGCGTTTGTTGCGGGTCAGCCGCGATACCGCAAAAATGCTGGTAATCAACCAGTTGGGTGAGAGAGGGTTGATCGCTGCAGATCACACAATGTGGACTCTTGTTTAAGCCCAGTTCTTCAAATTGCATACCCAATGCATCGTAGAGCAGCAGTCGTCCACTCAGGGATTGGCCAATACCGGTGATGATTTTAATGGCTTCGGTCGCCTGGATACTGGCAATGATGGCGGGCAGGACCCCCAGTACGCCGCCTTCGGCACAGGAGGGCACCATGCCGGGTGGTGGAGGTTCCGGGTATAAGCAACGGTAACAGGGGCCGCCCTGGTAGTTAAACACCGAACACTGGCCGTCGAAGCGGAAGATGCTGCCGTAAACATTAGGTTTGCCCAACAATACGCAGGCATCGTTCACCAGGTAACGGGTCGGAAAATTGTCGGTCCCGTCAACGACCAGGTCACAATCCTGGATAATTTCCAGTGCGTTAGCCGCGGTCAGCGCCGTTTCATAGACACGCACTTTAGTATGGGGATTCAGGTCTCGCAACCGTCGAGCGGCCCGCGCGGCCTTGTTGTGACCTATATCTGTTACTCCGAATAACACCTGTCGTTGCAGGTTGGATTCATCGACGCAATCGTGGTCTACAATACCCAGGGTACCCACGCCCGCTGCCGCGAGATACAGGCATAGGGGCGAGCCCAGTCCACCGGCCCCGACAATTAATACCCGGCTCGCCTTGAGCTTCTGCTGGCCCTCCTTGCCAAACTCGGGCAGCATGATGTGGCGGCTGTAGCGGGCCAGTTCCGCCGCGTCGAGCCCGGGTAGTTGTTGCTGACCACCCGCAATGGCGGGCACTATCCGCAACTCGGCGCCCTCGTTGAGCAGCGTCTCCATTCCCGCTAACTGATTGATATCGACTTTATCAAGATACAGCTTTACGAAATTGCGCAGTATCCCCTGGTCATCGACAAGTTGGGGCTTGATATCCGGATACCGCTGGCACAGGATTTCGATGGCTTCTGCTACCGTCGAAGCCTCAACTTCAACCTGGCTGTGTGCGTCGGTAAAGCGGCGCAAGGGAGAGGGTAGTTTTATCCTAATCAGGGGTTTCATGGTCGCCTCCCGAACAAATACGTTCTGCAACAAAGCGTTGCCGATCGTCGGTTAAACGCCAGGAGCGATAACCGGCAGTATGGCCCTGGCACACCGAAATGATGATATAGCTTACACCCGGCCAGGCATGTCGAAGATCAAAATCGGAAGGTTCGTCCGGGTGATCAGGATGCGAATGTACGATGCTGATTATCGCGAGGCTTTCGGCATCCGCGCTATCCTCGATTTCCTGGTAGGTCAGCGGATCAATCAGGAAGCGCCTTGCGGGATTGTCGCTGTGGGTGTTTGCGCAGGCCAGGAATCGTTCTGCACTGGCCAGGCGTTGCCCTACTCGACCTAACAGCACACCACAGCTTTCACAGGGGTATTCGGCTTCAGCCTGATGCAGAAATTCGTTAACTATGTGTTCTGGAATCTGAATGGTCATGCTGCCAAAGTCCCGTGCTAAAATAGCGCTCGCCCAAATCGCACAGCAAGGTGGTTACGGTGCCTTCCCTGATTTGATTCATCAATTCAAGGCACGCCGCCAGATACGCACCGGAAGACTGACCGGCAAAAATGCCCTGTTTCGCCAACTCATGGCAACAGTCCCGCGCAGCGTCAGCACCGACGACAATCCACTGATCGACCAGCCGGGGATCAAAAATACCCGGTACGATGTCTTCCGGTTCGCCCATAGGCTTTAGACCCTCGATGCCTGGCCATCGTTCCGGCATTACGCCGACAATCCTGACCCCCGGAGAAACCTCTTTGAGACGCCGGCTGATACCGGTCAGCGAACCGCCGGTGCCGACTCCGCACACAAAGTGTGTGATAGCGCCTGGTACCTGGGCAATTAATTCGCTAGCGGTGCCTTCATAATGGGCCAGAACATTATGTTCATTATTGTACTGGTCACAGAAAAAGTAACTATTCGGGGCGGCCCTGTAGATTTCATGCGCCGTGCGCAGGGCGTGATCATAACCCTCCAGGGGATCGGTTTCGACTAGCGTTGCGCCGTGGGCCGTCAAACGATCCTTGCGTTCCCGGCTGGCATTACCTGGTATTACAATGCTTACCGTCAGGCCCAGAGCCGCGCCAATCATGGCATAGGATATGCCCGCGTTGCCGCTGCTGGAGTCGAGCACGATTTTCTCCCGAGTCAGTTCGCCACTGGCGAGCGCGGCATGCAGCATATGTTTTACCGGCCGGTCCTTGATTGAACCACCAGGATTGAGCCATTCTGCCTTGGCGAAGAGTGCAATCCTGCGTCTGTCCGGGCTGAAATAACTCAGGTCGATGATGGGCGTGTTGCCGATCAGGTCGAGTAGATTCATATGATTCAGGGCTCCCTGGATACTCAAGTAGTACTCCAATCTGCAATCCATTGCAAGGTGTCGCATGACGCCGGGAAGCGGTGCTAATAGCGGGGAACACCTGTACTGGGCGAAATACTAATTCAAGCTGCGACGGGCAGGTAATATAAGCCGCGACAGTGTGATTGCCACTTAAAATCCGAGAAACCTCAGTTGGATCACGAAAGTATGCACAACCTCTTGACGCACCTGGAAAATTTGAAAAGCTCTCATCACCAATAAGGTGACCACGAGTTTTTGAAATTCCCCATGCACATCAATATGTCGCACCTCTTTTTCACGCCCAACTGAGGCTTCTAGGATAATGGGTAAGATCAACCGGAAGTTCGTCCTCTCTGTTCACGGGAGGCTCACCATTGCGGGCTGTATGAGTACGATGCTCTTTTCAGAGGCCACGCGGCGGGCTCGGCGGGTTGGGGGTCTGCAAACTTGCGGGCAATTGTGATGCGCCGCTGAGATAGATATCGATTTGCCGGGCCACGTCGCGTCCCTCACCGATGGCCCACACCACGATTGACTGACCGCGGCTGGCGTCGCCCGCGACGAACACACCAGGGACTTCTGTCATCTTGTTGTCATCGGTTTTGAGCGTATTGTGATCGGTCAAAGTAAAACGGCTGTCATGCAACGGCTGGACCTCCGGGCCTTCGAAGCCAATAGCGATCAGTATCAGCTCGGCCGCCATCTCGATACTTTGCTCAAGCACGACCTTTTCAACGCGCCTCCCCTGTTCATCGCGTTTCCAGTCCACGCGTTCTGCGACCAGACAATCAACGCGGCCGTCGTTGTTCGTATCGACAAACGCGGAAACATTAATAGTAAAGACCTCTTTGCCGCCTTCCTGTAACGCATAGGTTTGTTGATAGGTCAGTGGCTGTTGCGGCCACGGGTTATCGTCCGCCCGTTCGTCCGGTGCGCGCGGATTGATGCTGAACTGGATAATGTCTTTCGCCCCCTGGCGATGAGCCGTGGCAACACAGTCGGCACCGGTATCCCCGCCGCCAAGCACGATAACCGTCTTGTCCCGGGCATCAATGATGTTGTTCGCCGGGCGTCCGGCCTGGCGCCGGTTTTCGGCACGGAGATAATCCATGCCGAATTGGATGCCATCGAGATCGCGGCCCGGCACCGATACATCGCGGTGCTTTAGCGCGCCAATGGCCAGGCACAGGGCATCGTAATCCTCGCGTAGTGTTTCGATGGAAACATCAACACCCACGTTTACACTGGTGCGAAATTCGATACCTTCCTCACTGAGTTGCTGCACCCGGCGGGCGACCTGGTATTTTTCAAACTTGAAGTCGGGAATCCCGTACACCATGAGCCCACCGATCACATCATCCCTTTCGAACACCGTGACCAAATGACCCGCACGGTTCAATTGCTGCGCCGCGGCCAGACCCGCCGGCCCGCTGCCGACGATGGCTACCGTCTTGCCGCTGCGGTGCCGGGGGGGTTCGGGTACAATCCAGCCATTTTTCCATCCCATGTCCACGATGGCACGCTCGATATCCTTGATGGTTACAGCTGCGTCGTTCAGGGCGAGTGTGCACGCCGGTTCGCAGGGGGCAGGGCAGGTGTAGCCGGTAAACTCGGGGAAGTTGTTGGTGGCATGCAACCGCGTCAGCGCCTCGCGCCAGTCGCCACGGAACACCAGGTCGTTCCACTCCGGGATGATGTTGCCGATCGGGCAGCCGCCCATGCAGGTCGGCACACCGCAGTCCATGCAGCGCTGCCCCTGCTCGCGCAGTCGCACGACGTCCCAGCCGGAACGGTAGATCTGGCGGTGATCATGGATGCGGGTTTGCGGGTCGCGATACCCGATGGGCTGGCGACTGTGCTTGAGGAATCCCTCCGGGTGGTTTTCTGACATGCCTTTTCCCCTATGCCGCCTGGTTTGTTGCCGGCGGAGGCGGCTTGATACGGATATCCTGACCTTTTGCCAGTTGGTTTGCCACCGCCTCGGCGTATGCATCCGGCACGACCTTGACGAATTTTTTCAGGGACGTTTGCCAGCAATCCAGTAACTCCCTGGCTTTTACGCTGCCGGTATAACTCGCATGGTTTTCCAGCAGGCGGTGCAGGATGTTTTGATCGCGTTTTTCCCGCACGGGCTCCAGATGCACAAGTTCCCTGTTGAGATGGCGTTCGACACGTTGCGCCTCATCGAGGACAAATGCTTCACCGCCGCTCATTCCGGCTGCGAAGTTCTTGCCGATTGGACCGAGAATCACTGCAATGCCGCCGGTCATATATTCGCAGGCGTGATCGCCCACACCCTCAACGACACTCAGCGCACCCGAGTTGCGTACACAGAAGCGTTCCCCTGCCAGGCCGTTGAAATAACCCTCTCCCGCAGTCGCACCAAACAGGGCGACATTGCCGATGATCACGTTCTCCGCAGCGACATAGCCACTGTCCGCAGGCACCCGTACACTGATCAGGCCGCCGGAAAGACCCTTGCCGATATAATCGTTGGCATCGCCTTCCAGGTGCAGGTTGATCCCGCAGCACAGGAAGGCGCCGAAGCTCTGTCCTGCCGACCCTGTGCAGTTTACCTTGATAGTGCCCGGTGGCAGTCCCTTGCTGCCGTGGCGGCGTGTGACGGTGTAGCTCAGCAGGGTGCCGAAGGTCAGGTCACGGCTGCGAATGGGGGTGGACAGCGTCACTGCTTCGCATTTCTCGATCGCCGGGCGTACTGCCTCAATAATGCGGTGATCGATCTTGCGCATGAGGTGATGGTTTTGTTCGCGCGTTTTGTGGGGGGTGTCGCCGGAGATTTCCCGGATCAGCAATTCCGACACGTCGGGGCGGATGCCCTTGCTGTGGATGCAGGGGGCCGCCTGTAATTTGTCCACGCGTCCTATCATCTCTTCCATGCTGAGGAATCCCAGTTTTGCCATCAACCCCCGTACCTCTTCGGCAATAAAGCGCATGTAGTTGATCACATGCTCGGGTGTGCCGGTAAATTTCTTGCGCAGGCGAGGGTCCTGCGTCGCCACGCCGACCGAGCAGGTATTGCAATGGCATTTGCGTAGCATAATGCAACCGCATGCCACCAGAGGTGCTGTGCCGAAGCCGTACTCCTCGGCGCCCAGCAACGCAGCGACGATCACATCGCGGCCGGTGAGGAGGCCACCATCGGTGCGCACTGTAATCCGGGACCGCAGGCGGCTGCTCAGCAGAACACGGTGGGTCTCGGCGAGGCCAAGCTCCCAGGGCGCACCCGCAGATTTGATTGAGGTTTTTACCGAGGCCCCGGTACCGCCCGAATCACCGCTAATCAGTACCGCGTCGGCGCGGGCCTTGGCGACTCCGGCGGCAATCGTACCGACACCGGCCTTGGCCACCAGTTTGACATGAATCTCCGCCGTCGGGTTGGCACATTTCAGGTCGTGAATGAGTTGCGCCAGGTCCTCGATAGAATAAATATCATGGTGCGGCGGCGGTGAGATCAGGCCGACGCCGGGCACGGTAAAGCGCACCCGTGCAATTCCTTCATCCACCTTGGCGCCCGGCAATTCGCCGCCTTCGCCCGGTTTGGAGCCCTGTGCCATCTTGATCTCGATCTGTTTGGCCATGGCCAGGTAGTAGGCGGTCACACCGAAGCGGGCGCTCGCCACCTGTTTCATGGAATTTTCGCGCTCGGTGCCGAAACGTTCTTCCTGTTCGCCACCCTCACCGCTACCGGCCTTGCCGTTGATGCGGTTCATGGCGATCGCCATGGTCTCGTGCGCCTCCTGGCTCAACGCGCCGAATGACATCGAACCGCTGGAGAACCGCCGCATGATCGATTCGACCGATTCCACGTTTTGCAGGGGCACGGAATTGGCCGGGTCCTCATTAAATGCCAGCAGGCCGCGCAGGTTGAGCAGGCGCCGGTTCTGGTTATTCATAAAATCCGCGAAGTCGCGGTAGGCTTGCGCATCATTGTTGCGTGCCGCCTGTTGCAACTTGCCGATGGTATAGGGGTTCCAGTGATGCAACTCCCCGTCACGACGCCAGTAGAATTCACCGCCCTGACGCAAAGACAGATTGGCCGTGATACTCCTGCCAAAGGCAATGGCGTGTGCTTCCCGGGTTTCTTTTTCGATCTGAGCCAGTCCGACGCCGGGGATACGCGCGGTGGTACCGGTAAAATATGCTTTAATAAAGTCGCGGTTCAGCCCGACTGCTTCGAAGATTTGCGCTCCCCGGTAACTTTGCAGGGTCGAAATTCCCATCTTGGACATTACCTTGAGAATACCGCTTTCCACCGCGTCTCTGTAGCGCGCCAGCGCTGGTGCCGGGTCGTCACCCGGGTTGTCTGTTTCTGTCATCACCTTGATACTCTGGTAAGCCAGCCACGGGTAGATGGCATCGACGCCGTACCCGAGCAGCGTACAGAAGTGGTGTACCGTGTAGGGTTCTCCGGAACTGACGACAATTGCCGTACGCGTGCGCCGCCCTGTGCGGACCAGATGATGATGCAGCGCACTGGCCGCGAGCAGAGACGGGACGGCAATGCGGTCAGGGCCAATATCGCGATCACACAGCATCAGAATTTCATAGCCCTCACGGATTGCACGTTCAGCGCTTTGGTAGATACCGGTAATGGCACTGCCCATGGACTGACCGCTCGGATAGGTGGTCGCTATTCGCTGCGTGCGTATGCCGTTGATGTCGAGGTGCTCGATGGCCCATGACTCCGGTTGGCTCAATAGGGGAGAGTCCAGCAACAACTGCCGGCAATGGGCGGCGGTTTCCTCCAGCACGTTACGCTGGCGCCCGGCGGGACACATGAGCGAAGTCACCAGCGCCTCGCGGATATAATCCAGTGGCGGGTTGGAGACCTGGGCAAATTGTTGCAGGAAGTAGTGGCTCAGCGGACGGGGACAGGCCGATAACACCGCAAGGGGACTGTCGTTCCCCATTGCACCAATCGGATCTTTACCGAATTCCGCCATCGGCTGCACCAGCACACGCAGGCCCTCGATCGTGTAACCGAAGGCACGCTGGTATTGCGGCAACGTATGTTTTAGTGGCGGCAATTTCGTGTCGGGCGAAGCATCTTTTACCACGTCCGCCAGACGCACCCGTTGTTCCTTCAGCCATCTGGCGTAGGGCCGCTCTGCCAGTTCCGCAAATATCCGCCCTTCATCCACAATCCCGCCATGCCCCGCATCCAGCACAAACAATTGGCCGGGACGCAGCCGGCCCTTGTGCAGTATGTCAGCGGCCGGGACCTCGAGTGAGCCGGTTTCACTGGACATTATTAGACGCCGGTCCCTGGTCACGCAGTAGCGGCAGGGACGCAGACCGTTGCGGTCCAGCGTGGCCACCATGCGTTCCCCGTCGGTCGCGACGACCAGTGCCGGACCGTCCCAGGGCTCCATCAACGCACTGTGGTATTCGTAGATGGCGCGCCGCTCGGGATCCATGTGCGCATCCTGCTGCCAGGCTTCCGGGATCAGCATGCGCAGGGCATGCGCGAGGTTCCGGCCCGAAAGCACCAGCAGTTCGAGTACATTATCAAATACCGCGCTGTCGCTGAGTGCTGACGCCACTATCGGTTTGATCTTCTCGATATCGGCGCCGAAACGCGGTGAGGCCAGATCCGCCTCGCGCGCCCTCATCCAGTTCTGGTTGCCGCGCAACGTATTGATCTCGCCGTTATGCACGCAGAAACGGTAGGGATGCGCCAGATCCCAGGCGCCAAGGGTATTGGTGGAGAAGCGCGCGTGAACCAGCACCAGTGAGGAAATTACACGCTCATCGGAAAGGTCCGGGTAATAGGGTTTCAACTGCCCGCAGGTCAAAAGCCCCTTGTACACCACGGTGGCGCGCGACAGCGAACAAATATAGAACACCTGTTCGCCGGCGCTGACCAGGCCGGCATTCCTCGCCTCGTTTTCGATCACCCTGCGCAGGACATAGAGCCTTACATCCAGTTGCACGGTAGCAAGTGGGCGCTTGGGCCGGACAAAAAATTGCTGGGTCAGCGGTTCGCTGTCCAATGCCGTTTTGCCCAAACCGCCATTGTTGGTGGGGACATCACGCCAGTCGATCAGGTCAAATCCTTCCTGCTTGCAAATCGCTTCGATCAGCCCCTTGACCGCCGCATGCCGACCGGGATCCAATGGCATAAACGCCTGCCCGACAGCATAGCTGTTGAAATCGCCAAGGCCAGGAACAACTTCCCGGAAAAAATCATGCGGCTTCTGCAACAACATCCCCGCACCATCGCCCGTGTTTTCCTCTGCACCACGGGCACCACGGTGATCGAGATTCAGCAACACCTCGAAGCCGTTCTCGACCAGGCGGTGGGTCTGTTTGCCGTCCAGGTCGGCCAGCACTCCGACCCCGCAACTGGCATGATTTGTGTTAAAAATCGACTCTACCATTTCCCGTGACCATGACGGCTGTGAGGAAAGCGAATGAACAAGGATACCAACATTCGCACAGGAAGACGAACGTCGAAAAATCAACAGCGGCCGTTTTTTGAGCGTGGTTCAAATTAGGGTACCACCTCATATCCATTAAAACGACCTAACAATAATCTAGCGAGGCTCTGCCTCAGACCGACAAGTCATGAAAGGGGCTCCGGCTGACCTCGGAAGTCGGTTAGACTTCCGTTATAACCGCTCA
>JBBKXJ010000408.1:0-6699 GCA_037969395.1 Pseudomonadales bacterium
ATTTAATCAGGAGTTCTGGTCTGGAAAAGCGCGCTTTGGGCAGTGTCACAACTGCTCGCCCATGCTCCGTTAAAGCCTATGAAGATCAGATGGCACATTTTGTGGCTGCGGACTGCGAAATTCTAATCTCTTGTCAGCTTGTCGGTCACGTACTTAATAATGCTAATGTAATTGTCGGTCCAATAATCCCTTTTTGTTGTCGACCAGATACGCCAATAATTGCTTGTGCACTTCTGAGGAAACAGCAAGTTGGCGAAGCCAGAGTGAGATAAAACGATGCCTTTAAGCCGTGTTTATTTGACGCCGGAATTGCATTGTCCAATTGCGAATCAATGGCGTCGTCGTAGGAAAGACTGATCGCCATTGTTTGTCCGTCGGCCCAGGCGATGCACTTCCAGCAATAGCAATAATTGACGCCAGTGAAAGGGAGCTAGCGGTGTAACAAATCTGTAGTGCACGCAGCATTTGGTTTTCATCAAGATAAAGTGGGGAGCCGCGCTGTAGAGAGCGGATTCACACTACTTTATCAACCCTAAAAGCCTATAATTTTTTATGCTGTCGGTCTCTTTCAGACCAGCAATCACCTCGATATTGATGCCGTCGGACAGACCGGTCTCTACATCGCGCCGCTCGAACACCTGCTCGGCTACTTCAATTTCGACGTATGTATCCTGTTCCTCAAATTGCAGGTTACCCTCGTTGATGGCCAATACGTTGTCGCGCCGATCCAGCACTATATCGGCGTTGGCGCTGTATCCCGCTCGCAGATAACGATCATCCTTTAACTGCAGCGCGGCCCACAATTCGAATTTGATGGTACCTTGATCTTCAACCCCTTTAGGCGAAATGTATTCCAAAACAGCGGTAAATGGCTGCGCAAAATATTTCCTGTTGCCATGGCGGTCATTCCGTTGTGACTGCATGCCATGCATTCCGAGTAAACGATGTGAAGCGCCTAATACCTCCGTATTAGCACTTTAGAGCAATTGCGCTTCTAATCTGTGCGTCGTAATATCTGAGAGGGTCGATAATTTGCGTGACAGTTTGGTGAAATAGGCCAACAACGCACGACGCCGGTGGGCAAATCGTTATTCCGCGGCCCAACGCTGGGTCCCCAGGGTTGTTGCCACTAACAACGACAATAAGTTGTGGTTAGTGGGCAACCGGGCCAAGAACTATGTGCGATATTTTTATCAGCTATAGCCACAAAGACAAGGATCTTCTGGATCAATTGCGGAACTTTTTAAAGCCGTTCGAAAAACGTCTTAATTCTAACAGCGACCGAGATAATACAACTAGCGACGACTGGCAAGCGCTTGTAAAACAAGTCATAGAAAAATCTCGTAATGCTCTACTACTTATCGCGCCTGATTTTCTTTCCTCAGAATATATTGGCAGCAAAGAACTACCGCTGTTGGTACAAGCTGCAGAAGAGGGACGCGTCACGCTAGCGGTGTTGTACTTAAAAACGTCATTGGTGGCGAACCACCCTATCGAGATCGATGACGGTTGGGAACTACGCAAGGTATTGCTAACACAATATCAAGGACTCAACAGTCCACAAAATCCGGTTGCAGTGATTGACCGCGAGAATGGGGAACAACGCAATCAATTGTACCTGCGAATATCGCAAAAACTGGCCGAGCTGACACAATCGATAGCGGACCTCAAGGCACGCTTCCTTAATACCAACGAAGTCATTGAACAGGTCAGAGAAAAGCTCAGGCGCGCCCTACCTGCCTACTTAAGCATTGGCCATATACTGATGCGCGGTAATAGCTCATTGGTTTACTGCGCGCTGAACAAATATTTGGATAGGCCGCTTGTTATCAAAGGAATGGACCCCAGCAAATTGAGCGTCAAATGTTTCGAGCGACGCTCGAAAGCGATACGTCTGCCTGCTGGCTTTAAACACCGCAGCATTGTGTCGGTTTACAACTCCATCCAGGAGGAACGTTTGTTGTATACCGTATCGGAATACGTTGACGACATCACGCTAGCCGATCTTAATCGTAAAGTAGGCGTGCAGCCCGTTGTCAAAGCATTGAAGCTCGTGCAGCATATCGGTAGTGCGCTTAAGGACATCCATCTCACAGGTTGTGTGCACGGGCGACTTGGGCTTTCAAACGTTACGGTTGATCATGAGGGGTGGCCAATTCTCTCTCCGTTTAAAATTTTGGACAACCCCGGCATTGCGAGAAGCAACGGATTAATTTCGTTAGAAAGCACTAAATATCGAAGCCGCGAACAATACCAACACGCCGATCAAGTCAGCGTAGCATCCGACCAATACAGATTGGGATTAATTGCTTGCGAACGTATCGCGGGCGAACCAATGATTCGCTGCTCGCCAGTGCAAGGCCTTATTGCCGCAAAAATAAACCAACTAACAGAGTCTCCTCCTTCGCTCACTGCAAAGCGTGCTAACTACCCACCAGCGTTTGCTGCCGCGATCGAACGAATGCTAGAAAAAGCCCCCCATGATCGTTGGCTAACGTTGAGCGACGCGTTGACGGCGCTGCGTTCGGCTGTAAAACACATCAACGAAAACATTGAACCAGCGCCATTTCGCCGTAAGCACTCCAAGGTAGTCGCGAGTTACGAGCGCCTGCTGTCGGAGAAAAAGTTTTTCCAAGCTTTCTATGCGCGTGTTTTGCTTAAACTTGACGATATTCTAAAAGCCAAATTACCTATGCACATGGAAGCGCAGTACCGTATGTTGCGCGAGGCCATAGACCTATTGCCTTGGTTTCCTGCCGAAATAAGTGGTGAAAACACAGCTCTCAGCAAGTTGTCCGAAGTACACGCAAGGAAATCGAAACTGCAGAGTGACGATTACGAACGGTTTCGAAAATGTTTGCTACTAACGGTGCGAAAGCACGATCCTGAATACGATAAGTCGATGGAGAAAGCCTTGGCAGGCGAAGCTTGCACCTGGTATTGACTATATGAAGAGTTACGTCGAAGAAGGCTGGACCTGGAAATATCAGTTAACCAGCAAAATACATTACGCATTAGCGCGATTGAATCGTTGCCTGGGCAAATGTTTAAAAGGAGAAAAGCATGGAAGCCATGAGCTTATTTGAGTGGGGTGTAGGAGGAGTTTTTGTTGGTGTCAATGCGTACCGGCGCTACAACACGCCCGTTAGCAACCGCGCATCAACCACCTTTCAGAATTTTATCTTATACTTTCTACTGTATTTGTCAGTCACACTTATTCTTTATATCATTTGCGGCGCTATGCTCGATAGCTCACCGGAAACCATTGGCCGGCTCTACAACTTAATGATAGGGCAAATGGGCACCACGTTGCCGCAGGAGTTATCGAAACTCAGCGCTCCCATGGTATCTGCCTTATTTCTTACGATTTTGCTGCCCTCCTTGCCGTGGTTGTCGCGCTACGACCAAGCGCTGCTGACGCGCTTTTGGGACCTTGGACACATTCCTAATCATGTGCAGAATATGGCCGCGGCAATGCGCCGGGCGCCATTCAATTTCTCACCTCTGCAAAATAAGAAGCTGCGGAAACTGTGTTGTTCAATACCGATTCAATTCGATAACCTCGCTCTTGATACTGGCAGCAACCTTGATTTTCGTTGGGCGCGTGTCAACGCGTTATTCGACAGTATTGATGAATGGAAATACGAGTGCACCGGTCGTTCACACCGTTTTATGTTGGAGCAAGAGGACGAACTCGCCAGACTGCAGAAAATTCGGAGCGAAATCAACGAAGAATTTGCAGATTATAAAAAGCAGCAACTCGAACCGCATGTGTTGGCTAAAATAGAAAGGTTCCTGCAAAAGTCGATTGTCGGATTGTTTCGCGACCTTACCGTACTCATCGCCACGGCACTTTGCGTTGTGGAATTGTCCGAGAGCGGCAGAAATAGTCGTGCGTCGCAGCTAGGTTTCGAAGGTGGAGCGCAGGGTTTTGACCGCTTATCGTCCCGTCAAATTATTAGCGCCTTGCTGGCGATATTTGCCACATTCCTAGCCGTATCGGTGGCGCAAGAACTGGGCAAATCGCAAGATCGAGAATTTGGCAACGTCTTGTTTATGACCTTTCTGATGTTGATCACCTACGGTTCGTCACTGTTAATTGCGCTTAACCTGAAGCGTCGGAAGGGCATGGGTTACAACGAGTTGACGCGCCGCCGGCCGTGGCCGGCTTATCTGCTGGTGGGAGTGATCACTGCTGCAAGCTGGTTCATTGTGACAGCGAGCTACCGTTATATTGCTAATATGTTGTCGGGTTTGGAGAGTGCTGCCAACCTGGGCCAGGTTTTCATTCACATTGGTTGGAGTTACCCCTACGCACTGCAATCGCTGGCGCTGGCGATGGCGGTATCCTGGGTTCTCGACTTTCACCAAAGCCGCGGTGCTACATGCAAGCTCAGCTTCCAGCAACGTATTTTTGATGTGGGTGTATTGGTAGCGGCGCTGGGTATCTCTTCCATTGCTGCCTTCTATTGGATGGAAGGCTTAGGCTGGTTTGACGGTTATGCCACAAAAGACTCTGGCCATCAAAACCAAACGGACTTTGGCTGGTTTGTAGCCAAAAGCGTAGCAGTAGCGGCTTCATTGGGGTGGTTGGTGCCCATGTGGTTTCAAACTAACCGCGCGAAAGCACCGGATCAAATTGCAGGAAGGTTAATCGCTATGAACGAACAAGGTTTGGCGCGCGAGATCAGGAATCTGAAACCGGACGAACTGATAAAATCCGTCGCCGCTGTAGCGGCGGCCGTTGCTGCGATTGATTCAAATGTTAGCCGCAGTGAGCAAGATGTCTACAGAATCATCTGTGGATATTTAGCGGGTGTGCCGAATTCCGATGTAGACACTCACGCCGCTGACACAGAGTTTAATCGCTGTCTCGAGCTGGTTGAGTCGGGACAACTAGAACTGCACAAAATACTTAAGCTGGATGGTTTTCCGCTGTTGGCGTCGCTCATGCCTTATATCGCATATTCTATAGCGCTTGCTGATGGCGTATTTCTCGAAGAAGAGCGTAAGTTGGTAGAACAAATCAGAGTATTGTCGTGTCCGCACGCCGCTTGATTTCAATTTCACCTTCAAGGGGTGATAATGTAGTGTATTAAACTTAGCGCAGTTATTGAGCCTGCCGGATTAACTTCTAAAGCTACAGTGCTAACCGATACTGCCTGCCTTACAGTATTTATCGATAAATTCCTGATGGCTGCCCAACCGTGAAACCGTTTTTTCATTAGACGCTTTAACGCCTGTTAGCAGCGAACTCAATTCGGCCTTCGACATAATATCGACGATCGGATGATAACCGTTGGGGATGATGCGTTGGCCAATCATCACCTGCGCCCATGACCCCTCGAAAAACAGCTCGAGTTGTTCGCGAAAAATCAGGCCGTTGCTGCGGAAAAGTGCTATCCGGCGGCGCAGCGACTCCGGCACATCCATGGTGCGGCAATGAATCCAGAACGGGCTGTCGGTTCTCTGGGTTGCATGGTAGTGGAGGATGATGAAATCCCGTATATATTCGAATTCCAGCTTTGACTGATTGTTATATTCGTCCACTTCGGCTTGCACGATTCCGCGCGAGGGGAATAGCTGCATCAATCGAATAAGGCCGGCCTGCACAAGATGCAAGCTGGTTGACTCCAGTGGCTCCAGAAAACCGCTGGCGAGTCCCAGTGACACGCAATTCCGGTTCCATTGCTTTAACCGCCTGCCGGTTCTGAAACGAATAATTCTGGGGTCGGTCAGTAATTCACCTTCCACGTTGTCGCGCAATACTTTCTCTGCTTCCTCGTCCGATATATAGCTACTGCAATAGACGTGTCCGTTGCCGACGCGATGCTGCAAAGGTATGCGCCATTGCCAGCCTGCCGAATGCGCTATCGAGCGCGTATAGGGGATGGGTTCTTCTATCGATGCCGTTTGTACGGCCACAGCGCGGTCGCAGGGCAGCCAGTGGGACCAGTCTTCGTAGCCGGTGTGCAAGGCCTGCTCGATCAGAAGCCCGCGAAAACCGCTGCAGTCGATATAAAAATCGCCGTCGAGTATCTGCCCGGAAGCGAGGTGCAAGCAGTCAATATTGCCATCTATATCGGTAACAACGTCGACCACTTTGCCTTCGACCCGTTTGACACCATGGCTTTCACTAAAGGCTCGCAGAAAGCGCGCATAAATACTGGCATCAAAGTGATAGGCGTATTGAAGATCGCTGTCCGCGTTGTGCCCAAATTTATTGGCATTTGCCGCTTGCTGGTGTATTGAATACTGGCCCAGGTCTGAAGGGTTTCCTTCCTGAATGGATTTGACCCAAAAATGGTGGAAACTGCACGCCCAGCAATCCTTGCCAACGACACCGAAAGGATGCAGATAGCGGTCGCCAATTGCCCCCCAGTTTTCAAACTGAATGCCCAGCTTGAACGTCGATTGGGACGCCCGCATAAAATCCTGTTCTTCGATACCCAGCAAGTTGTGAAAACCTGCCAACAGGGGAATGGTGGCCTCGCCTACACCCACCGTTGCGATCTCATCGGATTCGACCAGGGAGATGTCCAGGTTTTTGCCCAGCAATTTGCCGAGACCGGCCGCAGCCATCCAACCGGCAGTGCCGCCACCAACGATGACCACTTTGCTTATATTGTTGCCGCTCAAATCGAAACCCCCTCTTATAAAACCCGCTTACCGGTTTAGCTGATTCAGCAATTGCGCCCG
>JBBKXJ010000409.1:0-17471 GCA_037969395.1 Pseudomonadales bacterium
GCATGACAAGCTATTTGATAACCGGCAGTAGCGGCTTTATTGGCCGCCAGCTGTGTGCGCAGCTGCAACAATCGAACAGCAAATTTGCGACCGTTAGCCGCGAAGCAGGCTTTTTGCAGGGAGTCGAGCAACACTGGCACACCGATCTGCTCGCTCGGACACTGCCAGCCAGGCTGCTGACTGGCGTTGATGTGGTCGTACATCTGGCCGGCCTGGCACACCAGCCAGCGACGCGACACAATATTCCACAGCCGTATTTCGATCTAAACCGCGATGCTACGCTTAGGCTTGCCGCTGCCGCCGATGCAGCCGGCGTTAAGAAATTTTTGTTCGTCAGCAGCGTCAAAGCCGCCCGTTACAATCCTGCCCACGAGCCCAATGATGAAACCATGGGGGCCCTGCCGGTCGATCCCTATGGCCTTTCGAAGCGGCAGGCTGAGCACGCGTTGCTGGATTTAAGCGCCACCGGGATGGAAATCGTTATCGTGCGCCCCAGTCTGGTTTATGGGCCAGGTGTGAAAGGTAACCTGTACAACATGCTACGCGGCATCAAAAGCGGTTGGTTTCCCATCATTAGTGGTGGTGGAGTGCGATCTATGGTGTCGGTTGATGATTTGTGCGCTGCGTTGATCAGCTTGAGTGAGGCGGACAGCACGGCGAACGAAACGTTTATAGTGACGGACGGTGAGCACTACACCATCGACCGCATCGGCACGGCGATGCGCGCTGCGCTGGCAAAACGGGGCGGAGGGTTGCGCCTTCGCGATCGTGACCTGCGTCGCGTCGCTGCGCTGAATACCGGCGTCAGGCGCCGCCTCGGCGTGGCACTGCCCATCAACGCAGTTATCGCAAAACTATGCGATAGTGAAATTTATAGTTCAGCGCATTTGCAGCGGACGATAAAATGGCGCCCTCAGCAAACACTGGAAGACCAACTGCCGGCTATGGTGTTGAATTTGGTGGCGAGCGGTGTATAGCGATGCGCTGACGTTGGTTTTGGTCGCGGTATTTAGTGCGCTGCTGGTTGGCATTTACCGCAAAGTAGCGGCGCGCATTGGCCTGTTGGACACACCGACTGGCCGTAGCTCTCACCGTTGCGCGACGGTTAGTGGCGCCGGTATTGTACTGGCCGGTATTTTTGTTGTTGTTGTTGCATTGCTGCTCGCTAGCGACCAGATCGCCGTCAAAACCGCATCGCTGTTCGCTCTGGTGGGCACTGTCGCAGTGGTCGGTTGGCTGGATGACCGTTATCTGTTGAGTATCAGTTTACGTTTCAGTTTGTATGCGGTTTTCGCTATTCTCGGTGTTGTGTTAATCGGGGTGCAACCTCCGCTCTTCGCAATCGCGGCGATGCTGTTCGTGCTTGCGCACATGAATTTATTTAACTTTATGGATGGCATCGATGGTCTGGCCATTGGTCAAACAATTTTCTGCTGCGGATCCGCCGCCTGGCTACTGCAGGCCAGCGCCCCAAACGAATTGATTCCGATTTCCCTCGGCCTGGGGGCTATTGCATCAGGCGCGCTGCTGTGGAATTGGTCGCCAGCAAAGGTGTTTTTAGGAGATGCAGGCAGCATATTATTTGGTCTGAGCCTGGCGATTCTAGCCGTGGATAGTGCCGTTGAAGGGAGCCTGCATTTCGCCACCTGGCTGATTCTGTTTGCTGCTTTTATCAGCGACAGTGCAACTACGCTTGTTGCTCGTGCGCTGGCTGGCGAGAAAATCTACCTGGCGCACCGCACACACGTGTATCAGCTGGCGGCACGACGCTTCAATAGCCATGCGGTTGTAACTTGCTGCTATATGCTGATTAATTTGGTGTATTTACTGCCGTTGTCAATCCTGGCCGAGCAGAATGCGGCCTGGCGTTACTATTACCTGTCTATTGCGTACGTGCCTCTCATAGTAATTGGTTATAGTTATCGCAAGCGTTTATTGTGTTTTCAGGTAGACGATCTATAATCCCGTATTTTCAACTATTTGCAAACCACTATTGCTATTTTGTCTCAACCTATTGGGATGCGCTGCATTGGCTGTATTATGATCAATATAGTACGCTTGCCGTGCCGTCCATGGTTGCATAAAGGAATTTAAAGACTACAACATGGCGAACCTGAAAGAACTTATTAATCGCAGCCTGAGTTTCCTGTCTCCATTCGATCAGCTGATCGAGCTACCGCGTAATGTTAAGCAAGCGCTCATGCTTGGTATCGATCTGTTCTTTATTCCGCTGGCGCTGTGGCTGGCAGTGGTGCTGAGGTACGGGCATGCAGACTTCCACATAAGCCCCTATGCGTATGTTGCCTGTATGCTGACCATGGTGTTCAGCGCCGCGATTTTTCTGCGTCTTGGATTGTACAGGGCCGTCATCCGCTTTATGGGCCATCAGGCCATACTCGCCATTATCAAGGCAGTCACCATTTCTGCGCTGCTGCTCGGGCTGTTTATGTTCGTCGGTAGCGTGCCGTTGCCGCGCTCCACTCCGTTTTTGTACTGGTGTTTCGCCATGCTGTTGATCGGGGGCTCGCGGCTTGTCGTTAGAGCTTACTATCAACACAAGTTGAAACAGCAAAGCGATAACGTAGTGATCTATGGGGCGGGAGCGTCGGGCCGCCAGCTGCTGACCGCGCTGTTGCACGGACTTGAGCATCATCCGGTGTTTTTCGTTGACGACGACAAGGCTCTGTACGGTAGTGTAATTAACGGCGTCCCGGTTGAAAGCCCGGAGGCGTTACCCAGGCTGATCAAACAATTCGATATCAGCCAGGTGTTACTGGCGATACCGTCGGTTGCCAGCGAACGCCGCCGTGAAGTGATCAACAATCTGGTAGGCCTGCCGGTAACTGTAAAAACCATCCCTACCTTCGCCGACCTCATTCATGGCACTGCAGCGATCACTGAAATTCAGGATATTGAAATCGAAGATTTGCTGGGGCGCAACCCGGTGCCGCCACATCCCGAACTTATCGACCAGTGTGTTGCTGGCAAGGTAGTGTTAGTCACCGGCGCAGGCGGTTCCATCGGTTCGGAACTGTGTCGGCAAATCATTGCGCATAAGCCGGCCGAGTTGATTCTATTCGACTCGTCGGAATATTCCCTGTACGTCATTGAGCGCGATTTACGCGCCAGACTGGCCGGTAAATTCGACGTTAACATCGTGCCGTTGCTGGGTTCAGTACAAGACAAGCCGCATGTTAGCCAGGTGATGTGCTCTTTTGAAGTGCAGACCGTCTACCATGCGGCAGCCTATAAGCACGTGCCTTTAGTTGAGTTTAATGTTGTCGAGGGCGTGCGCAATAATGTCTTTGGTACCGTTAACACCGCAATGGCTGCGATCGAAGCGGGGGTCGAGAAGTTTGTACTAATATCATCCGACAAAGCCGTGCGGCCAACTAATATTATGGGTGCCAGCAAGCGGTTGGCAGAGATTGCCCTGCAGGGGCTGGCCGAAGGCTCGGTCGATACCGATTTTTGTATGGTGCGTTTTGGTAACGTGCTTGGGTCGTCTGGCTCTGTAGTGCCGTTGTTTCGTGAGCAAATAGAGGCGGGCGGCCCGGTTACGGTGACTCATCCTGATATTATTCGGTACTTTATGACGATACCGGAGGCAGCGCAACTGGTGCTGCAGGCTGGTGCGCTGGCCAAGGGCGGTGATGTATTCGTACTGGAGATGGGAGAGCCAGTGCGTATTCTTGACCTTGCCAAGCGCATGATTCGCTTGATGGGCCGTGAAGTTAAAGACGAGAGCCAGCCCTACGGTCAAATCGAAATTCAGCTGACGGGTTTGCGGCCAGGTGAAAAGCTCTATGAGGAACTGGTATTCGGCGATAACGTCACCGGTACCGGCCACCCGATGATCATGCGCGCCGAGGAAGAGTATCCACCTTACAGTGTGGTGCAAGGCTTTTTACAGCAGCTGGAAGCCGGCTGCAGACGCTTCGACTGCGAAGCTATTCGTGGCATATTGCTGGAATTGGTCTGCGGTTTTCAATCCAATGGTGACGTTGCGGATTATCTTTGGCAGAAAAATAATATCAAGAAGATAGCAGAAGGAAAAATACCGGCCACCAACGTCGCTCCATTATTTCCTAAGCAACCCTTAAAGCTGCAATAAGCTCGCAGTTTCAGCTTAGACGCCACAACCAACCTTGTCCGGAGGGTGACTTTGACATACTTTGATGTATTTAACGGCGACGCGGACGGTATCTGCGCGCTCGTCCAATTACGTAATGCACAGCCTCGCGAAAGTAAGCTTATCACTGGAGTTAAGCGCGATATTGCGTTGCTGCAACAACTGGTAGCGGACGTTGGCAGCGATGACAAAGTGACGGTATTAGATGTCTCAATGGACAAGAATAAGCATGCTCTGGCAGAAGTGTTGGCGCAGGGCGCCAGCGTATTTTATTGCGATCATCACTTCGCCGGTGATATTCCAGTTGCTGAAAATCTGGAGGCACTGATAGATACTGCAGCAGATACTTGTACCAGTCTGTTGATCAACGACTATTTAAAGGGTCAGTACCGGGAGTGGGCTATTACTGCGGCGTTCGGTGACAACTTGCGCGACAGTGCGTTGCAACTGGCGGCCAAAACCGATCTCGACACGCAGCAAATAAAGCAGCTTGAGATGCTTGGCACTTACATTAATTACAATGGCTATGGTGCCTCGCTGGACGATTTACATTTTGCGCCGGCAGATCTGTATCGCCAGCTGGCGCCGTATGCGAATCCGCTGGATTTTATTCGAGAGGCCAGCGACACCTATAAAAAACTGGCAGAAGGCTATCAGCAAGACATGCAAAGTGCGGAGGCAATTAACGCTGATTTTAGCGATGCCAGCGCGGCAGTGTTCACCTTTCCCAATGCGCCGTGGGCACGCCGGGTAAGTGGCGTGTACAGTAACGACTTAGTCAATGCACACCCGCAGCGCGCACATGCTGTGCTGACCGAGAAAGCTAACGGCTGCTATCTTGTCAGCGTCAGAGCGCCGCTCAGCAATAAAACCGGAGCCGACGAACTGTGCATGCAATTTCCCACCGGTGGCGGTCGTAAAGCCGCTGCCGGCATCAATGATTTGCCGGCCGAGTTGCTGGAAGAATTTATTCAGGCATTGCGCAGCCGATATTCTGCGACGTAGGCGTTCCTGTACGCTACTGTGCTAACCGGTTTGACCCACTGACGCGGCAACGGTTTGCGACCCTTCTGCGGAGCCGCTAGTCCGCAGGTCTTCTTCCGCTGCTGCAGCAGCACCGGCAACGTAGCCAAATACCATAGCCGGACCCAGCGTCGCGCCCGAGGCAGGGTAGGTGGTAGCCATCACCGAAGCACTGCAGTTGCCGATGGCATATAGTCCCGCAATCGTCTTACTGTCTTTGTTCGCTGGGCTCGAACTAGGTGAAAGCATGCTTTCACACAATGATTAGGCTGCGCGCAGCGTTTAATCATTGGGATAGATAAAAAAAGCCGCCAAGTTGGCAGCTCTCTCGAAATTTGGCTCCGCCTGCTGGGCTCGAACCAGCGACCCAATGATTAACAGTCATTTGCTCTACCAACTGAGCTAAGGCGGAATACATTATTCAAAACAGCGAGCGTCGCTGTTCTGAAGCGCGCTATGTTAATAACGCCAGTGTACTAGGTCAATAGCTATTGTTATTGTAAGCACAATCAAATTTACTTGAAACTAGTTCTAGCGCGCCTGTGTCTATCTCCACGGTACAAACCAGGGTAAATATTAGATCGTATGGAAAAGAAATTCGAAGTTAAGGCGAAATTTGAACCAGCTGGCGATCAACCCGAAGCCATTAGTCAGCTGGTTGACGGTATTCGGTCGGGACTACACTCGCAGGTTTTGCTTGGAGTCACCGGCTCAGGTAAAACTTTTACCATTGCTAAGGTGATCGAACAGATTCAGCGCCCGGCCATCATCATGGCGCCAAACAAAACGTTGGCAGCGCAGTTGTATGGTGAATTTAAAGAATTTTTCCCCGGCAATGCGGTCGAGTATTTCGTTTCTTATTACGATTACTACCAGCCGGAAGCCTACGTGCCGGCGTCCGACACCTTTATAGACAAAGACGCGTCGGTTAACGAGCACATTGAACAAATGCGCTTGTCTGCCACTAAAGCGCTAATAGAGCGAAAGGATGCGATTGTGGTGGCAACCGTATCGGCAATTTACGGTCTTGGCGAACCTGACGCCTATTTAAGAATGGTGTTGCATTTGGTGCGCGGTGACCAGGCAGATCAGCGTTACATTGTGCGTCGACTGGCCGAGTTGCAATACAAACGCAATGACGTCGACTTCTCCCGTGGAACCTACCGCGTGCGTGGCGACGTCATCGATGTATTTCCGGCTGAAAGCGAAGAGTTGGCGATTCGCGTTGAATTATTCGACGACGAAGTCGAATCCATTGTCCGCTTTGATCCACTGACTGGCCAGATTGTTGAAAAAGTGCCACGAATAACTATTTACCCGAAAACGCACTATGTCACGCCACGCGAAAATCTGCTGCTGGCTGTCGACAAGATAGAAGCCGAGCTGGCAGAACGGTTGAAGCACTTACGTGACAACGACAAATTAGTAGAAGCACAGCGCCTTGATCAGCGCACCCGCTACGATGTGGAAATGATTCGCGAGCTTGGCTACTGTAATGGCATTGAGAATTACTCGCGTTACCTGTCTGGTCGTGAAGCCGGCGCGCCGCCGCCAACGTTATTTGACTATCTGCCAAAAGATGCTTTGGTCGTGGTCGACGAGTCGCATGTCGGCGTACCGCAAATAGGCGGCATGTACCGGGGTGACCGGTCGCGCAAGGAAACGCTGGTTGAATATGGCTTTCGGCTGCCGTCGGCGCTGGACAACCGCCCCATGCGCTTCGAGGAATGGGAAGCCCAGGTTACGCAGGCAATTTTCGTATCCGCCACCCCGCGCGCTTACGAAATGGAGCGGGCTGGTCAAGTGGTAGAGCAGGTGGTGCGCCCTACCGGGCTGGTAGATCCGGCGATTGAAGTGCGCCCCGCGCAAACTCAGGTCGATGACTTGCTGTCGGAAATAGGCAGGCGTGCGGAGAAGAAGGAACGCGTGCTGGTGACCGTGTTAACCAAACGCATGGCGGAAGACCTGACTGAATACTTATCCGAACACGGCGTCAGGGTCAGATATCTGCACTCGGATATCGACACCGTAGAGCGCGTGGAGATTATTCGCGACCTGCGCCTCGGTGAGTTTGATGTGCTGGTTGGTATTAACTTACTGCGCGAGGGGCTGGATATGCCCGAAGTTGCGCTGGTCGCGATACTCGACGCCGATAAGGAAGGCTTCTTGCGATCAGAATCGTCGCTCATCCAGACCATAGGTCGAGCCGCTAGAAATCTCAACGGCACTGCCATTCTTTACGCCGATCAAATTACCGGTTCTATGCAGCGCGCGATAGATGAGACTGATCGACGGCGCACCAGGCAACAGCTATTCAATGCAGAGCACGATATAACGCCTGTTGGTGTTAAGAAATCGGTCGCCGATATTCTCGAAGTAAGCTACGCCCCAGGTAAAGGCAAAGGCAAAGGGCGCCGCAACGCCAAGGGAGCAAAAACCGACTATATAGATGTGCAAGGTGTGCCGTTGGATGACCCACGTAAAATGTCGCGCATGCTGAAACAGTTAGAGGAGAAAATGTACCAGCATGCGAAAAACCTGGAATTTGAGGAAGCCGGGCAGGTGCGTGACCAACTGCAGCAGCTGAAGAAACATCAGTTTATGAGTGTCGTGTAGTTGTGCTGCATGTATGGCTTGTATAAGATGTGCGGCCAGTTGCTGATAGGTCCGATCTAGAGGCATAGGCACGTAGCTCAGTTGGTTAGAGCACCACCTTGACATGGTGGGGGTCGTTGGTTCGAATCCAATCGTGCCTACCAATAAAATAAAAAACCTCGCTGGTTGGCGGGGTTTTTTTTGTTTACACATTTACTTCATATGAATTAAGTAAACTGATTGTGCTGTCGATAGCTCAGAATCGAAAGACATTTCGGTTGGTGGTTAAGTGATCAAACTTCTTAAGGTAGTTTTTGGCATCTCGCTTTAAGTCTCTGGTTTGCAGTGTTAGCATCCGCAGCCTGTAAGCCTCTGGCTGCCGCTGCCGGCAGCGAAGTCATCAGTATCAGGGTAATCTGCGCGCGTCATGACGGACTGTGAGTCAGGCTGCTGGGAGAGTATTGATTTTAGGCGCGTATCTACGTCGCTGTGGACGTTACGCCGGCTTGAGCTAGCGAATAGTAGTAGCAACAGGAATTGTTCTGAATGAAGTTAGTTCACAATCACAACTCGGATATGCCAATTCGATCACTGTACTCTCAGAGCAGGTTACTACAGAATCATCAGTCATTGAGCGGCTGGGTGCAGATGCTACTCGACTGCATCGCGGTGGTTGCCGTACTGTTTATTATCGTCGAATTACACGGCTACGACATCGATCGTCAATACCGCATCCAGGCAGTTATTACCGTACTACTAATGGGTATTGTTTACAACGGCGTCGGCGTGTATCGCCGCTTTACCGGCGACTCGATCGTGCTGATTCGTCTGGCTAAATGCTGGGGTATGGTGGTCACCGCGTTAATATTAATCGCTTTTTTTACCAAATCATCCGCAGACTACTCGCGTCAGGTGATTATCTGGTGGGCATTGACAGGTTACGTGGTTCAGGTGCTGATTTACCTGATCTGCCATTCTGTTTCGCGCCGCGCTCAAGCCAGCGCCGAAGTGATGTCGGCACTGATTGTAGGGTCAGGTCATTTAGCTGATCATTTGACAAAAAGTATCAACAGCAACGTGTTTTTGCCTGAGCAAGTAATCGGTGTGGTTGACGACGACGTTGAAAGTCTTGAGGGCTGGCAGGTCGATCACGTGCCTGCGCTGGGACGAATCGCCGATGTGCGGCACATTGCCGCTGCTAATAAAGTGCGTCGTGTTTATATCGCGCTGCCGCTCAGCGAGGCGTCACGAGTCGAAGAAATATACTCCAAGCTGGATTTCACCCGCCTGGACGTAATCTGGGTGCCAGATATATTCTCTTTGAATTTACTCCATCCACGGGTGCGAGAAGTAGCAGGTATGCCGCTGCTTTCGCTATCCGAGAGCCCTATTACTTCCGGACCGCAGGCATTCTTTAAAAACATCTTCGACCGAGCCCTTAGCACGGTGTTGCTTATTCTGCTTAGCCCGCTGCTGTTGCTTATTACTGTACTGATTAAGCTGACCTCGAAAGGACCGGCGCTGTTCAAACAGCGGCGCCACGGCTGGGATGGGCAGGTGATCAATATTTACAAATTCAGAAGTATGTACTTGCACGACGAAGAAGAAGGCATGCTGAAGCAGGCAACCGCTGGCGATGCGCGCGTTACCGCAATCGGCCGGTTCCTGCGGCGCAGCAGCATGGATGAACTACCGCAGCTGTTCAACGTGCTGCAAGGAAAAATGTCACTGGTCGGGCCGCGTCCCCACGCGGTGCAACACAATGACTATTACGCCGAAAAAATTCACGCCTACATGGCCAGACATCGCATTAAGCCAGGACTCACCGGTTTGGCGCAAATTAATGGTTGTCGCGGTGAAACGCTAACGGTGGAAGACATGCAGCGCCGGGTTGAGTTTGATCTGAATTACATTAACAATTGGTCGCTTAAAATGGACATGGCGATCTTGCTCAGGACACCGCTGGCGCTGCTCTCAAATAAAGCCTATTAATCGTGTATACTTCGCGCCGTCGCGCGCGAGAGAACATTTTTGGTCTCTAACGCCTATATCTAAATTTTAACTTTACTGTTTTCACGTGACCTTTAGTACGGGCCACCACTGAAATAGGGAACCGCATGCCAGTTATCACTCTCCCTGACGCAAGTCAGCGTCGCTTTGATCGTCCCGTTACTATAATGCAAGTCGCCGAGGATATCGGCCCAGGTCTCGCCAAGGCGACGCTAGCCGGCGAGGTCGATGGCGTATTGCAAGACGCCAGCAAGCTGCTGGAGCACGACGCAACGCTGCGTATTATCACAGCTAAGGATGACGAGGGTGTCGAAATCATCCGTCACTCATGCGCGCATCTGGTCGGCCACGCCGTAAAGCAACTTTATCCGCAGGCCAAAATGGTTATTGGTCCGGTGATCGACGACGGTTTTTATTACGATATTGCGACCGACCAGCCGTTTACGCCAGACGACCTGGAAGCAATCGAGACCCGTATGCATGAGTTGATTGCGCAGGATTATGACGTGATCAAAAAGATGACACCGCGTGCCGATGTTATCGAAACCTTTAAACAGCGGGGCGAGGAATACAAGCTGCGTCTGGTGGAAGACATGCCGGACGAACAAGCCATGGGACTATATTATCATCAGGAATATGTCGACATGTGCGTCGGCCCGCACGTGCCAAATACGCGGTTCCTGAAAAACTTCAAGCTAACCAAGCTGGCCGGCGCCTACTGGCGCGGCGATTCGCAGAATGAAATGCTGCAACGCGTGTACGGAACCGCGTGGGCCGACAAAAAGCAGCTGAAAAAATACCTGACTCAGCAGGCGGAAGCCGAGAAACGTGATCATCGTAAAATAGCCAGGCAGCTGAACCTTTTTCACATGCAGGAAGAGGCGCCGGGCATGGTGTTCTGGCATCCCAGGGGCTGGGCGATCTATCAGGTGGTCGAACAATACATGCGCGACCAGCAGGTGCAGCATGGTTACCAGGAAATTCGCACGCCGCAACTGGTAGACTTTTCGCTGTGGGAGCGCTCCGGTCACGCTGACAAATTTGGCGATGACATGTTTACCTTGCAAAGCGACGGGCGCCAATACGCTATTAAGCCCATGAACTGCCCGTGTCATGTGCAGGTGTTTAATCAGGGCTTGCGCAGCTATCGTGACTTGCCCTTACGCCTGGCGGAGTTTGGCTCCTGTCACCGCAACGAACCCTCCGGCTCGCTGCACGGTCTGATGCGGGCGCGAGGGTTTGTTCAGGACGATGCGCATATCTTCTGCACCGAGGAGCAGATTCAGGATGAAGTCAGCGCTTTCATCGACTTTTTGCACGCGGTGTACACCGATTTTGGTTTTACCGACATTATTTATCGATTGTCTACGCGTCCGGAAAATCGTGTGGGTAGCGACGCCATTTGGGATAAATCAGAGCAGGCGCTGGCCCTGGCGCTGGATAATAAACAGCTACCCTGGCAGGAATTGCCTAGCGAGGGTGCGTTCTACGGGCCCAAGATCGAGTTTTCCCTGCAAGACAGCATAGGCAGGGTATGGCAGTGCGGCACAATTCAAGTCGACTTCTCAACTCCAGGTCGGTTGGACGCGCACTATGTCGCGCAGGATGGCAGCCGGCAAACTCCGGTGATGTTGCATCGTGCGATTGTCGGCTCATTCGAGCGCTTTATTGGCATACTGATAGAAAACTACGAAGGCGCATTCCCCGCATGGCTGGCGCCGCAGCAAGTCGCTATTTTGAACATTACCGACAAGCAGGCCGAATATGCGTTAAAAGTAGAGGAAATGCTGAGAAATAAAGGCTTTAGAGCGCAATCAGACTTGAGAAATGAGAAGATCGGCTTTAAAATCCGCGAGCACACAATTCAGAAGGTTCCTTATCTACTCGTGGTGGGAGATAAGGAAACCACAACGCAAACAGTGGCCGTACGTACGCGTCAAGGCAAAGATTTAGGCACGCTCAGTTTGGAAGATTTTGCTGAGCACCTCGCCAATGACGTCGCGCGTCGCGGCCGTGTTGTTTTGGAGAACTAATATCAAGCAAGATTCGAGAGGCGGTTCGAAGAAAGCCTTGATCAATGATCAAATTGAGGCGGATACAGTACGCCTAGTGGGCGCAAACGGTGAACAAGCCGGTATCGTACCGCTGGAAGAAGCGCTCAAGGCGGCAGAAGATGCCAAAATGGATTTGGTGCTAATGACTGCTGAAGCAGACCCTGTCGTTTGCAAAATTATGGATTACGGCAAGCATGTGTTTGAGGCGAAGAAACAAAAAGCCGCCGCCAAGAAAAAACAGAAAATCACACATGTTAAAGAAATGAAGTTTCGACCAGGGACGGACATAGGAGATTATCAGGTCAAACTACGCAACCTGACACGTTTCCTTGAAAATGGGGATAAGGCCAAGGTAACCGTCAGGTTCCGTGGCCGCGAAATGGCGCACCAGGAGATTGGTATTGACCTTCTGAAACGGATCGAGCAAGACCTTGCCGAATTAGGCAACGTCGAACAATTTCCGAAAATGGAAGGTCGCCAGCTACACATGGTGTTAGCACCCCTCAAAAAGAGATAGTCGGCTCGCCGCTGCTTTTATCGAGCAGTCTGCAATAAGACCGGCTTCCATTAACTAAAAACTTATGCGCGCGAACAGCCGCAAAGAGTTTCAATGCGAGTTGAGTAAATCATGAGTAAATTGAAAGTTCACAGTGGGGCCGCTAAACGCTTTAAAAAAACCGGTTCCGGTTACAAGCGCAAGCACGCCTATAAAAGTCATATTCTGACCAAGATGACCACCAAGCGAAAGCGTCAGCTGCGCGGCACAGACAATGTGCACCCAGCCGATAAAATATTGGTGGACCGAATGTTGCGCGTCAAATAAGACCCAGCAACCCCGGCAGTTTATTACTTAATAGGAGAAAGCAATGCCCCGCGTTAAACGTGGTGTGACAGCACACCGACGCCACAAGAAAGTTTTAAAGCAAGCTAAAGGTTATTACGGAGCGCGCAGCCGTGTCTACCGTGTCGCCAAGCAGGCAGTTACCAAAGCCGGCCAATACGCTTATCGTGACCGCCGTCAACGCAAGCGCATGTTCCGCGCGCTGTGGATTACTCGCATCAATGCGCAGGCACGCGTCAATGGCATCAGCTACAGCCGTTTGATCGCTGGTCTCAACGCGGCCAATATCGAGCTTGATCGCCGAGTGCTAGCCGACATGGCCGTGCATGACAAAGACGCCTTTGCGGCGGTGGCAGAGCAGGCAAAACAAGCTATCGCTGCTTAGCCCGCGTGGTTCGCCGCGCGGTATGACTGAATCGTTATGAACGATCTTGAAGAGCTCGTAACAGAAGCGCGCGCCGCTATCGGTGCTGTCAGCGATTCGACAGCCCTGGATGCGGTGCGCGTCGACTATTTGGGTAAGAAAGGCAAGATAACAGCACTGCTTAAAGGCCTGGGTAAACTGTCAGCCGCTGAACGGCCGGCCGCCGGCGCTCAAATCAACCTTGCCAAGCAAAGACTGCAAGAACAAATTGGCGATCGTAAAGCAGTGCTGCAACATGCGGCGTTAGCGGCTCGGCTGGCAAGCGAGAAAATTGACGTAACGTTGCCAGGGCGTGGCCAGTCTATCGGTGGTTTGCACCCGGTATCGCGCACGCTTGAGCGTATTGAATCGATATTTACCAATATCGGTTTTGATGTTGCCGAAGGGCCTGAGATTGAAGATGATTATCACAACTTCAGCGCACTGAATATGCCCGAGCATCATCCGGCACGGGCGATGCAGGATACGTTTTACATCGACAGCAACACGGTGTTAAGAACGCATACCTCGCCGGTGCAAGTGCGCGTGATGGAAACCAGCGAGCCACCGATTCGGATAATTTGCCCCGGCAGGGTTTATCGCAGCGACTCGCCCGATCTCACCCATACGCCGATGTTTCATCAGGTCGAAGGCTTGCTTATCGACGAAGACATTAGCTTCGCTGATCTAAAAGGTACGATAGAGAGTTTTCTACAAGTTTATTTCGAGCAAGACGAACTGGCAGTGCGCTTTCGGCCATCCTATTTTCCTTTTACCGAGCCTTCGGCGGAAGTTGATATTGGCTGCGTCATGTGCGCCGGCGACGGTTGTCGAGTGTGTAGTTACACCGGTTGGCTGGAGGTGCTAGGCTGCGGCATGGTGCACCCCAAAGTACTGGAATATTCGAATATCGATAGCGAACGCTATTCGGGTTTCGCCTTCGGCATGGGCGCAGACCGATTGGCAATGTTGCGTTACGGCATCGACGATGCGCGCCTGCTGTTTGACAATGATGTCAAATTTCTGCGCCAGTTTATATGAAAATTAGTGAGCGCTGGTTGCGCGAATGGGTAGATCCCTCGCTGTCTGCTGCGGCTTTGGCCGAGCAGCTCACAATGGCCGGGCTGGAAGTGGAGGCTTGCCATAAGCTGGGAGGCGAACTCTATAATGTGGTGGTCGGCCACATTCGGAGTGTCGAACAACACCCTGATGCTGATAAGTTACTGGTCTGTCAGGTTAGCGATGGCGAAGACACTTTTCAGGTTGTGTGCGGCGCGCCCAATGCGCGCACTGACTTGAAAGTACCATTTGCCAGGGTCGGCGCCGTGCTGCCCGGTGGCATGGAAATAAAAACTGCGACATTACGCGACGTCGATTCACACGGCATGTTGTGCGCGCAGGCCGAACTGGGTCTTGGTGAAGCCAGCGAGGGTCTTTGGGAGTTACCGCAGGATGCTGCGCCGGGCCAGCCATTGCTGGACTATCTCAGTTTGCCTGATACCGTTTTCGAAATTGACCTGACTCCCAACCGCAGTGATTGCCTCAGCCTCGCAGGCGTTGCGCGTGAGGTTGGCGTGTTAAATAAGTTGGCGGCCAGCGGCCCGTCGATTAAAGCGGTAGCACCGACAATAGACGATACGTTTCCGGTCAGTGTGCTGGCCGCCGCTGAATGCCCGCGTTATGCCGGACGCGTTATCCGCAACGTCGATCTCAGCCAGTCAGCGCCGTTATGGATGCAGGAAAGACTACGTCGCGCCGGCATGCGCAGCATAGACGCAGCGGTAGACGTAACCAACTATGTCATGCTTGAACTGGGGCAACCCATGCACGCGTTTGACCTTGATCAACTCGATCAGGGCATTATTGTGCGCAAGGCGAACGATAAGGAAGCGCTGACCCTGCTCGATGAGCAGACGCTGACTCTGGACGATAATTGCCTGTTGATAACCGACCACAGCAAACCGCTGGCCCTGGCCGGTATTATGGGCGGAGCCGACTCCGGCGTCAGCGAGCTTACCAAACACCTTTTTCTGGAATCAGCATTCTTCGCGCCGACGCCGATTGCCGGCCGCGCCAGAGCTTACGGGTTGCATACCGAGTCGTCGCACCGGTTTGAGCGCGGTGTTGATTCGCAGCTGCAAACGCTCGCACTTGAGCACGCCACTCAGCTGCTGCTCGATATCGTTGGCGGCCAGGCGGGGCCCGTGACCGAAGTGGCAAACGCAGAGCATCTGCCGGCGACGACGCCGATAAGTTTGCGTCGCTCGCGCATAATAAGGCTTCTCGGTTTCGAGTTAGACGATTCCGAAGTGGAGGATATACTGCAACGCCTGGGTGCGACCGTGCAAGCTAGCGCCGATGGTTGGCAGGTTACCGCGCCTTCGCATAGATTTGATCTGGCCATTGAGGCTGACTTACTGGAAGAATTGGCGCGCATTTACGGCTACAATAATTTACCCAGCCGTACTTTGCTGGTGCCACAGAAGTTCAAGCGTGATGTGGAAGCAACATTGCCGCTTTCCAGCGTTAAGCGTCAGCTGTTGGGCCGTGGTTATCAAGAGGCGATAACATACAGTTTTATCGAGCCCGCGCTGCAAGCGCAGTTTGATCCGGCCGTTAAGCCTGTTGCGCTTGCCAACCCGATCTCCAGTGAAATGTCGGTCATGCGCACCAGTTTGCTGCCGGGTCTGGTGCAGGCGTTAGCCTACAACGTGGCGCGCCAACAGCAGCGCGTTAGATTATTCGAAACTGGGCAACGCTTCATTAAGACAGACGTGGGCCTGGTGCAAGACAAAATGCTGGCGGGCATAGCCTGCGGCGATCGTTGGGCCAAAGAGTGGGCTAACGAGCGTGCAATAGTGGATTTTTACGATGTGAAAGGTGATGTTGAATCACTGTTAAGTTTGAGTGGGCAGAGTGAGGACTTTAGCTTCGAGCTTGCGGAACATCCAGCGTTGCATCCTGGGAAAACAGCAGCGTTGCTGCTAAAGGGCGAACAGGTTGGCATCATCGGTGCCCTGCATCCGCAAGTGATGGCCGATAATGATCTTTCTGGTGAAATATACCTGTTTGAAGTTTCACTTCAGTCCTTACTTCAAGGTATACTCCCAAGTTATGGGAAAATATCGAAATTTCCGGAAGTGCAGCGAGATTTGGCGATTATCGTCGACAAAAGCGTCGAATTTTCGGCAATTCGTCGCGATGTTCAAGCGATTGCTGGAGAGCAATTAAGCGATATGACTATTTTTGACGTTTACGACGGCCAGGGAATCGCCGATGGCAAAAAAAGTCTGGGGCTGGCCTTGACCTTACAAGATCGGTCGCGCACGCTGACTGAACAGGAAGTAAGCAAGTGTTTAAATGAAGTTGTTGCACTATTAGAACAAAAATTTGACGCGACACTAAGGAATTAGCTATGCCAGAACGGGCATTAACAAAAGCTGATATGGCCGAGCGCTTGTATGAAGAGTTGGGCCTGAATAAACGCGAAGCCAAAGAAATAGTTGAACTTTTTTTTGAAGAAATCCGCTCGTCGCTGGAAAATAATGAGCAAGTCAAGCTGTCCGGTTTCGGTAACTTCGATTTGCGCGACAAGTCAGAACGGCCGGGAAGAAACCCTAAAACTGGCGAAGAAATTCCAATTTCTGCTCGCCGTGTGGTGACCTTCAGACCAGGACAAAAACTAAAAGCCAGAGTAGAAGCTTATGCTGGAACCAAGTAATAATAACGAGCTGCCGGTCATTCCCGGTAAACGCTATTTCACCATTGGCGAAGTAAGCGAATTGTGTACAGTAAAGCCACACGTGCTGCGCTACTGGGAGCAGGAGTTTCCGCAGCTAAAGCCGGTAAAACGGCGCGGCAACCGGCGCTATTATCAGCGTCAGGACGTGATCATGATCCGTCAAATCCGCAGCTTGCTGTACGACCAGGGGTTTACTATCGGCGGCGCACGCCAGCAACTCTCTGGCGAAGATGCGAAGGAAGACACGCGGCAGTATCGACAGCTGATTCGGCAAATGATAAACGAACTGGAAGACGTACTCACCGCGCTTAAAAACTAGTTTCAAAACGCGCCGTAATACATTAGTATCTGGCGCGTTTTCCCGCAGCATCAACCTGCGGACACTATTCGGGGCGTAGCGCAGCCTGGTAGCGCACCACACTGGGGGTGTGGTGGTCGCAGGTTCAAATCCTGCCGTCCCGACCAATTAATATAAGGCACCTTAGTAAGTGCCTTTTTTTATTGGTTGTCACAGCAGGATTCTAAAAGCGTCAATCTTTCCGCAACTCCTTCCGCAGCATAATATACAGCTTATCGGTGATAATTTCGTTTTCGCTCAAGAAGGTTAACGTCTCAATTTGCTGTGCATCAAGCGCGTTGCGGGCTGCAATATCATTAAAACGTTCCAGTAG
>JBBKXJ010000410.1:0-9580 GCA_037969395.1 Pseudomonadales bacterium
CGTACCTGAAAGACGAGTTGTATGCAAAAATTCAGCATGACCCTGACCTGTTTGAGTTCATTCAGTCCGGTTCCCTGGATGGAATGTGGTACTGGGATTTAGAGCATCCAGAACATGAATGGATCAGCCCCAAGTTCTGGCAGACATTTGGTTACGACCCGAGCGCTAAAAAACATCTGGCCAGTGAATGGCAGGATATGATTTTCAAGGAAGACCTGGCGCTGGCGCTGGTGAATTTTCACAATCACTGCGATAACCCGGCACATCCTTATGATCAAATCGTCCGCTATCGGCATAAAAGCGGTTCGACGGTATGGGTACGCTGTCGTGGCCTGGCGATACGCGATTCAGCGGGCAAGGCCATCCGAATGCTGGGCGCACATACCGATCTTACCGCACTCAAAAATGCGGAATTTGCACAACAAAAGATCGCAAATGAACGCAGTGAACTGGCGTTGATCTTAAATTCAGCCAGCGATGGTATCTATAAAGTGGATACCGGCGGGCTAGTCACGTATATCAATCCTGCCGCACTGAAGATTCTGGAATTTACAGAATCTGACGTCTTGTGGAAGCATTTTCATCAGCTGGTTCAATACTCGAATGCCAGCGCTGAACCAAACCCCTATAAAAACAGTCCGGTCTTTCGTACCATAGAACAGCGCGTTCCCACCGTTACGCCCACTGACGTGTATTGGACAAAGCGCGGCAAGCGGCTCTGGATCGAGAGTAAGGCGAGCCCATTGTTGGCAGGTGATAAAGTCATCGGCGCTGTTGTCGTGTTCCGTGATATTACCGCCGAAATCAAATCCAAGCAAAAACTTGCCTACCTGGCGCATCACGATCTACTGACCAGGCTGCCGAATCGTGCCTACTGCATCGAATATCTCGAGACATCACTGGTCAGAGCATCGCGAAAACAATTGCAAGTCGCATTGCTCTTCATCGATCTGGATAATTTTAAAGACATTAATGATATCTATGGCCATGACGCCGGCGATCAATTACTGGCGGCGATCGCCCTGCGCTTACAGCAGAATCTTCGCAAAAGTGATTTTGTCGCTCGCCTTGGCGGCGATGAATTCGTCGTGTTGATCGAAGATGTCACTGACCACGAACAGGTCAATGACATCGCAAGCAACCTTCTTCACAAAATATCGAAACCAACTAATATAAAGGGGGCGGCAACTCAGACATCGTGCAGTATTGGTATTGCGGTTTATCCAGGAAACGGAACTACTGTATCGGATTTAATGCGGTATGCCGATCAGGCCATGTATCAATCGAAAATTCAAGGACGCAATCGATATCATTGGTTTTCAGAAGAGATCAATCGACGCTTTGTACGTGAAAATTATATTCGTCAGCATTTGGCGATCGCTTTGGACAATAAGCAGCTGAGCGTCGCTTATCAACCGATCTGGAACAAAGATATTCAGCTCGAGGGATTTGAAGCACTTTGCCGGTGGTCGCACGATGGGAAGGAGATTCCACCGGCAGAATTTATTCCCGTGGCAGAAAAAAGCCGTTTGATAGCAGCGTTAGGCGATTATGTTTTCGAGTCAGCGGTCACGTCATTACACGACTGGCGCGAGAAATATCAATTTAAAGGATACATTGCTGTCAATGTGTCCTTGAGCCAGCTGCGCGACTTTCAGTTTATTCAACATGTCAGTCACCGATTGAAAATGCTGCAGATTCCCTTTTCGCAATTGATATTGGAAGTCACCGAATCGACCTTGGTAGAAAATTTCACAAATTATGCATCCACATTCGACCTCATAACACGGGAAGGTATTACATTGGCGTTGGATGACTTCGGAACCGGCTACGCGTCATTTCGGCATTTACACCACATGCCGGTCAAGTACTTAAAAATCGACCAATCGTTTATCCAAAATGTTCCTGAAGACAATGATGCAGCCAACACGATCGCGATGATGTTATCACTTGGCCGATCACTGAAGTTAGGCGTCATTGTCGAAGGCGTTGAACGACCGGAACAAGCGCAATGGTTAGACGACCATAGTTGCAATCAGCAAGGGTTTCTATATGCACGGCCAGCGAATCGCCACGTTTGTGAACAACGGTATTTAGTAGCGCAGGCGTAACTGTCGTTAGTTGTTTTCAAACTTTACCTATTTTCCCGAAGACCCGATCAGCGGAGATCAATTCGAGCAGGTCGACCAGCACGGTATTTTCGGCGGATCGGCTTACAACCCGTTGACGCTGCGCAAAGCGCCGGAACTACCCTTAATTGATCGGCAGCTCAAGCAAGAGTAAGCTGCTTATGAACGCCCGAAGCAGTGAAGTGGCGCTGTCGACCCCTTGCGGCCTTTCGACTAACAACCGTTTTTTCTCTCCATAGCAGACAGTCACCATTGCATTCGGTTGAATTACTCTTGAAAGCAGCGCCGGTTTCTCCAATCGTACCCGAAAACGGGGTCCCGTTATGCGGGAATACCACCTGTAACATTCATGGCATGTCTGTATGTTTCAACTAAAAAAAGTGCGACAATCGAGTAAATCTACAAAAACTGCTTGTGGAATCGCAGGGCCTTACAAGCGGGCTGTTATGAGGCGAGCAAGATCGCGGCACAAATTAGAAAACATTATTCAATTTCTTTACTAACGGGTACTGTTAAGTGCAAATTGGACTGATTGGCGGCATAGGGCCTGCGGCAACAGATTACTACTACCGCCGCCTAATCGCAGAATTTGCGAGCAGGAAAAAGACGCTGGAGCTAACGATTGTTCATGCTGACACTCCCACTCTACTTCATAATCTCGAATGCAACGATGTAGATGATCAAGTCGAAATCTACAAACGACTGGCTGACAGACTCGTATCTGCGGGTGCGGAGTGCTTGGTGGTTACTTCAATCGCAGGGCATTTCTGTATTGACACCTTCAAGGAAAATTCTCCCTTACAGGTTATTGATATGCTCATGGAAGTTAACGAAGCGATTAAAGCAAGAGAGCTAACACGTGTCGGAATACTAGGGACGCGAACTGTCATGGAAACGCGATTTTATTCTGGAATCAGCACCGCTGAAGTAATCACGCCAACTGGTAGCGCATTAGATGATGTACATGCTGCCTACGTTTCGATGGCTGCGTCCGGTAACGTCACAAGTCATCAGCGTGCTGTTTTTGATTCTGCGTGCGAGTGGCTGATTAGAGAGGCAAAGGTCGACGCCATAATGCTGGGAGGGACTGATCTTGCATTGGTCTACAGGGAGGGCCAAACTCAATTTCCAATAGTTGACTGCGCTGCAATTCACGTTGATGCCGTTGTTCACTACGCAATTAGTTGATATCAGGGACGGGGTAAGTGCAGGCGCCAAAACGATCGGTGACCAGGTGCCTCATAAAAACTGCTTGTGAGACCGCAGGGTCCTAGATGCAGGCTGTTAACGTCCGCTTTCCTAGCCATCTGTATTATCTCAGTGACCGGTTGTGACCGTAACTTGCCTGATTGCAGAACATTCTGCGGCGGCATCGACCGTCCGCAGCTATGGGTTAGCAGTCATTCGGTAGGTGTATTTGGGTGTACGATATTCCCAGGTTGGGTGGCTGCATCGGTGGATTGGCAAAGCGGTTTGCTTCGGTACTGACGATTCACTCGGGTGATCGACTCAAGGTGCCATCGATATTGCCCTTCATCTCCATATACTTATACCGGTAGGAGACCATCAACTCTCCCAGTTGATGGGTATGGTCGCCCTTTAACGCCAATGGGCGCATGTGAGTCGGGGTGCATCGGCTGTTGCAGTCATACACGTAAGCGAAGCTGCCTATACGCGGCAGCGATCGAGAATTTCATGTTTTATCTCCAGCTAAGTGAAACGCAGTTATTTAAGCATGCGTATCCCCGGGAGGTACTCCGGATTGGCTGCTGCTCTGCGATTGTGCTAACAATAGTGATGTGGCGCCAGCAAATAGTCAGAGGGGAACGCGGCCTGTAGAAAAAAGCAAGCGAGTGCAATCCGACCCTCGCGGCTGCGATGATCGATAGTACGTTGCCTAACTCGCGACTTCACTTATCACTATCCGTGGGCTACCGGCATGCAGGATACGAGGGGGTATTCACTGCATGCACACCGACACAAAACCATAACATGATCGGTCAGCGCGCCGGCATCGAGTGCTTAATGTTTGCATCCGCCAAGTCAGCTGCTCAATTTTCGGTAAGTCAGGGGCGTTAATTCCGCTTATACTCAATTATTCGACCGGCCTGTAATTTTCGGGCGCTGGCGTATAATAATACGCGCATGATGCTGGACAATTGGGAGAACAGCTGTGACCGCAATTCGCATTCTAGTCGGCACCCGTAAAGGTGCCTTCGTTCTCAACTCCGATGCTGCGCGCAAAAAATGGTCAGTTGACGGCCCATATTTCGCCGGCTGGGAAATCTATCACGTTACAGGCTCGCCGCTGAACCCGGACCGTATCTACGCCTCACAAACGTCGAGCTGGTTTGGGCAAATCATTCAGCGCTCCGATGACGGCGGCAAGACCTGGGCGCAGCCCGGTGTCGATGCCAGCGCCGACGAATCGAACGGCAATGGAATGGCGCAGGGTGAAAGCAATAAATTCGTCTACGATACGTCTACAGAGACCGGTAAACCACTGACGACACATGAATGGTACGACGGCACGCAGCACCCGTGGGAGTTCGAGCGGGTATGGCATATTGAACCTTCACTAACCGACCCCGATACCGTTTACGCCGGGGTCGAGGATGCGGCGCTGTTTCGCAGCACCGACGGCGGCGTGTCGTGGCACGAACTTGCGGGGCTGCGCGGTCATGAATCCGGGCCGCGCTGGCAGCCCGGCGCCGGCGGCATGTGCTTGCATACGATCGTGCTGGACCCTGATAACCCCGAGCGCATGTTCGTCGCTATTTCAGCGGCCGGCACATTCCGCAGCGACGATAGCGGCAAGAGCTGGAAACCCATCAATCAGGGGCTGCACTCCGACTATATTCCGGATCCGACCGCCGAAGTCGGCCACTGTGTGCATCGCATCGCGATCCATCCGACTCGACCGAACGTGTTGTTCATGCAAAAGCATTGGGACATCATGCGCAGCGACGACGGCGGCGATTCGTGGCGCGAGGTGAGCGGCAATCTGCCTAGCGATTTCGGCTTTCCTATCGTCGTGCACGCGCACGAACCGGAAACCATCTATGTGGTGCCAATCAAAAGCGACACGGAACACTATCCGCCTGATGCGCGACTGCGCGTTTATCGCAGCCGCAACGGCGGCAACGAATGGGAAGCGCTGACGAAGGGGTTACCGCAGGAGCATTGTTACGTCAACGTGTTGCGCGATGCGATGGCCGTCGATACGGCAGACCCCTGCGGCATCTACTTCGGCACCACCGGCGGCCAGGTGTACGCGTCGGCTGATGCCGGCGATAACTGGGCCCCTATCGTGCGTGACCTACCGGCCGTACTGTCGGTAGAAGCGCAGACCTTGCCATGATTCGCGTTGTGTTACCGCCACAACTGCGCACGCTGGCTAAGGTCGATGGCGAAGTACAACTTGACGTGGCCAGCCCGGTGACGACCGATGCGATTCTCAACTCGCTCGAGGCGCGCTACCCAATGCTGTGCGGCACCATGCGCGATCACGAATCGCGACAGCGACGGCCGCGCGTGCGCTTCTTCGCGGTCGAAGCAGATGTCAGCCACTATTCGCCCGACGCGCCCCTGCCGGACGCCGTTGTTACAGGTGCTTCAGCGTTTGTGATCGTAGGCGCCATCGCCGGGGGTTAATACATTACTACGTCAACCGCGATGCCGCTACCACGACGCTTTACCAGGATCCGCCCGAAGGGGAAATTAACAAGACGCTGTTAAAATAATTGAAGCAGATTCTTAATTCGAACCCTATCTGGTACCCAGCATTTTTTCAGGTCTTAATGCCACAGCCCTTCAGTACAATATGAGTGAGATTCTCTGCGATGGCGTCAAAATCGTTGTTCGTCAACTTTTTTTTGCCCAACACCGATGTCACCTGTATATCAAAATCCGCGTAGTGCTGAGTCGATGCCCAGATGAAAAAAATAAGGTGAAACGGCTCGATCGGGTCCATTTTTCCCTGCTCTATCCAGCTATCAATCACTTTCGCTTTTTGTCGCAACCAGAGTCGAAAGTCCGTTTTCAGATAGTTGCTTAAATGCGGTGCACCATGCAGTATTTCACTGGCGAAAATTTTGGAAGCCAATGGATTGGTTTTTGAGTACATGACTTTTGCGTGTATATAAGCGCCGAGGGCAGTTGCGGGATCGTCATCGGGAGAAATCTGGTTAAACCAGTCATTCCAGAGATAGACAATGTTCTTGAGAACTTTGATGTACAGATCTGTCTTGCTTTTAAAATAGTAGTGCACATTAGGCCGCGGCACACCGGCGCCCTCGGCAATACGATTTATGGATGCGCCGTTAAATCCACGCGCAGCGAATTCCTGCTCGGCTGCTGCCAGAATCGCTGCCTCATTATCAACGCGTATTTTACCGGTTTTATAGTCGCCAGGTTTACTCACCACTTCAACTAACGTGCCTCGCTTTTAAATATATCGACAGATCACCCGCGCGCGCTAACGCCGCTTCAGGCTTCTAACGAACCGGCTCAGGCTGTTGTCCAAAGTGTATTCAGACCAGCAATAACAGCGCGTTACCATCGATATCATACTGCAGGGTTCGCAGTGTCGCAATTCAATGCATTTTGCCGTCGGCTACCGACGCGCCGCTCTAGGTTTTTCAACTCGACAGCCGTCTAATCCGGTAAGCATTTACGTATTGCAGGTAAGCATTCACCTTAGTATCCCTCAGGGTCCTCGTGCTGTTCAACGCCCAATATCTGCGACAGCAATAGCATGCAGCCCAGCACAACATAGGCCCAAACCAACGGCGTCTCAAACGAAAACCAATGCAACGTTGAATCGTGAATAAAACCAAAGCCGGTAAGCATTGCCGCAGAAAACGCGACGATCACCGCGTTGGTGATCTTCTGGTCAATCAGGAACGCTGCAAACGCCCCCCACAACATACCGCTGACAATAGCCCCGTTGGCCAGCGCCGATTGCCCGACCACGTGCGCACCTTGCGTTATCATCGCCGCGGCTAGTGATTCATCGAGCAGGTCCGGCACGTTCTGCATGCCCATATCGCGCATCGCGTTCAACATGGAACCCCACTTCACCACGATAATGCTGGAAACATGCGGAATAAACGCGATAGCAACGGCAATCGCGTGTTTCGGCTCGCAGGAACTAAACGATGTACCGATGATTGAGATACCGACAAACACCAGGATGGGTGCGACCGCCGCCTCGGGTATGAGGTTGCCGAGAAACGCCACCAGGCCGAATAACGAACCGATAAAAAATACGATGCCCACACCCAGCGCGTAGCCGCTGCGCGCGTGCATGCGTTTGTAGGCCGGATGGCCGATGTAAACTGTCGTTGGAAACGGCGAGCCAAACAAACCTCCTACCATGGTGCCAACACCGTCGGTAACCTGACAGACACCGACCGGGTACTTATCCCCCATCGCTTCGGCGGACTCGACATTATTCATGGTTTCAATGAAGTTGTAGACTTGCACTGGAATAAGTACCGCCAGCAATTCCGGGTGAGCAAACATGTACTGCAAACCAACCATCAAGTCACCGATGTAGGGAAGAGGAATATAGACCCCTACCCCTTCGAAACTGATGGATGCTTCACCGAGGGCAAATGCTACCAGCGTGCCAGCCACCAGCGCCGTTAATCCGGCCGGCAAGTCAAACGGCAATTTAAAACGGCCCACCATACCCCATAGCACAATGGCCAGCGCGGTAAAGCCGATAATCGGGTTTTCGTAGATGCGCGCCATCGCGACCGTCGCGATAAACACCAGCGCAATACCGGAAAGTGTACCCAGCATACCGGCGCGAGGAATGACCCGCTGTAACCACGGGCCGGTTGCCGCGCCTAACACTTCGATCAGGCCGCCAACGACACCGGCGGCAATGCCGACCTGCCAGGCCAACAGCGGATCATCGGTAGCCCAGTAGATGGGACCGATAACCGCAAACAGATAAACAAACATTACCGGCGTGCTGATGCCATAGGGCAATGCCGTGACATTGTTGCGGTTTTCCTGTTTTGCCAGGCGCTGCGCAAGGTAAACGTAAACGCCAATACCCAACATGATAGCGATGGCGGCGCCCGGCAGAATGCGCCCGACGACAATCTCAACCGGCATATTAAATACGTAGCGGCACACGGCGGAGATAATCAATAAATTTGCCAGGGTATCGGCAAACAGTGCCCAGAAGGCGTTAAAGTCCTGACGTGAGAAAATGGGATAGTGCATTAGTATTATTCTCCAATTGGTAGTAACTACAAAAATTCCGTTGTCGGCGGATTCCCCTAATTTTTTTTGTGTACGATATTGCCGGCCGCATAACTTGCGCTTACAGCACGATCGTCGCCCAGCATGGCAATGACGAATAACTCCTCAAATAAACTTTTGCAGCGGCTTAGGCGGAACTCCAGCAGCGGTGTCGCTGCGCGGTCGAGTACTACAAAATCGGCTTCTTTTCCCGCTTCGAAATTACCGATCATATCTTCCATATCCAACGACCGCGCTCCGCCCAGCGTCGCTAGATAGAAGGCTTTGAAAGGAATCAGTTTATCGCCCCGCAACTGCAAGACCTTGTACGCCTCGCTCATGGTTTGCAGGATGGAAAAACTGGTGCCGGCGCCGACATCGGTGCCTAATCCAACGCCTATGTTTTCCTGCACCGCACGTTTCAGGTTAAAAAGACCGCTGCCAAGAAACAAATTAGACGTCGGGCAAAAAGCAATATTCGATTGCGTTGCCGCCATGCGCTGCCATTCGGCATCGGTAAGATGCACGCAATGCGCAAACACACTGCGCCGGCCTAGCAATCCCGCCTTGTCATAGGTATCGAGATAACCTTCACAGTCGGGAAACAATTCTTTGACCCAGGCGACTTCATTCTGATTTTCCGACATGTGCGTATGCAGGTACACACCGGGATGTTCCTGCAGCAACTGCCCCGCCTTTTGCAATTGTTCGGCGCTCGATGTGGGCGCAAAGCGTGGCGTGACGGCATACCGCTGGCGGCCCTTGTTATGCCATTTTTCAATTAGCGCTTTACTGTCGCGGTAGCCAGTTTCAGGCGTGTCGGTTAACTCCTCCGGTGCATTGCGGTCCATCAGGACTTTGCCCGCAATCATGCGCAGATTGCGCGCTTCGCTGGCCTCGAAAAACGCATCCACCGATGCTTTGTGTACCGTGCCGAACACTAACGCTGTTGTCGTGCCGCAGCGAAGCAACTCATCGAGAAAGCGATCAGCAATTTCGCGTGCATAGGACGGATCGGAAAACCTGGCCTCCACCGGGAAGGTGTAAGTATTCAGCCACTCCAATAGCTGCTCGCCAAAGGCAGCGATCATTTCTGTTTGCGGGTAATGAATGTGAGCGTCGATAAATCCAGGAGTAATCAGGCAATTGGGGTACTCGGTAACGGCCTGGTCAGAGGAAAGCTCAGCGAGTAC
>JBBKXJ010000411.1:0-5475 GCA_037969395.1 Pseudomonadales bacterium
GAAGGCGCCTATCACTATGGGCTGTTCCATGATGTTAGGAATGGGAACCAAATAACTTGAACGTTATTGCGCCGGATTTTCATTCGTCTTCGAGGCGCAGTAACAGGCGCATAGTCGAATTATGTAACTGTTACTGCACCAAAAGTAGGCCCTCGAGGGGACGAAGAAGGCGGGCGAAAAGACAAACAAGAACGTCAAGTTATTTCGTGACCGTTCCTCAGTGGAGACTAGAACGATGCAGCTTGAGCACAGACAGATAGCTTAATAGTATAAGTGCGACTGACGCGAATCGTCCCACACGTTGGCAGACGGTTTGGCGCTGCCACTGTTTACACCCGAAGTTCCTGTTCAGCCGGGAGTACAGCAAAACAATTGATAGTGAGAGGTTACTATGGAGTTCTCATTTAGCGCAGACCAAATGGCGATCCGCGATCTGGCGAAGCAGATTTTTTCCAACAAACTGACCGACGACTACCTGCGCAAATAAGATTACGACGCCAGGTCATTTGACAGCGAGCTATGGCAGACCGTAGCGGAAGCCGGCCTGCTTGGCATCGCGCTGCCGGAACAGTGCGACGGCAGCGCCATGGGCTTTACCGAATTATGTCTGCTGTTAGAGGAGCATGGTTGGGCATTGGCGCCGCTGCCGCTATTTTCCAGCCTGATACTGGCCGCCATGCAGGTAGGTGTACCAACTAGCAGACTTATTTTTGGCGCGCATTGATGAGCTATTCGCGACTAAAGTCGCTCCTGCAGCGTATTAAGTACGTTGCGGGAGCGACTTTAGTCGCGAAAGCAGGCATGCTGAAATGTATTTGTTCAACGGGCACTAATTAATGGAGCAAGCTATGAAATTTACCGAAACACCGCTGGCAGATGCGTTTGTAATTGAGTTGGAACCCATGACCGACGAGCGCGGTTTTTTCGCCCGCGGCTGGTGTAGCCGCGAGTTTGAAGAGCATGGCCTGGCGGCCAATATTGTGCAGGCTAACGTGTCGTTTAATCACAGCGCCGGTACGCTGCGCGGCATGCATTACCAGGTCGCTCCGCACGAGGAAAGCAAACTGGTGCGCTGTACCAGCGGTGCGTTGTTCGATGTGATAATCGATTTGCGAGCAGACTCGGCAACGTTTGGTCAATGGTTCGGCGTGGAGCTGTCGGCTGCAAACCGGCAAATGCTTTACGTGCCGCATGGCTTTGCGCACGGTTATCAAACGCTGACAGACGGCACCGAAGCGTTTTATCAAGTGTCGGAGTTTTACGCACCGGGTGCCGAGCAGGGTATTCGCTATAACGATGCCCGCTTTGCGATCGAGTGGCCGCTGATTGTAAAAGTTATTTCTGAAAAGGATGCAAGCTGGCCTGACTATAGCGGTTGATTTTTTCACCAAGCTGCAAGAACATGTGACGCATATTCGCCGATCACTGTTTCTAACAGTTAAGGGACCAAACTGATGCATCAACCCATGCTGGTATCGCAACCGACGCTCTACCTTCATCACCCGGACTGCGAGTTACACAATATGGGTCCGGGCCACCCGGAGTCACCGCTGCGTTTACGCGCTATTCAACAGCTGGTGAATGCGACCGAATGGAACGGCACCATCCAACCCCAGCTTGCGCCCCTGCTTGATATCACCGACGTGGACTCGGTACATCCTGATCACCACTTGGAGTTTTTGCTGGAAAAATCGCCAGCCGAGGGCATTGTCGCGCTGGACGCCGACACCCTTATCAATCCGCACAGTGTGAATGCCGCCCTGCGGGCCGCCGGTGCCGCCGTGTATGCTACCGATCAAATTCTCGCGGAGCATGTGCGTAATGCATTCTGCGCCGTGCGCCCGCCGGGCCACCATGCTGAGTCCTGTGTGACGATGGGGTTTTGTTTGTTTAATTCGGTTGCCATCGCTGCACAGCGCGCGCTGAAATTCGGCCTGGAGCGCGTTGCGATCCTCGACTTTGATGTTCACCACGGCAATGGCACAGTGGAGATTTTTCAAGACCGTCCCGAAGTAATGGTCTGCTCAAGCTTTCAGTGGCCTTTCTACCCGGGCCGCTACGATCAGGTCGATCGCAGAAATATTGTGCTCACCCCGCTGCGCGCAGGCTCGACTGCCTCAGACTTCAGGCTGGCAATAGAACGCGACTGGCTGCCCGCCATTCGCAATTTTCAGCCTGAAATGATTTTCATTTCAGCAGGCTTCGACGCTCATAAAGACGATCCGTTAGCCGCATTGAATCTGCTTGACGAAGACTATTACTGGATCACAACACTGATAAAAGATATGGCTGACCGATATTCTGAAAATCGCATCATGTCGATATTGGAAGGCGGCTACGAACTCAACGCGTTGGCGCGAAGCGCCGTTCAACACATGCGCGGGCTAAGCGAATAAGCGACAACAAAAGAGCAATAGTCGAGCTGTGCCTGCTTTTTTTCTTCCGTCATAACGCTTTCTACAGGCGCGGCAGCGGGATTTGCTTAACTCTACCGATATGTCTAAATCCTGAATGCAAATTTTGCGCAACTTAGCGCGCTTTGCACTGCGCGCACCAAAATGACCGCAATCATCTCAAGCGCGCACTCTTTTGTAGCACGCTACACATTATTCATAATAATTTGCCGCTGTTTCAGTGCAGCTAACAATTATTGGTCCCGTTAGCTTATTTAAAAATTGCAGTTTCCTCGTGCGGTCAAAAAATCCAATTATCTTATAGCCGCATTCCGCCGCACATTGTCATCAGAAGGCTTATTAAGCCGATGATCTGGCTGCATTTGTGCCTCAGCATTTGACGCCTAATCCAGATCGTAAGCGGCGCTCTATCCAGCGCTTTTTCAACCATAGTTTCACTCCCTGCTGGCCCCCATAGCGCAGATTATCGTTGCTTTCAAAAAACATTGGCACACGGGTTGCTAAATCTTACCTGCAAGTCGATCGCCAATAGCAACAAGCGTTTGGCCCTGGCAGCAACACTGAGACAATAAATCGATGTATGAGTACGCCGCCAGACTAGTCATCTAAAGAAGGGGATGTTCTCACTATGAGGCAATGCAACTATCCATCAGTGTCGCTACGCTTGCTTGTCTGCGCGGCGCTTGCTGTAACAGTTTCACTACCAGCAGCGGCAGGTAAGAAACTGGAAATAGACGGCAACAAATGGATTAGCGTGGGCGCCGGTGTGCGCATGGGCTTAACCTCGGTCGAAGATGCCGCACCCAGCGGCGAAGACAACAGCAGCGACTTTGATATTCAGAATATGCGGCTGTACATCAGCGGTCAGGTGCACGAGCTAATCAAGTTTACCTTTAACACCGACGAGATTTTTGGCGACGGCCCCGTCGACGTGCTGGACGCTATCGCCCAATTTGAATTCGCACCGACGTTTAACGTGTGGGTAGGGCGCATGCTCACCCCGGCCGACCGTATAGAAATGAACGGACCATTCTACAGCTTAAGCTGGAACCAATACACACAACCGCTGTACCCCTCTGATCAGGGAGGATCGGCCGGCACATACGGCCGTGATGATGGTGTCACAGTATGGGGCACGCTGGGCAAATTTCAGTATGCCGTTGGCGCCTTCGACGGCGTGGAAGGCTTCGGCAATGTTGAAGACGAGCTGCTGTTCGCCGGCCGTTTCGCCTTCAACTTTCTTAATATGGAAGACAACCCGGGCTACTACACCAGCAGCACCTACCACGGCGGGCTTGGCAACGTGCTTACCCTGGGCGTCTCACTGCAGTCGCAGTCGGGAGGCAGCGGTGGCGAACTCGAGCAGGGCGATTTTTCGGGCTACACGGTTGACCTGTTATCGGAGACCGTGCTGGCAGGCGATTATGTGCTGACCATAGAGGCTGAATACAAAGATTTTGACGCCGACTTTACTTTGGCTAACCCAGGTGCGAACGGCGGCGAGTGTTTTTGTCTGTTCGACGGCGACTCCTCTTTTGGCACGGTGGCATTTATGTTCCCCCAGCCAGTAGGGCCAGGCAAGTTTCAACCTTACCTTCGCTACGTCGAAAACAACCCCAGTGACGCGAGCAGCAGCGACCTCAACGAGTTTGGAATCAACTACGTTATCGACGGACACAATGCGAGAGTCAATTTCAATTACGGCACGGGGGATGCGAACATCTCCGGTTATCCCGGCGCAGACGTTGACTCGTTCTCAATTGGCGTGCAACTGCAACTCTAACTCAGTTTACAGGACTTCTATAATGAACAAGCTTAAAAGAATACTGGTTACTGCAGCGCTCACCGCTGTTGCCACGATGAGCAGTTGGCCGATGCAGGCTGCCGAGACAATTAAGGTAGGGGTGTTGCACTCTTTGTCGGGCACTATGGCCATCAGCGAAACCACGTTAAAAGACACAGTTTTAATGATGGTGGAAGAACAGAATGCCAAAGGAGGACTGCTCGGTAAGCAGTTGGAGGCGGTGGTGGTAGACCCGGCTTCCAACTGGCCGCTATTTGCCGAGAAAACACGCGAGCTTATCAGTAGCAAGCATGTCGACGTTATTTTTGGCTGCTGGACCTCGGTGTCGAGAAAGTCTGTACTGCCAGTGCTTGAGGAACTGAATGGTTTGCTGTTTTACCCGGTGCAGTACGAAGGCGAGGAGTCTTCCAAAAATGTATTCTATACCGGCGCGGCGCCTAATCAACAGGCCATACCGGCGATAGACTACCTGATGAACGACCTGGAAGTGCAGCGCTGGGTGTTGGCTGGAACAGATTATGTCTATCCGCGCACTACCAACAAGATACTGGAGGCCTATTTAAAATCGAAGGGGGTTAAAGACAAAGACATCATGGTTAACTATACCCCCTTCGGCCATTCCGATTGGCAGAGCATAGTTGCTGATATAAAGAAGTTCGGTAGTAAAGGCAAGGTTACCGCCGTTGTTTCAACCATTAATGGCGACGCTAATGTGCCTTTCTACAAAGAGCTGGGCAACCAGGGGGTATCGGCTGAAGATATTCCAGTGATCGCCTTTTCAGTAGGTGAGGAGGAGTTGTCGGGCATCGACACCAAGCCGCTGGTCGGCCACATGGCCGCGTGGAACTACTTTCAAAGCGTTGAAAGCTTTGACAACGCCGCGTTTATTGCGCAGTGGCAGAAATACATTAAAGACGACAAGCGGGTGACTAACGACCCGATGGAGGCAACCTATATCGGTTTCAATATGTGGGTCAAAGCGGTGGAAAAAGCCGGCACAACTAAAGTGGATGCAGTGGAGCAGGCCATGCTCGGCATCACTACGCCGAATCTGACCGGCGGTATGGCAACAATGAATGCCAACCATCATTTGTCGAAGCCTGTGCTCATCGGCGAAATTCAGGAAGACGGTCAGCTGGAAGTCGTATGGGAAACCGATGACCTGATTGCCGGTGATGCATGGTCAGACTTTTTACCGGCCTCCAAAGAGATAATGGCCAACTGGAAATCGCCCATCAAGTGTGGCAACTACAATAC
>JBBKXJ010000412.1:0-14833 GCA_037969395.1 Pseudomonadales bacterium
TTTGCCCGCCGATCCATCCCGCCTGGCTGCGTCCCCTACTGGGCCTACTTTTGGTGCGAAAACTTGAAATATACTTATATTCCAGCGTTTTCGCGTCTTGCCATGTGGGCGCCTCGACACGCAAATCTGTGATTTAATTTTAACGCGGGCCCTTACCTTTGTAGGCAGATGTAACTGGAAAGATAAAGAAATTCAATCAATTGTACCGGTGTCACGTCATAATCTTTAGGGTACCTCTATCTAATACCACACAGGCTTTTACCGCCGCGCCCCATTTAGGGTCGGGAACGCCGATAACTGCGACGTCAGCGACGGCGTCATGTTCATCTGACGCGTTCTCGACCTCAGCGGGATACACATTGTCATCACCACTAATAATCATATCTTTAATACGATCTCTATGTAGATGAATTCGTCAGCGCTTTTGTGCCTGCCTTCAGCCGTGCAATAACAGAGCACAACATGCGCAAGCAGCTTGCTAATATTAAATGGGAATAAATACGTTAGTTGCCACCTCCACCTTTAATATAATCTGCCCGAGTCCAGACATGAAAATGCTGAAGTTAGTCAGCTTCGCGTTACGCTCGAAAATAAACATTGCCACGAACAACTATTTTATGTTTAAAATAATTTGTCCGCTACACAATGATTCACTATTCAATGGAGACAGCAGCATGCGCGCCGCCAACAGTTGGATCAAATTTGATCGACAGGACCCCTTCCTGCCCGAACAACGGTTCAGCGAAGGCGAACGCCACGCACGCGAAAGCGGCCGCCAGTACGAGCAGAACTGATGTCTTCGGTTTACCAGGCATTTAAAAGTGCAGTTGCCAACTATTCCGGTCACGCCTTTGTCCATATTCCGGCACGCGCAGCAGCATCATATTCTAATTGCGTGATTGATTTAAGCTACCAACAAACTGACCAGCACGTTGACCAATTGCAAGCGCAGTATCGAACAGCGGGCTACGGTCCAGGTCACCGCGTTGGCCTGTTACTCGAAAACCGCGCCGACTTCTTTCTGCACTGGTTTGCGCTGAACGCTCTGGGCGTTAGCGTTGTACCTGTCAACGGCGAAATGACACGAGACGAAAAAGCGTATTTGCTGGCGCATAGCGAAATCTGTCTCGCCGTGTGCGTGCCTGAAGAAGTGGCCGAACTGACGTCGGCTATAGAGCTTTCGGGTAGCGCCGCCGCTATTATGGCCAGCGACAATACGACTGCGCTGCCAACACCCTCGCAGCCAACGACTGGCGAAGTGATAGATGAGCATACTGAATGCGCCGTACTTTACACATCTGGTAGCACGGGTAAGCCCAAGGGTTGTTTGCTCAATAATGAATATTTTCTATCGTCCGGTCGCTGGTATCGTGACGTAGGCGGCCTCTGTGCGTTAACGCCGGGCGAGGAGCGCTTGATCACCCCCCTCCCTCTGGTGCATATGAACGCGATGGCCTGCTCGGCGATGGGTATGGTGTTTACCGGTGGCTGCATCATTCAGCTGGACCGATTTCATCCTTCCACCTGGTGGCAAACGGTACGCAACAGCGAGGCAACAGCGCTACACTACCTCGGGGTCATGCCGGCCATTCTTCTGGGCATGGATGCTCAGGCAGACGACAATTTCGCAGCACAAATCAAATTCGGCTTTGGAGCAGGCATTAACCCCAGGCACCACGCGCCATTTGAAAAGCGTTTCGGCTTCCCATTGATTGAAGCGTGGGCGATGACAGAGTCCGGTTGCGGCGGCAGTATTGCCGCTAGCGAAGAACCTCGGCATATAGGCACCAGTTGCTTCGGCAAGCCTTCCGCCAACGTAGAGACTCGCCTGATCGATGAGCATGGCATCGATGTTATGCCGGGACAGGACGGCGAACTGCTGGTGCGGGCAGCCGGCAGCGATCCTCGCAAGGGATTTTTCTCCGGTTACTATAAAAACCCCGAGGACACGACCGAAACCTGGGAAGGCGGTTGGTTGCATACCGGCGATGTAGTACGCGTGGGATCCGACGGTTCCTACCACTTCGTTGACCGACGCAAAAATGTGATTCGCCGCAGCGGTGAGAATATTTCAGCGCTGGAAGTCGAAGCGACACTGGTGTTGAATGAACACATTGATCAAGTCGCGGTAACGGCCGTGCCGGATGAAATTCGTGGCGACGAAGTGCTTGCTTGCGTGGTAATGAAAGCTGCTGGCACAGCAAACCGTGACATGGCGCTGGCCATCTTTGAACACGCGATGCAGTCGCTGGTATATTTTAAGGCTCCAGGATATATTGCGTTTGTCGATGCGCTACCCCTCACGGCATCGAATAAACCGCAGCGGGGCGAGATAAAAGCACTGGCTCGCGAGTTATTACAACACGATAAGTGCTACGATTTGTGCAACTTAAAAAAACGTCACAACAATGCAGGCTAATGGCAACCTTTAATAAGCAGTCATACGACGGTGTGGCGCTCACAGCGCCAATCAGTTTCGGTTATACGCGCTATAGCGAACACGGCGCCGCCTGGTTTATAGGCCGCACCCTCGCCGCGATGCTGAACAGCGCTGGAATCGCAAAACAGGACGTCGACGGTCTGGCTGTTTCCAGCTTCTCGCTCGCCCCGGATTCGGCCATTACCTTAACCGAACATTTCGGCTTAACACCGCGCTGGTTAGAGCAATTACCGTTTGGCGGCGCCTCGGGTGTGATGGCCTTACGCCGAGCCGCGCGCGCCATTCAGTGTGGAGACGCGGAGATAATCGCCTGCATCGGCGGCGACACGTCCAGGCCAGATTCTTTTGCCGACCTGGTAAGCAACTTCAGCAACTTTTCGAAAGATGCGGCCTACCCTTACGGCGCAGCCGGGCCTAACGGTGCGTTCTCGCTAATCACGCAACACTATATGGATAAATATGGGACTGTGCGCGAGGACTTCGGCCGACTGTGTGTTGCTCAGCGCCACAATGCGCAACATTATCAGCACGCCCTGCTGCGCGACAAACCTCTGTCGTTAGAGGACTACTTAAATGCAAGGCCAATCGCCGGGCCAGTGCACCTCTTCGATTGTGTGATGCCTTGCGCCGGTGGCGAGGGTTTTCTTGTTATGAGTACCGAGCGCGCCAAACAATTGTCTCTACCCTATGTGGTCGTGCGTGGTGCTGACGAACTTCACAACGCTTACGCCGATGATCCTGTGCAATTTCGTGGTGGCTGGCGTCACTACCGCGATGCCCTTTACGCTGCCGCCAGAATGTCTCCCGACGATATCGACCTGGTTCAAGCCTATGACGACTACCCGGTCATATCGATATTGCAACTGGAAGATCTGGGCTTTTGCGAAAAAGGCGAAGGCGCCGCTTTCGTGCGCGATACCAGGCTGACTTTCGACGGCGGCGAACTACCCCTCAATACCTCCGGTGGTCAACTATCCTGCGGCCAGGCCGGGGCGGCAGCGGGCTATATGGGCGTGGTAGAAACCATCCGCCAGTTGACCGGCGAGGCGCTGGGAAATCAGGTGCCGAACGCCAACGCCGGTATGGTCAGCGGCTACGGCATGGTTAACTATGATCGCGGCCTGTGTTCTGCCGCCGCCATCCTGGCGAGGCCGGATCTATGAACGAGCAACCGCAACGTAGCAGCACGCCCCCAGGTGCACGAACAGAAATGGGCCGCCTCTTGTCTGCCGCTAATGAGCAGGACCACGCACTAGTGCTGCAAACCTGTCAGCACTGCCAAACGGTTCAATACCCGCCACGCGAAGTTTGCAAAAATTGTCTCAGTGGTGTTCTGCGTTGGACGCCGGTGAATAATCACGGAACGGTGATGGCAAGAGTCGAACTGCAGCACAGCCTCAACGATTTCTTTCAACAACGGCTGCCCTGGGTCATTGGTACGATCAAGCTCGACTGCGGTCCGGTTATCATGGTTCATATGGCAAGCGCATTGGAAAAGAAGGATTTGAAAGTCAAAGTCTTTGCACATGCGGATGCCTCGGGCGCGGTGGCCCTCGTGGCCGTTAGCGACACCACTGAACTTGCGACAGCAGCGCAGCGAATGCAACAGATGCAAGCGCTGAAACTCATATAGCGGAGAGTAAAATGGCAAAAGGCACTGCAGTAGTTACCGGCGGCAGCACAGGCATAGGCGCAGAAATTTGCCGCGAGTTGCTGGACGCCGACTACGAAGTGATTAATCTGGCCCGGCGGGCGGCTGATTTCGAGCACCAGCGGCTACACAATATTGCAGTCGACCTGGCAGATCGCGATGCCACCCGAGCGGCCGCCATGCAAGTAGCACAGCAGCACCAGGTGACCACGTTCATTCACAATGCCGGCGTAATCCGCGCCGCTCTGCTCGAAGAAGTTGAACTGGAAGATCTCGACTACTTGACCAATATACATATCGGCGCAGCCATTACGCTCACCCAGGCCTTCCTGCCTGCAATGAAGGCTGCACAGTTTGGCCGCGTGTTGCTCATTACCTCGCGCGCCGCGCTGGGCTTACAAACCCGCACCAACTATTCAGCGACAAAATCCGGCATGATGGGCATGACTCGTACCTGGGCACTTGAGCTCGGTCAACATGGGATTACCGTGAATACGGTAGCACCAGGCCCGATCGCGGCAACTGAAATGTTTCACGAAGTGATTCCGGAAGATAGCCCGAAACTGCAACAAATGGCAGAGGGTATTCCTGTGCAACGGCTGGGTATGCCCGACGATGTGGCACGCGCCGTGATGTTTTTTATTGCGCCAGAGAATGGCTTTATCACCGGCCAGACACTTATGGTATGTGGCGGTGCTAGCCTTGGGTCTTTATCCCTATAGGCTAAGGTGATTGAAAATAAAGACTCGGAGACCCTACTATGACTTATACCACTGAAGCGATAGACAAACTGGTAGAACCCACGCGTATTCATCGCAGCGTGTACACCGACCAGGAACTTTTCGAGCTGGAGATGCAGCGCATCTGGAGCAGCGCCTGGATTTACATCGGCCACGAAAGCCAGGTGCCAAATCCCGGCGACTTTTATACGCTAAATATTACTCACAAAATTCCAGTCGTCATGGTCAGAGACAAACAAAACGACGTACACGTGCTGCACAACCGCTGCGGTCATAAGGGCGCTAAAGTCGTCGACAAACCCTGTGGCAATGTGCGCGCGTTTCGCTGTTGTTATCACGGCTGGACCTACCGCATGGATGGCAAATTGCTTAACGTGCCCAACATGCCCGGCTACGAGGGCACCGGCTTCAACAAAGACGATCCGCAATACAGCATGCAAAAAGTTGCTCAGTACGGCAGTTATCGCGGTTTCGTGTTCGCCACATTGGACAAAAACGCACCGGACCTAAAGACCTGGCTTGGTGGCGCGGCAGACTGCCTCGATAACATGTGTGACCGCTCTCCGGAAGGAGAACTCGAAGCGGCCGGCGGCGTGCTGCGCTATGAACACGACTGTAACTGGAAGATGTTTATCGAGAATTTGAACGACACCATGCACCCACAGGTAGTCCACCAATCGGTGGTCGACGCGGCACTCAAGTATATCGACACCTTGCCGGCTGACGCCGTGAAGCAGCGCGCGGAAGCCGAGATCATTCCACCCTTTGGCGGCTCGCATGAAACGATGGAGCAATTCGGCATCACCGGTTTTAAATACGGTCATCATTATGATGGCGGGAAAACCAGCATTCACGCCGACTACAGTGTAAACCCGGAATACAAGGCGGCCATGGAGAAAGCCTACGGAGAAGAGCGCACCCGGGAGATCCTATCGTATAACACGCACAATACTCTGTACTACCCGTCGTTTACCATCAAAGTGGCAGTACAAAATATTCGTGTAGTAAGGCCTATCGCTGCCAACAAGTGCATTCTGGAGACCTGGTCGTTCCGGCTAAAAGGAGCCCCCGAAGAAATGCTACAACGCACCCTCCTCTACTCAAGACTGGTTAACTCGTCCGGCTCAATGGTAGGACCGGACGACCACGAAGCCTATATGCGCATGCAGGCAGGCCTTCAATCGAACGGCAGCGATTGGGTTGAGATGCACCGCCAGTTCGGCAGAGACGTTAGCGAGGGTGATCGCATAACTGGCGGCGGCACCAGCGACCTGGATATGCGCACACAGTATCAGGCGTGGAAAGAATATATGAGCCAGGAGGTCGCATAATATGTCCACTATTGCAGGAAACTCCAGCGAGCTGGCCGCCATCGAAAGGCTGCTGTATCAGGAAGCGACTTATCTAGACAAAAGCGATCTCGAAGGTTGGCTGGCGCTATACGCCGAAGACGGCACCTATTGGATGCCAGTGATGGAAGACCAGGCGGACCCCATTAACCATGTCTCGATATTCTACGACGACCGCGTGATGATGGAAATTCGCAAACGCAACTTCGTTCATCCACGTGCAGCATCAAAAGATCATAAAGTTCGTAGTTCGCATATCATTGCTAATATTCGCATTGAAGAAAAGAATGATTCGACCGGTAACTGCACCGTGGCTTCCAACTTCCAGGCGCTGCAATTCTATCGCGGTGAACAGACAATGTACGGCGGCACCTATACGCACGAGCTGATTGCGATTGACGATAGCTACAAGATAAAAAGCAAACGCGTGAATCTGATCAACTGCGATGCGCCGCATAAGACGATTATTATGTACTTGTAGCAGTAACAGAGAGTGTTGAACCACGGCCTTTCAGAGCACTATTCTCAACTTTTATGCGCGCTTGGCACGCACCAGGCAATACGACAGAAATCTGATGAAAAATACAGCGTCTTCACTATACATTCAGTCGGGTGCCTGGAGGCTCAGTTTAACAAGGCCACGTATTCGAGAAACAAACTTAACTTCATAGCAGGAGGAAGTACCGGAAAATTAGATCAACGAGCGGGCGCAGTCCAACGCGGCGCGACCATGCGCCGCTTACCGTCCACCGTTTTACTTAAACCCGGCTCATCCAGCTCCAGTCGGTCCCACAGTTCGCAGGTGACCTGCTTGTGCTTCTGATCAAGCCCCTCGCAGTAATTACTGTAGCGGCAGACAAGCACCTCGTGACCACAGCCGGTTCGAACTTTTTCGAACCAGTCAGGGTCAGCCAGCGCCTGGCGGGCAAGACCGACGATATCGGCCTGATCGTTCTGTAACAAGGCCTCCGCCTGGTCAAAATTAAAAATACCCCCGGCAAGCACGCACGCGGTTTGCAAACCCTGCTCGCGTAAATCTCGACGTATTGAATCCACCGCGTCGATATTGCGACCGAACGGGCCTTGTTCATCAGAGATATAGCCCGGCATGCACTCATAGCCGCTAGGGCCAGTGTAGGGGTATGCCGCCCAGCCCTGTTTTGGCTGCTTGGCATCATCGAATTTTCCACCGCGCGATAGTGATAGAAAGTCCATTCCCGCTTCCGCAAAACGCCGGGCAAAATAACTGGCGTCGGCAACCCGATTGCCCGAGTCAACGATTTCATCACTAAGGAAACGGCACCCTACGGCGAATTTCGCGCTAGTGGAGGCTCGCACTGCCGCGTAGACTTCCAGCGGCAAGCGTACACGGGCGTCGCGCTCACCGCCGTAACCATCCTCTCGCGTGTTGGTTGCCGACAGAAAAGATGCCATGGTGTAAGCGTGGGCGTAATGCAGTTCTACACCATCGAAGCCGGCAAGCTCAGCCCGCTTTGCAGCGCTTGCAAACAATCCAGGTAGAGATTGAGGTAATGCTGCAATCGCCGGGATATGCGTATCGGTTACGCGTTCGCGATAGCCGTAGCTTAGATCCTCCCATTCCTTGGGAGTCAGAATTTGCTGCAACGCTGCGTCGTCCAGGGTCAGTAGATGCGCACAGATTTGTTCATTGGTCGCAGCAAACATACCAAGCAGCTGTCGATGGCTGTCGGTGACTGCGAGGTAGCGGAGCAGAAATTTTTCCTTATCAGGCCGGCGGCGAATGGTCAAAAAATCAATGATCTGAATCAATACCCGCGTTTGACCGTCACTTGCCTCACGCACGGTGTCTACCAGTTTACGTAAACCCGGAATACAACGATCATCGCCTATGCGTAGCAAGGGGCCGCTGGCAATATCCCGAATTCCGGTGGCTTCCACCACGATAACGCCCGGCTTGCCCTCGGCAAAGCGCCGATACCATTCAAGCACATCCGCCGTCACTGCACCCTCTTCGTTCGACCGCCAGGGCACCATCGCCGGAACCCAGGTGCGCTGCTGCAGTTGCAGCGGGCCGACCTTGAGCGAAGAGAACAGCAGGCTGTTCGCTGCCTGATCAGTCGACGGCCAACCGTCGGCAATCGCCTTATACTTAATCCGTTCGGGCGGTTTCCACATACATTGCTATCCTGACTCTTACTTTGACGCTGAATTGGCTGTCACAGTATGTTTCACTTTACCCAACAGCGCAGCCAGCTGTGCCACATCGTCGGTTGTCAGGTCGCCCAATAGTTGAATGACCCACTCTTCATGTCGCGCCGCCATTTTTTTAAAAAAGCGGCGGCCTTTAGGCGTGAGTTTTACAAAAAAGGTACGCCGATCAGCGGGATAGGCAGTACGATCAATCACCCCCTCCTCCACTAACTGCGTCGCAATGCAGGATATATTGCCGCCCGATACCATCATGCGCCTCGACAATTCGCCCATCGTCAGCCCGCTGGGTGACCGCTCAAGCTGGGCTAAAAAATCGAAGCGAGGCAGCGTGGTATCAAACTCCTCCCGTAGCGCGTTACGCAAGCGCCCCTCGATAAGACTGGAGCACGTCAACAACCGTAGCCACAGTTTTATCGAGTGATGATCAGCTTCGATTAGCCGGGTTTCGTGGTCGATGGCAGCCATATCCGTGGCTGAAACACGATTAACATGTCTATCTGCGGCGCTTGATTGCATGGGCTGACTCTGCTGTGGCTGACTGGAGCGTTCAATTCTCGTAAAAATCATATTGAAACGCCGCAAGATTATAGCAATTATATTTTAAATTTAAAATAAATATTGTATGCTTGCCGCACTTCGTTCTCCCGAGAAGGAAATTATATATGAAAATTGTTTGTGTTGGCGGCGGCCCGGCAGGTTTGTATCTGGCGATTTCGATGAAATTGCGCGATCCCTCGCATGACGTGGCAGTGTACGAACGCAACCGACCGGGGGACACATTTGGTTGGGGCGTGGTCTTTTCCGACCAAACGCTGGAAAACCTGCAGGCTAACGACCCGGTTAGCGCCGACGCAATCAAAAACGAATTCATCCATTGGGATATGATCGATTGCTGCGTCAATGGAGAAGTAGAGCGTTCCGACGGCCACGGTTTTATAGGACTTGGGCGCAAACGCATGCTGCAACTGTTGCATGACCGGGCACAAGAGCTGGATGTTAACCTTAATTTTGAATATGAATTTGAAGTCGAAGACATTGATGGCAAGTTTGCCGATGCTGATATTGTGGTCGTGGCGGATGGCCTGAATTCCAAAATACGTAATGCCAATCTGGAGGCGTTCGACTGCAGCGTTGACGTGCGACCTAATCGCTTCGTTTGGCTTGGCACCAAACAAACGTTTCGCGACGCATTCACCTTTATTTTTGAAAAAACCGTACACGGCTGGATCTGGGCGCACGCCTACCAATTCGATGAAACCACCTCGACGTTTATTGTCGAATGCAATCCGGACGTGTATGACGCTTTTGGTTTCGATAGCATGTCGCATGCCGAAAGCGCCGAAACCTGCCGCCGCATCTTCGCCGATTACCTCGGTGGCCACGAGCTGCAGACCAACTCGGCCCACGTACGCGGCTCGGCATGGATTAATTTTCCACAGGTGCTGTGCAGAAACTGGGTAATGGACGACCGCGTTGTGCTGATCGGGGATGCAGCGCATACTGCCCATTTTTCGATCGGCTCCGGTACGAAATTAGGCCTCGAAGACGCGATATCTCTCGCCCGCCACCTCGATACCGATTCCAGCGTCGGCGTTGCCCTGCGCGCCTATCAGGACGAGCGCGAACTTGAGGCCCTGCGGCTGCAAAACGCCGCGCTAAACGCGATGATCTGGTTTGAAAACGTGCCGCGCTATGCCGAGGCCTTCGATCTTAAACAGTTTAACTACTCGATGCTAACCCGCAGCGAGCGCGTTAGTCATGAAAATCTGCGCCTACGGGATAAACAGTGGCTGGAGAGTATGGAAAAACATCTCGCCAGGCAGGTGTTAGGCGCCGATTTCGATGCTGCCGTACCGCCGTTATTTTTGCCGTACAAGGTGGGCAACATGGAGGTAGCCAATCGCGTTGTGGTATCGCCCATGTCGATGTACAGCGCAAAAGACGGGCTGCCTGACGACTGGCATTTGGTGCATTATGGATCGCTCGCCAAAGGCGGCGCTGGCCTGGTGTTCACGGAAATGACAGATATATCACCCACGGCGCGTATCACACCAGGCTGCGCCGGCCTGTGGAACGACGAACAGGAAGCCAGCTGGAAACGCATTGTGGATTTTATCCATAGCCACACAGCGGCGAAATTTACGCTGCAAATTGGTCATGCAGGACCAAAGGGCGCGACTAAAGAACCCTGGTACTGGCATCCCGACCGCCTGGATGATCCTTTGGATGAGGCGGATGCCTGGCCATTGCTATCGGCCAGCGCTATTCCGTTTGACAGTTACAGCCAGGTGCCCGCCGCTATGACCCGCGCGGATATGAACACAGTCTTACAGCAGTTTGTCGCAACCACCGAACGAGCCGCACGGGCGGGCTTTGATATGCTCGAGCTGCATGCCGCGCACGGCTATCTGCTGGCCGCCTTTATCACACCGGTTCTAAACAAGCGCGAAGATGAATACGGCGGCTCGCTGGAAAATCGCTTGCGCTATCCGCTGGAAGTGTTCACAGCAATTTGCGCAGCCTGGCCGGCCAACAAACCATTGTCAGTGCGTATTTCCGCGCACGATTGGATGGGTGACGAAGGCATCACTGACAACGACTGTGTCGCCATAGCGCGGGCCTTCAGCGATGCCGGTGCGGATATCATTGATGTGTCGAGCGGGCAATCGTCGCACAAGGCCAAACCGAGGACCGGCAGAATGTTTCAGACGCCGCTGTCTGACCGCATCCGCAACGAAGGCGGTATCGCGACCATGGCCGTTGGCAACATCTATGAAGTGGACCATGTCAACAGCATCGTCGCCGCAGGCCGCGCCGATCTCGTTTGTCTTGCACGCGCCCATCTTGCTGACCCGAACTGGACGTTACGGGCCTCAGCGGAGACGGGTCATACCGGAGTTGGCGTGCACGAACAGAAGCAGTACTTTTTAGGACATCGGCAACAACATACTAATTTGCAGCGGGCTGCCGAAATGGCGGCGGCCGACGCGGAGCGGCCGAACTGAATGCGCTGAAATAGCGCCCACTGCAGAGAATTATATGCAACTGAAAGATATGCACGCGGTAGTGACCGGCGCCGGTAGCGGTATTGGTGCCGCCATTGCGACCACGCTACTTGCAGAAGGTGCGCGTGTGTCTTTGTTGGGCCGACGCCTGGCGCCTTTGCAAGCGCTTGCCGCCAGACACGCAGAGCCCGCACAAGCGCAGGCAATTAGCTGTGATGTTAGCGATGCAGCCAGCGTTGATCAGGCTTTTGCAAACGCAGTCGACAACTTCGGTGCGATTGGCTTACTCGTCAACTGCGCAGGCGCTGCGCCGACCCAGGCGTTTCACAAACTCACGGCCGACGGGTGGAATACGGTGATGGCGGTCAATCTGAATGGCGTGTTCCACTGCACGTCACAGGTTATAGACTCCATGCGCGCCGCGAAGTCCGGGCGTATTATCAATATCGCCAGCACCGCCGCGTTGAAAGGATACGCCTATGTGAGCGCTTATTGCGCGGCCAAACACGGCGTGCTGGGACTCACCCGAGCACTGGCGCTGGAAACGGCAAAGTTGGGCATTACGGTCAATGCGATATGCCCCGGCTACACCGACACCGATATTATTCGTGACAGTGTCGCCGCCATAGCCGCGAAAACGGGCCGTAGTGAAGCCGACGCACTCGGCGAATTTACCCGCAGTAATCCTCAGGGCCGCTTGATTGACCCGCAGGAAGTGGCCGCGATGGTAGTTTGGCTGTGTGCTGACAGCAGCGATTCCATCACCGGCCAGGCGCTTTCGCTTAGCGGCGGCGAAGTTATGTAGCCTGGACACCCACAAGAATGATATGAGGCAAGCTGATGCAAACATTTGAAATGGCGGACTACACGGCCGAACATTTTGTTTGGGAAGTGGAAGGCGCGGTGGCAACCATTTGCCTGAACCGGCCGCAACGAAAAAATCCATTAACGTTTGAGTCGTATGCGGAATTGCGTGATTTATTCGGCCGCCTGAACTACGCCAGCGATATTGATGTCGTCATCATTCGCGGCGCGGGCGGCAATTTCTGCTCGGGCGGAGATGTGCATGAAATTATCGGGCCGTTAACGAAATTGTCGATGAAAGAACTGTTGGCCTTTACCCGCATGACCGGCGATCTGGTCAAAGCCATGCGTGCCTGCAGGCAACCGGTGATCAGCGCCGTGGAAGGGGTTTGTGCCGGCGCCGGCGCGATCATGGCGATGAGCAGCGATTTGCGCTATGCGTCTGCCGACGCCAAAGTGTCTTTTCTATTCAATCGCGTTGGCCTGGCGGGTTGCGACATGGGCGCCTGTGCCATTTTACCGCGCATCATCGGTCAGGGCCGGGCCAGTGAATTGCTGTATTTTGGTCGTTCATTAAAAGCCGACGAAGGAGAGCGCTGGGGTTTCTTCAATGCGCTTAGCGAAGACCCGTATGCATTGGCGAAGCAGATGGCGCAACGCATCGCAGCGGGCCCTACCTTTGCCAACGGCATCACTAAAATGCAGCTACAGCAGGAGTGGAATATGTCAGTCGACCAGGCAATAGAGGCAGAAGCGCAGGCACAGGCCATTTGCATGCAGACCGAGGACTTTGTGCGCGCCTACGACGCCTTCGTCAAAAAAGAATCACCAGTTTTTCAGGGTGATTGAGCATGAGTGATACAACATATCATCAATGGCCTTTTTTTGAGGACCGTCATCGTCAGCTCGTCAACCAAGTGGACGCCTGGGCGGCAGACAATGTCGAACAGCTGGTTGCTAACGAGCACGAGGCGCTGGACCAAACCTGCATTGACTTAGTGACGGCGCTAGGCAAAGCGGGGTTTACCCGCTACGCGGTACCGGCAAGCGGCGGCGGTATGACGGAAAAACTCGACGTGCGCAGCCTGTGTTTGATTCGCGAGACGCTGGGCAAACACCATGCACTGGCAGATTTCGCTTTTGCCATGCAAGGTTTAGGCAGCGGGCCCATCTCATTGTTTGGCTCGCAGGAGCAACAACACTATTTGCACAAAGTCGCGGCGGGAGAATATTTGGCGGCGTTTGCCTTGTCGGAACCCGAAGCCGGTAGCGACGTTGCCGCCATGACCACAAGCGCCGTTGAGGAAACTGACTGCTACGTGCTGAATGGCGAAAAAACCTGGATCTCCAACGCCGGTATCGCCAACTTCTACACCGTGTTCGCCTGTACGGGTGAGGCGCCGGGCGCGAAAGGTATTAGCTGTTTCATTGTTGAGGCCGACACTCCGGGGTTTGCCGTGACCGAGCGCATTGACCTTATTGCACCCCACCCTTTGGGTACCCTGGCCTTCACCGATTGCCGCATACCAAAACAAAACCTGGTCGGTCAGCGCGGCAGAGGTTTTGCCGTTGCGATGGCGACATTGGACGTATTCCGCTCAACCGTTGCGGCGGCAGCACTTGGCATGGCACGCCGTGCAATGGATGAAACGCTTAGCCATGTATCGCAGCGCAAACTGTTTGGCGGCGTGTTAAGCGATTTGCAACTGGTGCAAGGTAAGCTATCCGATATGGCGTTGGCCATCGACAGCAGCGCGCTGCTAGTTTATCGCTCGGCCTGGACTAAAGACTGCATGGCGGAACGCGTCACCCGTGAAGCCGCGATGGCCAAACTGCATGCAACGGAGTCGGCGCAACTGGTCATCGATGCGGCGGTTCAGCTGCACGGCGGCAAGGGCGTTAGCAAGGGGCATATCGTTGAGTCGCTGTACCGCGATATCAGAGCACTGCGCATTTACGAGGGGGCTTCAGAAGTACAACAAACCATCATAGCGCGGCAGGCATTGGCACAAGCCGCTGCAATCTCCAGTACCCCCTTAAGGTGAACCTTGATGCTTTATTTTGAGGATTTTCCCAAAGGCCGCTCGTATCCACTGAGCGAGTATACGATTACGCAACAACGCATGATTGCGTTCGCCTCGGAATATGATCCGCAGTACTACCATACCGATCCGGAAGCTGCCACGCAGTCAGTGTTTGGCGGTTTAATAGGCAGCGGATGGATGACAACAGCCATCTTTATGCGGATGCAGTGTGACAGCTTTTTAAGCGACTCGGCCTGCCTCGGTTCACCCGGGGTCGACAAAATTCGCTGGCTTCAACCAACGCGGCCGGGCGACACCTTGCATGGGACGAACGACGTGGTTGACGCTACTCCGTCCCGATCAAAACCGGACCGTGGGTCAGTCATTGCTGATGTGACATTGTTTAATCAACACGATGAGGTGGTGATGACACTTACGACCCGCGCCATATTCCGCAAGCGTCCGGATGAAGCAGCGGACCAGTGAAATTGAGGGTGCACAGCGATGCCCTAGTGTGGTGTAACGAATAAAGCGTACATATAGAAGCTCACAATTTGTGCTCTGCAAGACGCAGTTCGCCGGGAATGTAGGCCACCTTTCCAAGAACTGCAACGCCGCAGTGCGCAA
>JBBKXJ010000413.1:0-10632 GCA_037969395.1 Pseudomonadales bacterium
TGATGCGCTTGTTTTCTTCTTTCCAACCAGCTTGCAACAGAACCCAAAAGCATGCGTTTCAGTTTTTGCACCATAAGGCATCAAAGCTTCGTAATATACGAATGGTATTGTAATTTTAATCGACTTTTCTTGTCCGTCACAATTACATAGCATTGCCATTCGACAAACAGTAACGGAGAGCACTATGCAGTTTGCTAAGGCATATTGTGGCGCGCGGTATTTGCTATGACTCAACTAACTACCCTCGACGAGCTCAAACAGCACATTACGCTGTTGGCAACGGTTGAAGAGACGGACACGCCCTTTATCAGCTGCTATCTTAATTTCGAAAACGAGCGCAACGGCTGGCGCGACGTACTCAACGAACGTGCTCGCATCCTGCGGCGTGTTTTCAAGGGCAGCGCTCGCGTCGACCTGGAGCAAGCTTTGGGCAAGATTGAGGCCTGGTTAACCTCCGAGCCGCTACCCGACGCAAAAGGCGTGGCGATCTTTGCCCGCGGCAGCTTTATGCTGACCATGCAGTTTGCCGCCCCGCTGCCCAACCTGATCGCAGTCTATCCCACGCCCAATATCTACCACCTGGTGGAACTCAAAGACAACTACCACCGCTACATTGTTATGATTGCTACAGCGGACTGGGCCCGTATCCTGGAGGTGAATTTGGGCGCAGCTACGATCCGGGCCTGGATAAACGATTCGGACCTGCGCATGCGGGTGGCGCAGGAATGGAGCCGTTCGCACTTCCAGGTTCACCAGGCCAATCGTGGGGATCGGTTTTTGCAAGAAAAGATCACTGTATTGAAACGCTTGATGCGAGCCGGTGGGCATACGCACCTGATTCTGGCTGGCGATCCGCAAATGACCGCAAGAGTCCAACACGCACTGCCCAAAGATCTGGCGGACAAGCTCGTGGATACAATCCCGGCTAACACACGCGATCAGCAAGCCGATGTTGTGATGGCTACCTTGTCCAGCTTCATCACACACGAAGAACAGGAATCCAGTTCAATTGCCGAACAACTGATCGAAGGGTTGCGCGGCCATTACCTGGCAGTAGCGGGCTCGGCGGCCACGTTGGCAGCGCTGCGTTGGGGCGAGGTGGATTGCCTGGTCATGGTTGGTGATTACCAGCCCGATCCCGGGTGGACGTGTACGAGCTGCGAAGCCGCTGGCACAGAAGCCCCTGAGACGTCGACATGCCCGAAGTGTGGCGCAGCCACTGTGCGACCGCTGGATGTTAAGGAAGCACTGCTGCGCCTCGCTGCGCAATTGGAGTATCCGGTGGAAGTGGTGGAGAAGTCCGACGTACTGATGTCACTGGGTGGCGTCGGCTGCCTGCTGCGCAGCCACTTCAATACATAAACGGCGCGGGTAGTGGTATGAAACTGAGCAGCGCCAGGCGCACGGTGTAAGGCAGCTCGGCACCAATCCCGCGTTACTCTCGGAAATAAAGTAAACTGCGATGTCTTTTATGCGCAGGGAAAAGGGCAGCATTTACCGCCAGCGCTCCTCGGTTGTCATCCAGAACTCATCGGTATGCGTCATCTAAATTACAATCACCTGCTTTATTTTTGGACTGTCGTTTGCGAGGGTAGCATCGCTAACGCCGCAGAAAAGCTGCATCTGACCCCGCAAACGATCAGCGGGCAGCTCAAATTGCTGGAAGAATCGATTGGTGAACCGCTATTCCGGCGAGTAGGCAGGGGATTGGAGCCGACGGAAATGGGTCAGATTGTCAATCAGTACGCCGACGAAATATTCTCGCTGGGATCTGAGCTGGCTCAAAGGGTGCGCAGCGGCGATCGAGGTGCACCGCTCGAGCTCCATGTCGGTATCGTTGACTCGATCGCAAAACTGATTTCATACCGAATCGTCGAACCGGCGCTGGGTCTTGAGGAGCATTTCAAAGTTGTCTGTACTGAAGATCGCATTGAATCTTTACTCGCTGATTTGGCGATTCACAAGCTAGATCTCGTCATATCCGATCGACCAGTGCCCACCGGCCTCAACGTTAAGGCATTCAATCACCTGCTCGGCGAAAGTCCCATTGCCTTTTTTGCGCAGCCAAGAGTCGCTCACCGTTTGATGAAAAAATTTCCCCACTCGCTTGGAGAAATCGGCCTGTTGATGCCATCGCCAAACACTGAATTGCGCCGTGGACTGGACGATTGGTTTGATCAAATCGGCGTCGCACCAACGATCGTCGCCGAGTTTGACGACAGCGCACTAATGAAAGCCTTTGGCGAAGCTGGCACGGGCGTTTTCCCGGCACCGGCCGCGATCACGACTGAGGTCGAACGTATGTACCATGTACGAAGCATCGGCGTTGCCGAGTCAGTAAAGGAAACGTATTACGCCATTTCACCTGAAAGGAAAATAAAACACCCCGCTGTGGTGAGCATTACCGAAGTCGCACGACAGACGCTGTTCGATTAGAGCCTTCAGCGCATGAATTCTGCGCCGCTGTCTTTGAGGCAAACAGGCAGGTTCGGTATTTGCAGGCGGCGTGGAATTCATGTTTGATAGGAGGTAGACGTATTTGCACGTAAGCCCTCGCGTCTGGCCAGAGTGCGGCGCGCACGCGCTAAGGTTTGGCGAATAGCGAAACGGCCATCACTGTGGACGACCTCGAAGTCGCTAATCAACTCACCGGAATCGAAAAGTTTTACTGCGCACAGGAAACCGTTGGATTCTGTGTCGCGTCCTTTGCGGTGATTGAGCGACAAACTAAGACTATATCTTTTCTGATCGAGACGCAGCAGCGAAAGATCGAGTTCTCTATCTACTATATCGCGCCACGTCGATGCTAAGTTTTCTCCAAGCTGAACTTTTAACATAGTAATGACTTATACGCAGGTAGTTTAATGGCGCTACTCTACCGAATATTCGCGCGTAGCTAACGCAGTTATTTCTAAGGAAGTGATCGCTTTTTCCGAATTTTCGACTGGCTAGCGCGCTATTTGATAGTTCGATTATTCCGATTCAATGGCACGCTACAAATGTCTTTTAAAGTGACGTGCTTAGCGAATCTGGCGGCTCAACTTGAATTGCCGAACGCACTCGTCGATACGATCCATATGCCGGCCCAAAGACCCGCTGAAATGGTGGTGTAAACATACCGCCGCCAGTCCACAATTGGGCCATTGCTCCCACTATTCGGACCGCTTGCCGGTACATTTTTTTGCAAGTGGTATACAGGCTATGCCCATCTCCTATTCGTAATACCCGTCCGCTCGCATCGGAATATTCGATGCTTTATCTCCATAACTTCGAATTGTATGGATAGGAAGTTACAGTAAAATATAAATTCGGAAACCTCCTGGAGAACGGAATGAGACCAAACAGTCAAGTAAATGAATTGGCTATTAGCATGACAGCGGACGAAGCTGTTGCGCGTGGTGGACACTCGGCAAGCACAGAGAAGGACAGTGGGATTAGCGTGCTGCGCAACACTTACCGATTGCTGGCCATGACCTTGGCGTTCAGTGGTGTTGCAGCGCTCACCAGTGCGGCACTGGCCTTGCCACACCCGGGTCTTATTGTAACCCTTGTTGGTTACTTTGGTTTGCTATTCGCTACCGCAAAACTGCGTAACAGTGGCTGGGGACTGGTAGCCGTGTTCGCGCTGACTGGCTTTATGGGATATACCCTGGGTCCGATACTGAGCGCTTACCTCACTCTGCCGAATGGCAGCACGACAGTGGCAACCGCCATGGGCCTGACCGGTTTCATCTTTTTTGCGCTCTCGGCCTATGCGCGATCGTCCAACGCTGTCAATATGATGAACTACGCAACGTTTCTGTTCGTCGGTATTCTGACCGCTTTTGGCCTTGGCCTGGCGGCCGTCTTTTTCCAAATGCCGGCTCTCTCGCTAGCCGTTTCCGGACTGTTTGTGCTGTTGATGAGCGGCTTGATCATGTACCAAACACAAAACATCATTAATGGCGGCGAGCGCAACTACATCATGGCCACTGTCACCTTGTTTGTCAGTGTGTTTAACCTGTTCACCAGCTTATTGCATATATTGGGCGCACTGGGTGGTGACGATGCCTAAACCAACATCGATTGGGATCCTCGGCGCCGGCCAACTTGCTGCCTATTTGTGCCAGGCCAGCAGGCAACTTGGCTTGCAAACAACGGTATTAGCAGAGTCGCCGAGTGATCCGGCAGTTGCGATCGCCGATAATGCGATTATCGCCCCGCTGTCGAGTTTATCCGCCACGCGTGAACTGCTGTTGGCGTCTGATGTTGTTACCTTTGAGCGAGAGGATATAGACTCAGAAGTGCTGCATCTGCTTTCGAACTGCGCGCACCGGGGGGCTGGTGGCGTCTTTCCGCATCCCGATGTAGTGGCGCTGCTGCAGGACAAAGCCAAACAGAAACAGTGGTTATTGAACAATGGCCTGCCGACTGCGCCGTTTATGCTGTGTTCAGGTGACGAGGCGTTTGCCGACATTATCCACCAGTGCGGATCACCGTTCATTCAAAAGGCATGTAAGGGTGGATTTGACGGGCGCGGTGTTCAGCAGCTAACAGCGCTTGACGAACAACGTCTATGGCCGGGCGCCAGTATTGTTGAAGAAGCCGTGAATTATGAACGGGAGATATCGGTGCTTGTCGCCAGAAGCCGGCAAGGCGAGATGAAATGCTATCCAGTTGTGGATACGAATGCCGATCCATCGGCGCACCAACTTAATCTAGCCTCTTCACCGTCAACGCTGAATGGCGAAGTCAGGACCAGAGCCGAGCAGCTGGGCCGTAATATCGTCGCGCGGCTAGACGGCGTTGGCGTGTTCGCCATTGAAATGTTTGTTACCCACAAACAGAGTCTATTGGTTAACGAAATATCTCCGCGGGTACACAACACCGGCCACCTGACGATCGAAGCCAATCAAACGTCGCAGTTCGAACAGCACGTACGTGCTATTTGCGGTTTCGAACTGGGCTCAACCGAGCAGCGCATCCCCGCAGCAATGAAAAACATTGTCCAGCAAGACAATATGCCTGCTGCCAATATGAAGGGTTTTGTGCGCGAGCAAATTGACTCAGATTTGTTTGTTCATTGGTATGGAAAAAAAGAACCCCGGTTACGCCGAAAAATGGGCCACCTAACGGTGCTAGCGCCAACCGTAGACGAGGCACGCACGCATGCCGAGCTGAAACACGCCGAACTTACGCAGCCGCAGGAGTGCGTTGCGTGACCAGGTGGGTAGGCATTGTTATGGGCAGCGACTCTGACCTGGGTGTTATGCGCCAGGCAAAAGATATTTTGGATGAACTACATGTGCCCGCTACGCTGGGCATCGTCAGCGCTCACCGTACGCCGGACTTATTATTCGAATACGCGCAACGTGCCGAGCATTCTGACTGCGGTGTAATCATTGCGGGTGCGGGCGGAGCGGCACACCTGCCAGGTATGCTTGCCGCGCTATGTACCTTACCCATAGTCGGTGTGCCCATTAGCGCCACCAAGATGCAAGGCCAGGATGCCTTGTTGTCGATCGTGCAAATGCCGGCGGGCGTACCGGTTGCCACCGTAGCAATCGACAACGCCAAGAACGCCGGACTACTCGCAGCACAGATGCTGGCGATTTCTGATTCCTCGCTGCGGGCGCGCGTACGCGAGTACAAATTTGCGCTGTCTGAGGCAGTGAAAGCGAAAGCCAAGCGGCTTGAGCAAGAGCAAGCGTTGTAGACCTCGAAGTTGAATAGCCTGTTTTTAACCAACCTCAGCTCCCCGCCCTTACTGTTCTTTATGCTAGGGGCATTTGCTGTCTGGGTTCGTTCAGACCTTGACATTCCGGATCAGGCGGCAAAATTCATGTCGCTGTATCTGTTATTTGCGATCGGCTTCAAAGGCGGCGTGGCCATATCGGAAAGCACATTCGATGTTGTCATTATCAGAGACCTGGTTGTTGCCATGGTGCTGTCTGCGGCGATTCCGCTGTACGTGTTTTTCTGGCTGCGGAGAAGCCTGTCAGCCGCCGACGCGGCCGCAACCGCGGCTACTTACGGCTCAGTCAGTGCCGTCACATTCGTTACCAGCATCGGCTATCTGGACGTTATCGGCGTCGAATGGAGCGGCTACATGGTAGCCGCGATGGCGCTGATGGAGTCACCTGCCATTGTCGCTGGCTTGGTGTTGTATTCGTTGCACAACCCCGAGCGCAGTGGCAGCAGTCGCAAACCTAATTTTGCTGGCTTACTACGCGAGTCATTAGTCAACGGTTCGGTGCTGCTGATACTCGGTAGCCTGGTAGCAGGCTGGTTGGCCGGGCCGGCAGGCATGGCTCAAGTCAGCCCGTTCATCAAGAGTCTGTTCATCGGCGTATTGTGCTTGTTCCTGTTGGACATGGGTATTGTCGCAGCGCGTAGAATCAGAGATATGACAGCAAATGAGGGCTCGACGATTGGCTTTAAGCTGTTGCTGTGGGGACTGAGCCTGCCTCTCATCAACGCCGCTATCGGACTATTTATCGCATGGCTGCTGGGAATGAACGAAGGCAACAGCTTGCTGCTGGTTGTACTGTGTGCAAGCGCCTCCTATATCGCAGTGCCCGCCGCAATGCGCCTTTCGCTGCCGCAAGCCAACCCGAGCGTGTATTTACCTATGTCGCTGGCCATCACATTCCCATTCAACTTGATTGTTGGCATCCCCTTGTACCACAAGGCAGTAAATTGGTTACTGTAGAGAGTTGGATCAATGAAGGCGTGTAAACGTATTGAAATTGTCATCGAGAAGCCGATCGCTCCGCGAGTGGCGCAGATGCTGGTAGATTTAGCAGTACCCGGTTATACGCTGATCGACAGCGCTAGCGGCAGGGGTGATCGCGGACTAAGGCGTGCCGACGAAGTGACCGGCGTATCGACTAATTGTGTGTTCATTGTGGCCTGCGACGATGAGAAAATCGCGCAGAAAATTATCGACCATGTTCGTCCTTTGCTGGCAGAGTCGGGCGGTATTTGTCTGGTGTCTGACGCGCATTGGGTAGAGCACGAACCAATATATTAGCTACTGGCAAAGCGCCATGAAGGACCAGTGGTTGTAGATGAGCTTGTGTTGCTGAACAGTGGCAAAACCCGGGTTTGCGACAAACGATTCTGCACCTGCGACAATATGTTGATGCTTGATCGGCACGCCGCCCATCTGGTGTAACTGCAGCCTATTTTTTTATTCCGAAATTGAATCGACGAGTAACTGAATAGTCCAAGGTGTTGACGAAGAAGTAAGACAAGGTCCAGCGTATCCGGTTGAGGAATCCCCGCCTTTTTTTGTGCAACGCCATGCTGATGGGCAGCGAATGTTCCGCCAATGTGTTGACCAGTTTTCGGGCGTGATCGGCAAATTGTTTGTCCTCAATCCTCAGCATCATTTCGACATTTATGAAAAGGCTGCGCAGATCGAAATTAGCCGACCCAACATATACCGCGTCATCCACAATGACTAATTTGCAGTGCAAGCGCTTAGGTTGATATTCGTAGATGCGCGCGCTCCTTCTAAGCAGGAAACCGTAAAGTAGGCGACTGGCTCCTATTGTGGCACCGTTGTCTGTCTTTCCAGCCAGGATTAGTCGGCTAATGCCACCCTGTTTGGAGAGCCTGGCAATACGCCTGAGCAATCCCTGACCAGGCGAGAAATAGGCACTGACCAGATCCAGCCGCTTTCCCTTTTCCAGGTCCTTCTTGATCGACCATGCCCAGTGGCTGAGCCGGTTACTCGGTCCCCCGAGCAACCAGCGAAACTGCCCATTACCCGCCGGCCATTTTTTTATCATCTTGCGCAAGGAACGAATATTGCCATTCTCATCATGCACCCACCGAAAAAGCGATGCATAATAATCACTCAACCTGCTCACTTCGGGGCCATCCAGTATCAATCCAATATCGGCCCAGCTAGTTTCGTTATCACGCGCACGCTCATCACCTGGGAGTTGGTCAAAATAATGATCAGCAATATTGAAGCCACCGATCAGGGCTCGCGTATCATCGGCGATGATCATTTTTTGATGATTGCGAACGAAATAGCTGGTGGAGAAGCGCGGGCTAAATATCGCAAATGTCCCGCCAGCCTGTTTGAAAGGATCAAAGAAGTTTTCCGGTGCTCCGTTAGATCCGAAACTATCGACGATCAGGCTAACATCAACGCCGTGCTCAGATGCGGTGATCAGGGTGTTGAGTATCATCTTCCCAATGCTGTCTGCTTCAAACATATAAAAATATATTTTTAGCGTTTTGTCTGCACTTTCAATAAGTTCTACTAGTGTTTTGAGGCGTTCGGAGGCGCTGTGAATCAACCTTAATCTATTTCCCCCGACATCAAACCAGCGACTATCGTCAAAAATTTTTGGGGCCACGTCACTGGTGGTCATTCGCATAGGATATTAGCGTAAGAGCAACAATCGGTTAGATTGCCATATTAGTTCTGCAGACCGCCAGTTTTCTTGACAAATCCCGGCGCTATCCCTAGATGCAACGCTCTTTCCACGACTTTTAGAGAATCAGGAGCGCCTTATGGCTCACGTTACAGTTGAAGATTGCGTTGACAAGGTTACGAACCGGTTTGATCTGGTGTTTGTTGCTGAGCGCAAAAGGGGCGTTAATTCCGCTTACACTCTTTTCTTCTTGGTAAGATGGTCCAATCCACCCATCGCAAACGCCGATAAAACGAATGTGAGATGAATAATCACATACCACATCAATTTATCATTCTCGACGTTCTTTACGTTCATAAAAATTTTAAGTAGATGAATACTCGAAATCGCCACGATGCTGCCTGCAATTTTTCCCTTCAAGGAAGATACATCCATAGTACCCAGCCAGCTTAGCTTCTCTTCGTTTTCGCCCACATTGAGTTGCGAAACAAAGTTCTCATAGCCACTCATCATCACCATGACGATCAAACCACCGACCATGACCATGTCGATAAGCGACAACACTACCAGTATCATATCGGCTTCTTTCATTGCCAAAATATTCGGCAGCATATGAAAGGCTTCCTGGAAGAACTTAATTCCCAAAGCCAGCAGCGCCAGCGACAAGCCAAGGTAGATAGGCGCCAGTAGCCAGCGCGAGCGATACATTGATTTTTCGACGAAGCTTTCGAGTTTTTCCATTGGTTTAGGTTACTATATCAGTGAAACAGGGACTTCTATGTAGTCGGCAATTCTCACGTAAGCAGGTAGGTCACTGCAAGCTCTTGCGTGCATGTTTTTGTGTTATTTCTACATACCTTGGTTTAACGGCGCACTCGACCGCAGCAACGTTCAGCTGTCGCGGGCGCAAAAGGGGCGTTAATTCCGCTTATACTCTGAAGCAGGCCGGACCATCGGAGGTAACGGTGCTGCCATGAGTCAGCTGCTGTTCACTCCAGGCATTGATTTCTGCTGCGTGAAAACCCTTCACGACAGAGAGTTTAACGCGGGTTGGACAACCGTTCTCGGTTGTCTCCACTGCCGCGTTTTAGCGGCGGCGCCACGTCCCGGCTTACATCCTGTTCGCTCACCACCCAAATAGGCGTCATCCACTTGTATCAAACAGCGCAGCGGTTGATCGTAGTCTCGCTCGAGCATCACATGCATGAGCTTGTGTTCCATCCGCCAAGCCGCGTTGTAAGAGATACCCTATTGCCGGCGTATTGACATTGCCGACACGCTTTTTTTTGCGTAAGCATGTACAACTCCTTGACCTTTCTATGCAATCGTTCAAGCATGAACAGCATGCGTAGTCTGATAGATGATCTGTGGCTTGCGGTAAGAGACGTTGGATTTAGGGAATTGAGAGGCATAGGCTTCGATGGTTTTAGGTTGCAGGCCCTTTAGCGTCAGGTGCTTAAGATACGATTGATACTGCTTGAGATGTGACTCCCAGGATGATGTCATGGAGGCGGGGTATTCTCATGATTCGTGGTTGAATATACCCTCTGTATGATGACCTGAGATTACATTTTAAATCGAAGCGGGCCACGAGGCCCTTCTCCACGTAGCGGCTTCGTCCAACAAGCGACTGTGATCCAAAAGCAAGCCTGCAGCAAAATTGTTTATGCAATTTGGCACTTCCTATGAGTCCTACATGCGTTAATATATCCTTCGTGGTCAGTGGATGCTCAACATGGACGACAAACCACTTCCACTAAGGCCAAGTTCGCTCCCCGTAGGTATTTGACCGTCGATGTGACAGCAAATTAAACGTATCCTTAACAGACGCCTATCTGCTATTGCCGGTAGGCTTTGTTTTTCTGAATGTGGGTGCAGACCTGTTGGTAAAAAGTGCAAGCAGCGTTGCCCAAAAATTCAATGTGTCAGAGATGGCAGTTGGGCTGACCAAGTCATACTGCGCTGCATTGCGGGGAGAAAAGTGAAGCGCAACTGTAGGATGACGAGTCCCTCACCAACATTTGTAGGAAGCGTCCACGTGATAATCTAGACTAGACGCCTGGAGACTCACCGACTCGATCGACGATGCAAAAAGTAAGGCCAACCGTGGCATCGACGCCCAGACGATTGGCGGGCTCTTGGGCTATTAAAAGATGCCGGTGCATCCTTAGCGTTCGTGCGCCGATCAATCATGCGGTTTTTCTGACTGCCAAATCTGCTTCTAGCATCCGCTTAAGTGTTCCGATCTCCGCTCGCAATT
>JBBKXJ010000414.1:0-3938 GCA_037969395.1 Pseudomonadales bacterium
GTGTAAGCCGCGTTCGCTAAAACGCATCGAAAAAGAGTTTTCTCAAGTCGATACCTTTGACCAGTGGTACGAGCTTGCCGAACAGCACGACAAAGAAACAGGCGCCGATGTGTGGCGTCAGCTGAACGCCTCCAGGCGCTATGATTACATCAACATTGAAGCACGCTTGAAGCGACTGCGCGGCTTTCGCAGCAGGGGCGACGACCACGGCCTGCTGTTTGGGTTGAATGAAGGCATTCACGGCAATATGGCCGGTATTGGCAAATTTACACTATACGAACGCGCCCGGACCGGCACCAAGGTGCTTATCGAAGACTACATCAACGAAGTGAGCGACGCGCTTGAATATTTGTCGCCGCGGCGCTTTAAAGGCATACCCTGGACCGAGCGCATTGAGTTTTTTCAGCGCGCCAGCCATTGCTACGGTCGCTCGGCGCTGATGCTAAGCGGCGGCGGCACGCTTGGTTATTTTCATTTAGGCGTGCTTAAGTCGTTGATCGAGCAGCAGTTGTGCCCGGTGGTCATTTCCGGTGCCAGTACCGGTGCGTTTGTTGCCGCGATCGTCGGCACGCGTAGCGACGCGGAATACCTGGCACTATTCGAAGATAATTATCTGGCGCGGGCGCTAACTGAAAATAACGGCGACATTAAGTTCGGCTTTGGCACGGGTAAGAAACCCGATATGCAAGTGGTGAAGCGCGAAATGGCGCGCATGATTCCCGACATGACCTTTCTTGAAGCCTATGAGAAAACCGGGCGCAGTATCAACATCACTATCTCACCCGCTGAACCGCGGCAGGAGTCGCGCCTGCTGAATCATATCGCCTCTCCCAACGTGACAATTCGCTCGGCGATATTGGCGAGTTCGGCGTTGCCGGGGATTTTTCCTCCGGTCAAATTACAGGCACGCGATGTAAACGGCGACGCGCAGGACTATCTGCCCTCCCGCCGCTGGATCGACGGTTCTTTTTCCCAGGACTTACCGGCCAAACGGCTGGCGCGCATGTACAGCGTCAACCACTTTATCGTCAGCCAGGTCTTGCCCGGCCTTGGCGGCGAACCCACGTTAAAACCGGGCATTCGCAAAATTATGTCTGACGCGTCGATTGCAGCTACCAAACAGGTTGTGCGCGGCTCGCTCGGCATTATTCAGCGCTACACAACGGTTGGGCCCAGAATTGGCATGGCCATGACGGCGTTGAACGCCTTCATTGACCAACAATTTACGGCGGATATTAATATCTTCCCCGGTTACGGTGCATCCAGCCTGGGGAAGCTTCTAAAAATGCTTAGCGAACAAGAGATGGTCGACTTGATAAAGGCGGGTGAGCGGGCAACCTGGCCAAAAATCCCTGCTATTCGCACGACCACTCGCGTTGGCTACACGCTTGATCGCATTCTGCAAAACATTGAAGCCGGCGAAGACCATTGGTTAAAAACGGCTCCACAAACCGATGCCGTGCGTACCCGCAGCAGAGGCAAGAAGAGTGCGGGCAAAGGCACCACAAGGAGACCTGCCAAACGAAAGGCAGCTAACAAAAAAACGCCGCCAAAGCCCTCTCTGCGAGCGGAAGCGGGCTAGCCCAGGGGGTGATTCGACGCTGTTTACTTCGCTACAGCGAGCCAAAATTTGCGCGCGCAGGCTTGCCGCCTACTTTAAGCGCCTTGTGATTTCTGCAACAACAGCCGCAGCTCTCTTATCTCATCCCGCAGTTCGCTCAGGGTCGGTTCACCGGCGTCCTCGGCGGCCTCCACTGCTTCGCGCTGGAACTCGGCTTCCAGCGTATTAACCACAATACCGATAATCATATTCAGGAACGCGAACGCCGACAGAAAAATAAAGCTGAGGTAGTAAGTCCAGCTCAGCGGGTACACCGCCATGGTCTCATACATGACGTCGGTCCAGTCTTCGAAAGTCATCACCCGAAACAGCGTCAGCATACTGATAGTAATATCCCCCCACAGCTCCGGGTTTATAGTGCTGAAGAAAGTACTGCCAACTGCAGCGTAGATATAAAATATGATAAACATCATCAACGCAACGTAGCCCAGTTGCGGCAATGCCGCCAGCAGCGAATTCAAAAGTCTGCGCAGCTCCGGCACGATAGACACCATGCGCAATACTCTGAATATGCGCACCAGGCGCCCCACGAGGGCCATTTCCGAGTCTTCAATTGGAATGAGGCTGACGAACACGATTAATGTATCGAATACGTTCCAGCCGTTTTTAAAGAAATGCCTCTTGTTAGGCTCACCGAGAAACCGAACGGAAATTTCAGTCAGGAAAAAAATCGTGATCGCCCAGTCGAGAATCACAATAATCTTGAACGCGGTTGGCGACAAGGGATAGGTTTTGACGCCAATCACGAGGGCCGAGAATACGATGATCAAAATAACCAAAAGCTCAAAGGCTTTATTGGCACGCAGGCGCTCAAACCTGGCACGCCACTGCTTGGCATTATTTGCGGACATGGAAGTTGTATTTCGTTGCAGGATGGGTGAAGAGGGTTGGTCGATAAATGCTCTGACGTTTTATACTATAGCATGCGTCGGTGTGCTGACGAAACACTCACTAGTGCCACTACTGCTACGCCTGTCTAACACATAATTCGCGCGCTGGCTCGTTGAGGATGTAAGCCCGGTTCAGTATAGTGCCGCGCATGATCTCTGTACTTGCTATGCGTATCTGACTATGGACTTCCAGTGGGTAGCTATTGCGCTCGGAGACGTTGTTTGGCTTGCGCTAGCATTTGCACTTGGGCTGCTGTCGCGCTCAGTCGGGTTACCCCCCCTGGTCGGCTTTCTAGCCACGGGCTTTATTCTTAACGCGCAAGGCATTGCCAGCGGTGAAATGCTGCAAAAATTGGCAGACCTCGGCATCACCCTGCTGCTGTTCACTGTTGGCCTAAAGCTCAATCTTCGTACCCTGGCACGACCGCAGGTGTGGGCTGTGTCCGGCTTGCATATGGCGACTATTGTTGCAGCTTTTGGCTTTGCCATCTATGCATTGGCCTTGCTGGGAACGCCTTTTATTGACGATTTGAGCTTAAAAAACTCTCTGCTTATTGCATTCGCACTAAGCTTTTCCAGCACTGTGTTCGTGGTCAAGGTGCTGGAAGAAAAAGGCGAGATGAAATCGCTGTACGGTAGAATCGCAGTTGGCATTTTAATCATGCAAGACTTAGCGGCGGTGGTCTTCCTGGCAGCCTCCACCGGCAAAATACCGTCACCGTGGGCACTGCTGCTGCTATTGCTCATTCCGCTCAGGCCTATACTGCTACAAATACTGCAACGCGTCGGCCATGGCGAATTGCTGGCTCTGTTCGGGCTTCTGCTCGCGTTGGGCGGCGCCGAGGTATTTGCAATGGTGGGTGTTAAGGGTGACCTGGGTGCGCTTATTCTCGGTGTGCTGATCGCGAGTCACGTCAAATCTGCCGAGTTGGCCAAGATCATGCTCGGTTTTAAGGATTTGTTTCTGCTCGGCTTCTTCCTGTCGGTAGGCTTGTCAGGTCAACCAACGCTGGAGACTTTGCTGGCGGGCGCTTTGCTCACGCCATTTGTACTAGTGAAATCAGCGCTTTTTTTCGCCTTGCTGACGCGTTTCAAACTACGTGCGCGTACTTCGTTAATGGCGACCTTGAACCTGACCAACTACAGCGAATTTGGTTTGATCGTCATTGCGATTGGGGTCGCCAATGGTTGGCTAGCCAGCGATTGGCTGATCGTCATCGCCATTGCCCTGGCCCTGTCGTTTGTGATTTCTGCCGGCCTCAACAGCGTCGCGCATCTACTTTATGACCACCACCGACCATTCTGGAGACGCCTGCAGAGAGAGGAGCGCTTGCCAGACGACAGCATTTTCGATACGCAAGGCGCGACCATTGCCATTATCGGCATGGGCAGGGTCGGCGCAGGCGCATACGACGAGATGCACAGCG
>JBBKXJ010000415.1:0-5585 GCA_037969395.1 Pseudomonadales bacterium
AACCAGAGCCCCATGTTCAATAGCAACAAGTTAAAGCTGGGAATTTTTTCAGCCAACTGTTCCAGCGGCATGGCCGTGACTAAGGTGCCTGAGCGCTGGCAGAACAGCTGGGAAAACAATTTAAAGCTGGTGCGACAGTGCGACGAGGCGGGGTTGGAATTCATGCTGCCAATCGCGCGCTGGATCGGCTACGGCGGCGATACCGATTTTCACGGTGGCGTGCTGGAGACCGTAACCTGGGCCGGTGGTTTGCTGGCACACTCTAATAATATTCAGGTGTTTGCGACCGTTCACACTGCGTTCAACCATCCCATCGTGAGCGCAAAACAACTGGCTACCATCGACCAAATCGGCGCTGGAAGGGTTGGATTGAACGTAGTCGCTGGCTGGAACAAACCCGAATACGATGCCTTCGGCGTTGAATTGCCCGAATCGCACCCGGAACGTTACGCCCGCGCCCAGGAGTGGTATGACCTGGTTAAAAAAATCTGGACCGATGACAACGCCTTCGACTGGAACGGTGAATACTTTAATGGCAAAGGTATTTACGGTAACCCCCGGCCGGTGCAAAAGCATGTTCCTATCCTCAATGCAGCGGCGTCGGTCGAGGGTCGTCAGTTCGCCATGCGTAATGCCGACTTTTTATTTACTCCGGTATTCGATTTAGAGCAGGCCGCTGCCACGGTGGCAGATGTGCGTGACAAAGCCGCAGCGGTTGGCCGCGATGTTGGCGTTTTCACCTTTTGCACGGTCGTATGCCGCCCAACGCAGCAGGAAGCGGAAGACTATCTCGACTATTACGCCAACCAAAATGCCGATTGGGAGGCCGTCGATTATTTGATGAAATTGCAAGGTATGCACGCTCAATCATTCACGCCCGAGGCGTTGGCGAATTTCCGCGACCGTTTTGCAGCGGGCCATGGCGGCTATCCGTTAGTGGGCACACCTGATCATATTGCCGATGAGCTGGAAAAACTAAGCGCCACCGGATTGGCCGGCACCACGCTGGCATTTGTTGACTATGCAGAGGAGTTCCCCTATTTTCGCGACGAGGTGCTGCCACGATTGGAGAAAAAAGGCTTGCGCGAACCCGTTTAACGCCACGTTGCTCTCGTAAGCAACCATGCCGAGACGCCCTTAAAAATAATGTCAAACAAGCAACAGGAGTAAATCGCAGTGTCTATTTCGCATAGTAAAACACAAGCCAGAGGGTCCACTTTCAGAGGCAAGTCTCTGCCGGCGGCTATTGCCGCCTCAGTCATGCTGTCAGCTGGCATATCCCAAGCGGAGATTCTGGAAGAGACGATAGTGACCGCGCAAAAGCGCGAGCAGAGCTTGCAAGATGTAGGCATCGCTGTCACGGCTTTTACCGGCGATCAACTGAGCACATTAGGTGTGACTGAGAGTTTCGATATCGCTGCCTTTAGTCCGGGCGTGCATATTAGCGGTAATCTGGCGGGTCAGAACACCCAGTTCACGATTCGCGGTGTCACCCAGAACGATTATAACGATATCGTTGAGGCGCCCAATGCGGTGTATCTCGACGACGGTTATATTCCAATCGCCCAGGGCCAGACGTTTGCCGTTTTTGATATTGACCGGGTGGAAATTCTAAAGGGGCCGCAGGGAACGCTGTTCGGGCGCAATGCCACCGGCGGGCTGGTGCACTATCTCAGCCGCAGACCGAACCTGGAAGAGGTCGATGGTTTTGTGGATGTAATGTACGGCCAGTTTGATACAGAAGCCGATGCTAACCAGGTTCGCATCGAAGCTGCGGTTGGCGGCCCGTTGGCGTCACAAGTCGCGGGGCGCGTCGCGTTAATGCTCAATAAACAAGACGGCTATCTGCAAAATCTCTATCCTCTGGCTGATTTTGGCGCAGCGTCTGTTGGGGCGGGAGCCAGCAATTCGCCCGGCCCAGGCGCGGGCGCCGATCTTGGCGATGACGATACCAGGGCATTCCGCGGTTCGTTACTGTTCGCGCTTAATAATGCAATGTCGCTAAGCCTTGCGGTAAATTACGCGAAAAGCGAGGTCGCAACCGGCCCTTATCAATCCAAAGCTACCGTCGGCGTGCTCGACCCCGGCGGGGAATTAATTGATGTGGTAGATGCTGGCGCCGGTGAAACGCGGGCGACCATTGCTGCCGACGGCAGCGACGGCGGCTCCGACCAGGGCAACAGTGGTACTCTGGGCCCTCCATTCGGCAGGCCGGTAGCGGGCGGCGACTTCTTTGGCTATATTGATCCCGACGGTGACGACTTCACCTTCTCCGGCGATTTCGCCTTCGAGGACAACGGCGAGACCGAAACCGCCGGTATTAACGCTAACTACGAATGGATAGTCAACGATGCGCTGATTTTCACGTCGATTACCGACTACAAGGATTACGAGAAACTGCTGTTTATCGACGTCGACGCGGCACCGGTAAATCAGTTAGCGAATTATGCTGGCGTCGATGCCAGCAGCTTTACCCAGGAATTCCGTTTGAACATTGAGACCGAAAACTCGCGCTGGGTGGCGGGGTTCTATTATCTCAATATCGACAGCGAATCAGATAACGGCTTAAAAGCGCCGCTGAACAGTTTGCCGGTGGTGTTTGGCGGCTTTCCGCCGGCGGGTGCCAACGGGGTCGATATCGGCGTTGACGCCGCGCTGCAAACGGATTCCTACTCGCTGTTCGGCCAGATGGAAACCGATCTGAGTGAACGGCTGACATTGATCGCCGGGCTTCGGATTATGCAGGAGGAAAAAGATGTCAATATGAATCAAACTTTCTACGCGTCTACGGGGAACAACTCGATACATGACGGTGAGGTGTTGTTCCCCGGCCGCGCCGCACCCTATAAGGATGATTCCAGCGATACCCTGTGGGCAGGTAAATTGCAGTTTGACTGGCACGCCAGCGATGACCTGTTGTTATACGCGGGTATTAACCGCGGCGTGAAAGCAGGCAGCTTTAATGCGCCCATTCCCGGTGGTTTGCCGTTTCCGGATACCGCCTTACCCTACGACGAGGAGGTGCTAACCTCGTTCGAAACCGGCTTTAAAGCGACGCTGTTCGGCGGTACAACACGCTTTAACGGCACCGCTTTTTATTACGACTACAAAGACTATCAGGCCTTTCTGTTTACCGGCGTAAGCGGCGTTGTCGTCAATGCCGACGCCGAGAACCAGGGCATAGAACTTGAGCTGCAAACCTCGCCAATCGAAGGCCTTGATATGTTGCTTAATTTCTCCTGGTTCGACGCGACCGTAAAAGACGTGCCACTGAGAATAGGTTCGCCTATTGCGCCGCAGGACAGAGACCCGACCTACGCGCCGGAATTGCAAGCCATGGGGCTGGTGCGCTATGCATGGCCGGCATTGGGGGGCAAGCTGGCTATTCAGGGAGATGTCAGCTATTCCGATGAGTATTATTATAATCTGCGCAACTTCGATGCCGACAAATTCGATAGCTACGTGATGGTAAATACCCAGCTCAGCTGGCAAAGTGCCAACGAGAAGTGGACCACAACCCTGGCCGCACGCAATGTCACCGACGAACGCGCGGGTATTCAGGGCTTCGATCTGGCGACGCTGTGCGGCTGCAATGAAGTGTCGTACCGAGCGCCGCGTACCTACACGATAGGACTGCGGCGCGACTTCTGATGGATAATTCGAGACGCCGGTTTATAAAATCGTCGGGGGTAGCGCTGCCGTTTCTGGTTGCAGGCAAAGCCCTGCTATTGTCGCCCGCCGAAGCATTTGCGGCTCAACTGCCTATGCAAGTGCTGACGGCCGCTGGGGCTGCAACATTACAAGCGCTGGCCGAATCTATCGTACCGGGCGCCCGCGAAGCCGGAATAGCACACTATATAGACAAACAACTCGCGGCTGCTCCTGCAGACAGTTTGCTGATCTTGAAGTACCTCGGCGTGCCGCCCCCTTATGCAAGCTTTTATCAGAGCGGATTAAGTAATTCAGCCAAATTGGCGCAGGCTAGCTATAAAAAAGCCTGGTCTGCACTGGATGCTGAACAGCTTGGCGCGCTGACCGATGCCATTGCGCAAGACAAAACACCCGACTGGAGCGGCGCGCCGGCTTCTTTCTTCTTCTTTGTACTGCGCGCAGATGCCACCGATGTGGTGTACGGGACGGTGCAAGGATTTGAACGCATAGACATGCCGTACAGCGCGCATATCTCCCCGCTTGAGAAGTGGTAGCGGTATGCAGCGGATAGCAGCCAGAGACAAGGTCGACGTATTGATCATAGGCGCGGGTGCGGCTGGCAGTGTCGTCGCCGCGAAAGCCGCCGAGGCCGACAGGCGAGTGTTGCTGCTGGAAGCTGGCCCTGAGCGCAAGCTCAGCGACCTGACCAGTTCGCAGATTTGGGCACGCAAGCTGAAGTGGGGTGGGGCGCATGTAGAGGAAGAGGGCAACCTGAAGATTGGCCATAATTTCAATGCGGGATTTGGTACCGGCGGCAGCGCGCTACACCAGTATGCTGTTTGGCCACGGCTGCATGCCAACGATTTTACGCTGCACTCTTCGCACGGCAGAGGCCTGGACTGGCCTATCGACTATGCGGAGATGCGTCCCTGGTACGATCGCATACAAAAAGAAGTTGGCATCAGCGGCGATGCCCGCGCTGAGAAATGGCGGCCTGAGGGTGCCCCTTACCCCATGCCCGCGTTGCCGGTGTTCGCGCAGGGTAAGATCATTGCCAAAGGCTTTGACAAGCTCGGTTTAAGCACCGCACCGATTCCGCTGGCGGTGAATAGTACTATGTATCATGGTCGCCCGGCCTGTCAATTCGATGGCTGGTGTGATGCGGGTTGCCCGATCGGCGCACTCGCTAACCCGCTTGTAACCTATCTGCCGCAGGCGTTTAAAGCGGGCGCTGAAATTCGCAACGATGCCACGGTAACGCGTGTATTGCACGACAAGCAGGGGCGTCGCGTGATCGGCGTAGAGTATGTCGACGCCGAGGGCAGCCAGCAAATAGTCTACGCCGACACTATTGTACTGGCCGCATTTGTCGTTCAGAGCGCGCGGCTATTGCTGGCGTCGCGCAGCGACAAGCACCAGCGCGGCCTGTCTAATAGCAACGACCTGGTGGGTCGCTACCTCATGACCCACCCGGCCCAGGCTGTTTATGGCTTGTTCGCGGAACAGACACACCCGTATTTAGGCCCAACTGGTGGCCAGCTAATTTGCCATGATCACTATGACAACAAGACCTCCACTAAAGGGGCTTTTGGATCTTACCAGTGGTTGATCGCCAATGCGGCCAAGCCTAACGACTTGTTAGGAATAGCCAACAGCCGTCCGGATATTTACGGCGCCGCACTGCAACCCTTTCTGCAAAATGCCGCGAAGCATTTTGGCGTTATGAATTTCGTTGGTGAAGATCTGGCTGTGGCTGAAAATCGCGTTCAACTGAGCCAGCAAAAAGACAAATTCGGCGTGCCGCTGGCGCGGACCACACACAATATTGGTGCTGAGACGATTGCCATGTGCGACGCTGGCGTCGCCGAGGGCTTACACATCTTCAAGGCGGCCGGGGCGAAGCAAGCCTGGGCTGGGCCACGCGTCGGTATGCA
>JBBKXJ010000416.1:0-3247 GCA_037969395.1 Pseudomonadales bacterium
GGAATTGACGCGGCAATATCGCGGCCGATATCAAGCGGTATGCGCTGATCATCCCTGGAGTGCATCACAAGGGTTGGCGCCGTTACGTTGGCAAGCCGTTGTCGAACGTCGATGTCGCCAAATGCAGTGAGGAAGCGCGCGGCATTCTCCGGCGAAGTTGTACGACGCTGAAACTCATTGAACCAGCTCAGCTCCTCGGGCGAGGCGCTGGGCATAAAGGTAGAAGAAAAGATTTGCCGATAGGCCGGGTTGTCCTGCCCCCAGCCGGTCTCAGTTAACGTGATAACTGCCTCTCGCTCCTTGATGATCTCCGGGCTAGCGTCGATTCGCCATCCGGCGGCATAGGCGCCGAATAGAATAAGGTGCGTCACTTTTTCGGGATGACGCACCGCATATTCAATCGACACGGAGGCGCCCTGGGAGATGCCCAGCAAAGCAAATTTATCAAGCTCCAGGGCGTCGACAACGGTTTCCAGATCGGTCACGAACGCATCGAAAGCGATATCACGCACGTCCCAATCCGACAAGCCATTGCCACGCTCATCGTAGCGAACGAACATATGTTCTTGCGCAAGCTGTCTGAACAAGGGACTCCAGATCGGTGCATCCCAGTCCAGCTCCAGATGGCTAAGCCAGTTGGCGGCCTTGACGAGTGGCGGTCCCTCCCCAACGCATCCGTAAGCGATGCGTACATCGTCGGCCGCGGAACAAAACAGGATCGTCTGGCGCTCGAGCAATTGCCGCGTAACGGATGCATCAGCGGCTTGCGGTTGATCATCGTGCGGCATGTTAGCAACTTTGGCGCGCCAATCTATCCCCGCATTGCGAAAGCGTGCGTCTAACTCGCTGGTTAGCGTCGCGGCTTCGATATCCTTACCCAGCTGCCGAAGCTGGGTGAGCAGCCGCGCGGCGGCTTTGGTGGAAAAAGGGTCGGCGTCAAGCCACGCTCTGCTCCAGGGCAGCGTTTGATCAGGCGACAGACCAGGATACGTGGCGAGTCGCTGGGCAATGCTGGCGGCAAGCTTGTTTGTTTCCTGCCGTTCGGCGGTAAGCCACTGCTGAAACAGTTCCTGATTTGGCAGGTCAATACCATCGAGTAATGGCTGCCGCAGCTTGACGGCGATACCTTGCAGTTCCGCTACTGTTAGATTCGGGTTCTTCAGATGCTGGGCGGTGTGATGAATGTCTATCACCACGTCACTGTTGTCCCGAAACGATACGCGCTCCCTGTCGGCGGCCAGCCGCTTGCTGTCTTCGTCGTTAACCACCGGTCGTAGCTTACTTAACGACCAACGCAGGGCGCCACGTGGATCATCCGGCACTTCCCAGAACATTTCGCACAGGCGATTACGGCGCTGTGGCCGCGCGGTTAACGCCAGATACGCCAGCAATGCACGGGTTTTTTTCGACGCGGGCAACGACTGCAACTCTCCGTCACGCGCCACGGAGAGTTCGCCCAGCGTTTGGATAAATAACTTAGCCATTTTGTGACACAGCGCTTTTCCACGCTTTTTCCACGCTTTCCACCCTGAATTCTACGCTCAATACCACGTTGACTCCAACGCTCGGACCCTACGATGCCCCCTGTTACAACACAAACGCTGACTAGTCTCCAATAAAGAGCCAGGACAGCACGCATTCACAACAACTTAAGGATACTCGACCATGAAAACAAATTACATACACACCCTCGTCTTTACCACGTTGGCATTGCTGGCAACCAGCGCGTTTGCCGAGCAGGCAGAGCACAAATCGTATCGCCACTCGCAGAAGCAGGTGTTGACGTTCGATGTTGCAGAAGCCGGTGCGAAATTCAGTTTTGATGAAGCGCCCCTGTTACCCAGTGGACTGCCTGCCTACGGTAACGCCTTTATTACCCAGGGGTATATATACCCCAAGGGTACGCTGCAAGGCGATCACGGTGTTAACCCGAATGGCAGCCCGGAATATCCGGACAAGGTCATTGGTGAGTGGACCTGCCGAGGATATTTTATCGGTGACGGTTTTGACACCAAAACGGGCCCGGTCGTGATGACTACACAGCACTATGACTTCTATAAAGACCCGGGTTTTGAGGAGAACAAACGCAGCTCTACACGTAACCTGGTATCAGACGGTTATGAATTAATCGATGTCGGTGTGCCTTCCAAGCGCGCCATAACCGGCGGCACGGGACGTTTCAATGACGCTTCAGGTCAAGCCACACAAGTGTTGCTTGGTATGAACGCGAACGATGGTGTGAACCTGCGCTTCCGGGTCGTTGTTCGGTAGTTCAATGGAGCAAGACATCTCGGCACGGCGCAGGGAATGCGCCGTAGTGTGCCGCTGACCGAGTCGCAGATCCGTGCCGCCGTAGCCGCTACCCACAGCTTAGACTCAATATTCATCGCCAGTTCGCGGCACTGCCCGGCGCTCCCATGACCCGGCGCGATGGTTACTGCATTGCGTATAGTTCAGATCACCATCGCTATCGACCAGTACCTCATCGAGGCTATCTTGCGAATCTTGCATAGCACCCAATGGCAGGCAGCCACTCTCATCGGCCAGCGTGAACAATCCATCGGCGTAAGCGGCAATCGAACACGCGGTTGAAACAATCAATATTGCAAGCTTACCCGCGTCTTTTAACGTCGTGATAATCTCCCTGATCCCGGGTTGTATTGCTTGCACGCGGCTTGGCCGACACGGAAACGTTTGACCCCGGCCTCGAATGCGCGCTCCAACACGGCATGGCGGCCAACGGCAAACCGCTTGATGTAGGAGGGTACAAAGTCATGACTGTCGTCGACACCGATGGTTACAGCGTGCGCTTGCTAACTGCAAGACCAGGGCTTGGCTTTCTCAGCGGCGTCAAGCCGAGTATCCCGTATGTGTAAAACGAAATCTGGATCGACGCCAGAGGCCACAAGCAATTAATAGAGGTGCCCTTTATAAAATCCGCGTCGTTTCCACGCTTTTATATTGAATTTCCACGTTTACCACCACGCTCACTACAACGCTCACCTACCACTATAACGCCCGGTCGCAACTGGGACCGATGCAGGACGCTTCGTCAAACAATTTGGTGGTACTGATTAAAGAACGCACAGAGCGTTGTTAATCGACTACTGATTCACGATGAGCGTCCAAACTTTTATAGGTATACAGGAGATAGTGATGACAAGTTTTCAAGCAATGAAAGAATGGCGCGGAGTGGCGTCTGCAGTGGTATTACTCTGCGTAGTGTCTGCAGAATCAGCAGCGACTG
>JBBKXJ010000417.1:0-5328 GCA_037969395.1 Pseudomonadales bacterium
AAGGGTCGTTCGTCTTCGAGGCGCGGTAACAGGCGCATAGTCGAACTATGTAACTGTTACCGCACCAAAAGTAGGCCCTCGAGGGGACGAAGAAGGCGGGCGAAAAGACAAGCAAGAACGTCAAGTTATTTCGTGACCGTTGCTTAAGACGTGAATTAATTCTGGCGGCGCCTGTCAGGCAAACTGCGCGTCGTCGACGTTAATACCGTGGTCGCGCATTTTTGCCAGCTTGTAACGCAGCGTGCGTGCACTGATACCCAGCTGTTTCGCTGTGAAAGTGCGATTGCCGCGCTGATCTCTAAGCGTATCAAAAATTAGCTGAAATTCACGGTTTTGCAGGTCCTGGCCGAGATCATTCGCTGCTCCCTGCGCTGCTTGCTGTAGCTGATGCACTGCATGTTCGCCACGGCTTGACGCTGGCCGCTGTGCGGCCGACGCTTCACCGTCCATGCACAGATCGCTACAGCCAATCACGTTGCCAGGCTGCAGAATAAGCGCGCGCTGCATGACATTATCCAGCTCACGAATATTGCCCGGCCATGAATAATTGCTTAGCAGTTGCTGTGCGCTATCATCCAGGTCAGCGTTGGCGCGTCCCATCTTGACGCTGTGCGCATCAAGCAGACGCTGTGCCAGCGGTACGATATCGTCAACCCGCTCGCGCAGTGGCAGCCAGTGCAGCGGGAATACGTTCAGGCGGTAGAACAGATCTTCACGGAACTCTCCGGCGGCGACGGTTTGCTGCATGTCGCGGTTGCTGGTGGCGAGAATGCGTACATCCAGAGGAATCACTTTCTTGCCGCCGACGCGTTCGACCTCGCGCTCCTGCAATACGCGCAGCAGCTTGGCTTGCAGGCCAAGTTCCATCTCCGAAATTTCATCGAGCAGCAGTGTGCCGCCGTTAGCCTGTTCAAACTTGCCGGCGACACTTTGATGAGCGCCGGTGAACGCCCCTTTTTCGTGGCCGAATAAAATCGACTCGAGCATGCTTTCGGGAATAGCGGCACAATTTAATGCCACAAACGGACCATTGGCACGCGGCGACTGATTGTGTATGTAGCGCGCCAGCACTTCTTTACCAGTGCCGCTTTCGCCGCTGACGAATACGGTGGCATCGGTGACAGCAACGCGGCTGGCCAGCTCCAGTAATTGTTGACTGGAAGCCGCCGCTGCTACCGGCTGGTCGTTGTCGTCAGACATTGCCAGCGCATGTTTGTGCACCAGCTGAATCAGCACATCCGGCTCGAACGGTTTCACCAGATAGTCGACCGCGCCACAGCGCATGGCTTCGACCGACTTACTGATGCTGCCGAAGGCGGTAACCAGTAAAAACGGTATATTGGGATAATGACGGCGACAGTGTTTGAGCAATTGCAGGCCATCCATGCCCGGCATATTAACGTCAGAGACGATCATATCGGGTGCTGTGGTTTTCAATAGCTCAATCGCTTGCTCGGCGTGAGTTGCGGCGTGACTTTCGAATCCTGCCAACTGCAGGGTATCGCACACTGCTTCGCGCAAACTTTTATCGTCTTCGACCACTAATACTTTTACGCTGGCGTTTGCTTGTTGCATTGCTGTCTTATGCTCCCTTAGTCGCTGTGGCGTGCGGCAAATCTACCGTGGCCCAGGTGCCCTGGCCCGGTTCTGAATCAATATTGAAGCTGCCGTGATGCGCCTCCACTACTGATCGTACTACCGCTAACCCCAAACCCGTACCCTGCGGTTTGGTGGAGAAGAACGGCTGCTGCAGTGCGTGCTTCACCTGCTGGCTAAAGCCCGGTCCCTTATCGCTGATAACAATCTTTACCGTAGCATCTGTGCTGCTTACTCGAATATCGATGCAAGCCGCCTCCTCGACTGCCTGTACGGCATTGACTACCAAATTAAGCAACGCCCCTACCAGCACTTCGCTATGACAGAATATTTCTGCGGCGTAGGCATCGCAGTGAAGGCTATAGCTGGCGTTGGCCTGCTCGATGGTTAGCGTCATCGACTCCTCTAACCGGTCTAACAGGTGAGCTATGCTTACGCGCTGGGTCAATTGAATATCGCTGCGCGCGAAAATAAGCATGTCGCGAATTTGCTGTTCGATGGCGTGCAGCTGAATGGAAACTTTACGCGCAAACCGCTGTTGCGTTGCCGGGTCGAGCGTGGGCTTCTGCAAATGCGAACTGTACAGCGTGGCCGAAGCCAACGGCGTGCGCAGTTGATGCGCCAGCGCCGCCATCATTTTACCCATCGCGGTCAAACGTTCGTTGTGATGTACCTGGTCTTGCAACTGCCGGGTTTCCGTTTGATCGGTCAACAGAATCAATTGGCCCGGCTCGCCCGCTAACGAACGGGTCGCGAGACTGATGCGGCGACCATCGCACAGGCTGATTTCGTGGCCGTCGTCACCGCGCGGAGCAAACGAGCGGTCGATCACGCTGAGCCATGACTGACTGCGTAACGGCTCGCCGAGCAAATCGATAGCGGCGGGGTTGCAGTCCTGCACTAACCCTCGTTGGTCAAGCAGCACCACACCACCCGGCAAATTTTGCAGCAGATTTTCAAGCCGCCGAGTGGCGCGCAGGGTTTGCGTTTGTGCCACGTCTTTCTGTGCTTCGGCAGCGAGTAGTTCGCTGCGCAGCTGCTGCACCTCGGCCTGCAAGCCAGCGTAGGAGTCGGTCAAGCTGTCGGCCATCTCACTGAACAAATCGAATGCCGCACGCAGTTCTGCCTGCGTGCCGGGTTCGACCAAAGTCATTGTTTGTCTCAGTTGTTCGGCGGGCGCCAGGGTCTGTGCCAATTCCATTTTTTTTTCACCACGACTGCTAAAATAATGCAGCTAAATATCGCTGGCTCGCGCTGACGCCCGGCCGCAATTTTTTCGCTATTTAGCAGGGCTATGCAATGACTAAGCCAGAATTATTTATAGTTATTAATAACAAGCAGTTACGTGATTTTTCTACAGCGGCTCAAGGCCGCTGACTGGCGGCCGTCAAACTTTTGTCGCACTCTCGCGATGGAGGCCGTATTTGCGCATTTTCTCTACCAGCGTAGTTCGCCGGATGTGCAGCCGTTCTGCAGCACGGGCGACCACACCACGGCTGTCATCCAGCGCCTGCTGAATCAGGCTGGACTCCAGCGTCGTCATGTAATCTTTGAGGTCCATGCCCTCAAGCGGTAACACGGCGGGCAAGCCCATAGCGGCAACATCGACAGGCCTGGTCGCGCCACTCGCGGAGGGCTCTGCTTCGTCGTCAAGCAATTGTCCGAAATCTTCGTCAGCGACATCAATGTGGCGAAATTTCTTCGGCAAATCCTGCACACCGACCACGCTATACGGATGCAAAATCGCCATGCGCTCCACCAGGTTTGCAAGCTCGCGCACGTTGCCGGCCCAGTCGTGTTGGCACAGCGATAAAATAGCGGCCGAGTTAAACCGAATGGAACCGCGTTTCTCATGCTCAAGGCGCGCTACCAATTCGTTGATGAGCAGCGGAATGTCTTCCGACCGCTCGCGTAGCGACGGCATTTCAATGGGGAAAACATTCAGCCGGTAGTACAAGTCTTCTCTGAAACTGCCCTCCTCTATCATCGCTTCGAGGTTTTTATGGGTGGCAGCGATAATGCGCACGTCGGTGTTGATCGACTTGTTGCCGCCCACCCGCTCGAAGGTCTTCTCCTGCAATACACGCAGTATTTTTACTTGCATGTTAAGCGGCATATCGCCGATTTCGTCGAGAAACAGGGTGCCGCCCTGAGCTAATTCAAAGCGGCCGGCGCGATCGCTGATGGCGCCGGTGAATGCGCCTTTCTCATGCCCAAACAGTTCGCTTTCGAGCAGCTCCGCCGGTATGGCACCGCAATTGACCGGCACAAACGGCTTTTCACGACGCCTGGAATGATAGTGCAAATTGCGCGCAACGACTTCTTTACCGGTGCCGGAAGCCCCGGTAATTAGCACGGTCACGTCGGAGTCAGATACCTGCGTCATCAGCTTGCGTACGCTGCCAATCGAGCGACTGGTGCCTACAAGGCTGCGAAACAGCTCAATATCGCGCTGCTTGCCGCGGTCTCTGCGTTCGCGGAACTGTTCATAGAAAGTTTGCGCACGGTGCAAGTCGTCGAGTAATTTGTTATAGCTTGGCGGAAATTCCAGTTGCGAGATAACGTGGCGAGCCAGCTCCGGGTCAAGTTCCTGCGGCAACCGATCGTCACCTATTAACAGTACCGGCACGGCGTTGTTCACCGAGTGTACATAGGCAAGCAATTTCTCCAGCGGCAACCCTTGCGGAAGCTCGCCAACGATTAGTACATGCGGGTGGCTGCCTTTCTGGCTTTCGTCGAGTAATTGCTGCTGCGAATGGGCCCATTCTTCAGCGGTGAGTTGCCGCGCTTTCTCTCCAAGAAACTCCAAAATGACCAGAATGTCGTGTCGACGCTCTGCATTATTGTCAATAATAAGAACTTCATGGTCTTGCCATTTACTACTGCGCACCGCCTTCCCCTGTCTCGATGTTGCTTTATTTATACACGCCGGCAGAACTAATCGAGGGCCATGCTGGCGTAACGCTCAATGCGTCAAAGTGTTGACGCCAAACACGTCTTATCTACACGCTTAAGCAAAAGCTGTACCGCTATAGTTAACCCGCTAACTCGTTTGCAGTCAAATAGTTGTGACGTTGTTTACAATGTTAGTCGGTTATTTCAAATTTGCACGCCAGGGGAGCGCCAAAATTCGGATAAACCTGGAGTGATCCGCACCCCGTCAACAAGCCTTAAGGGAATCGTTAGGCTGTTTTTTAAGCTGCTGAACTCGTGTATTCCGTCCTGATGCCGTCCCATGCCGTTTTAATCTCAGTTAACAATGCCGCCACTTCGACCAATGCTTCGTCAGTCTTATCAACATGCACTTTTACCAGCCTACGCGCCATATAGTCGTAAAGGTCATACAGGTTAGCCGCAATCTCGCCACCGGCTTCGCGATTCAGCGCTGCCTGTAAGCCACTGATAATTCCCAACGCCTTGCCCAACGCTTCTCCCAGCTTGCCGTGTTGACCGCGCTGCTGATGCCCCTTCGCCTCGGCGATGCGCTGCAGAGCGCCTTCGAATAAAAGCTGGGTAAGACGATGCGGGTCGGCACCGGCAACCACCGTCTGATTGTTGACGTTTTGGTATTGTTGCATTGCGTTGCGCATAGTTATAGCCCCTTCCATGGTTTGTGTGATATCGGTTCCACTTTGTTAACGGCAATCTGTTTCTTTCCTTTAGCTAAATTGTTGCACCTTTAATAAACATTTCATTCATGCCTCCTTATAGGGGACTTTGCTGTTTCCCAAA
>JBBKXJ010000418.1:0-6943 GCA_037969395.1 Pseudomonadales bacterium
TGCACTGCCAAGATCGCTATGCCAATAATCGTGCGGAAGGCTCGCATCAACACACCCGACAGCGAGAACAAGTAATGCGACGATTCAAATCATCCGGACAAACGCAGCGATTTCTCTCCGTATTTAGCCAAGTTCACAATTTATTCAACGTCGGTCGTCATCTATTGAAAGCGCATCACTATCGGATGTTTCGTTCCCGCGCATTTCATACATGGCAAGAGGTGACGTGCGCCTGCTGATAACGCAGGAGATTAAATCGGCGACTTTTTCAGTTCAATTTAAGCAACTTGACAATGCCTTCGTGGTGGCTGTGGCGGGCGATTTGTTACCACGATTAAGAAACCGCACACCACAGGGCATCGCGATGCTCTCTAGTGTGTTGAAAAGCGACACGGCCATCGAGGTCAACGTCGGAATCATGCGGGCTTTTGTCGAAATGCGGCAACTCTTTACTGAGAATGGCGATCTGAAACTCGCCATCGAATCACTTAGAACTGAGTATGATGAAAAGTTTGAGATAGTGTTCAAAGCGCTGGATCGTATTCTCGCTATGGAACCAAATAAGTCAAAGCCTATAGGGTTTATTTGGCCATCCTATGAGCCGGATTCGTGAGAGAAATTATAATTACTTTGTAACTATTCAGCCTGGAACCCCTCTGGCGTCTCACCTTCCAGCACAAGTTTGAGCGCATCAGTGGCTGACAGCCCCTGTTTGCGGAATGACGACAGGTACCCGCAAATACGGCAAAACATCTTGGCACCGCCATAAGAACGAAAGCAGCCAGAGCTTTTTTTCTGCACTTTTGTCATGCGCAGGTCATTCTCCCCCCGGTTGTTGGTGTAGGGGATATCGTGGCGGGTCATGAAGCGCAGCACATCGTCTTCGTAGTTGCGCAAGCGTTCCAGTGAGTTTCGCGATTTACTTCGCTTCAATCGGTCGCGTTGTCCAGGTTTTCTTGAGTTTTCGTCCGGCGGCGGACAGTGCGCGTCACCTTCGGCCAGAATCTTGCGATAGCAGTGGCGCACCTCCTCTTGCCGCTGCGCATCGAGTTCTCCGCCAGCCTGGGTTACCTCATGGTTAAGTCCCTGCAGAAGCGCCTTCATATCATTCGCCCAAAGCTGGCCATCGTTTTCAGCACTCCAGATCAGCTCGCGCTGGTGATGCTGGCACCGAAATTGCTCTGCTGGCCCACGACCAGAGACCTTGCCAGCAAGCAATGCGATGAGTGGCGAAACAGCGATTCATAATCTACACTCAATGGCTCACTTCACGCTTGAGCGACAGCAAAAATCGTTCAAAATTCATGCAGCAAATAATTCAGGGCTTAGCGATGGCCACGCCGCTTTCGTGGTTCGGTTTCCCGATAATCCTAAAGAGGCGTGCAGCACGTTGCGGTCTGCAGTCGCGCACGTTTTTCCTGCTCCTGGTGATAACCGGCCCCTGCTTAGGTCAAACCGTGGAATTCTCTTCGCTGCAAGAACCGGTCAGTATTGCCGGCAAGTGGAAATTCCACACCGGTGATGACCCAAGCTGGTCGCAACCGCAGTTTGACGACAGCGACTGGCGCGCTTTACGGGTGCCACAAGATTGGGGGTTGCAGGGTTTTGGAGCTTATAAAGGCTTTGCCTGGTATCGCTTGTCGCTCAAGTTGTGTACAACGGATTGCGCCAACGATGCGATTTTACAGCGGCTCGCCGTTACGCTTGGAAAGGTACAAAGCGCGTACGAATTGTATGCTGGTGGACAATTAGTAGGTGCAATGGGAGGCCTGCCGCCGAATGCGGAGATTCGCTACGATGAGTTCGGCACATTTCATATCCCTCGTTCGGCAATTAGCGAGCAGGGCGAATTGGTACTGGCGTTACGAGTTTGGCGCACGGAGCAAGCCGGACCAGGGTGGGACGCGGGGCCTTATGATGGGCCATTTTTGCTCGGTGCGGTTGAGCAGTTAACAAGGCGGTCCATTTATTCGCAGTTGCTCGCGCTAGTACTCTGCGCCGTTTACCTGGTGCTCGGCTGTTACCACTGTTATCTGTATACGCGCCATCGCGCTTTTACGGAAATGCTGTGGTTTGGCCTGTTTGCCATTGCGGTTTCAGCTTACAGTTTTATGACCAGTCAATGGCAGTTTACCTTGCCTTTTGATTTCGCCATGCTGAAAAAAATCGAGTTCGGTGTTATTTTCCTATTTGCACCGCTGGCCATTGAATTCGCGGCGAGACTATTAGTGTTAAAGTTGTGGCGTGGCGTGCGCTGGTATCAATGTTCTTTTATCGTGTTTGCCGTAGCTGTTTTTGTTATGCCAGGGCTTACCGTTAACTTTAAGCTGTTAACTATTTGGCAACTGTGTGTGTTACCGGCCTTAGTGGGTTTGATGGCTTTGATTGTTTGGCATGCCCGGCTGGGCAATACCGACGCGCGCAAAATGCTGGCGGGTAGCCTGATTCTTGTGATGATGTCGTTGGTCGATATTATCAGTGACCTGTACCTGATGCGCGTGCCATCTTTACTACCGGTAGGTTTTGCTGCATTTTTTTTATCGATGCCGGTAGCACTGGGCGATCGCATCACGCGGCTGGTTAAAACCTTGCAAACGCGCACGATCGAACTTGCCGACCTGCAGAAGAACCTCGAACGCAGTGTTAATCAACGCACTGAAGAACTGCGCGAAGCAAATCAGCAATTGGAGCGCGTGGCGCACATTGACCTTTTAACCCAGGTTGCGAATCGGCGGGCATTTCTGAAGCACGCCGAAGGTGAAATCGCATGGGCGCGGCGCAGTGGCAGCCCGTTTGCGCTGATCGTCGCAGACATAGACCATTTCAAAATGTTTAACGACGAGTTTGGTCATGCCTGCGGTGACTTTGTGTTGAGCGAGGTCGCGGCTAACTTGGCGAAAAATGTGCGCGCGACCGATATGTTTGCGCGTTGGGGCGGTGAAGAATTTGTGTTCATTCTCCGGGAAACCAACACGGACGGTGCGGTAGATTTGGCGGAGAAGTGCCGAGTCTTAATCGAGCAGCAGCGTTATACCTACGGTGGCATGCAGCTGGGGGTCACAATGACCTTCGGCGTCAGCGAATACCAGTCCTGGATGACGATTGAGGAATGCATGGAGGAAGCAGACGACGCGCTCTATCATGGCAAAGCGGCCGGGCGGAATACCGTGGCGCGCAGCAAGTCCAGCAATCAGCAGAATCGGGCTGGTAGTGTTATAGCCACGACAGAAATCGCATAGTCAAGCCAATCACCTTGGAGGCAGCATAAAGCCCGTGAGTTTGGGGAGAGAAGCAAAGATCTTTGCGTGCCATAGCGCGAAAAGAAATCGCTACGGAATGTTGATTGCGAACTAGCGTATTATGATGCATAAGCTTCGGTTTTCTAATTGATATGAATTAGTAATCTTTGCGGATAGTAACGCCATATGTTCTCGGCTCACGACTGTAAGCGTTAAGTCTGCCGACTTGTAAAACGCCGGGAAATGCCGTGCCGCTGTACTCTTCATTGAAAATATTACGGCCCCAAAACGTGAGCTCCGCATTAACGGACTCAAAATAAAGTCCGGCGCGCAGGTTCGCTAGCCCGTAGGCATCCTGAGATGAAAAGGGCTCATTGGATTGATCCAAAACCATATCGCCATAGTAGCTGTACTCGCCCAACACAAAGCCAGTCACCGAATCTTGCAATGTAAACTCCTGACGTACGCCCAGGTAGACGAAATCTTCCGGGTTGTCTCCCAGACGGCCACCGGAACGATCGCAGAAGGAAGGCGTCAATGGATTCAAGCCTTGCTCCGTGACTCGAGGATCAGCAGAACCTACAATAATTTCGTTGTCGGCAGTGCCAACGTTAAACCTGGCGCCCGGGTCTTCAACGCCAAGGCGGAAAGGTGTAATTTGCCAGCAATTGCCTTGTTCGAATTCATCAAAGTCAGCAATGGTTTTGGCGTATGACGCCGTTACTGTCGTGTTTTCTGCTGCTTGCCAGGTTAACTCAACCTCACCGCCTTTGGTGATGACCGTTGCCGCATTAGCTACGTTAAAGCCGGAACCGGTAAAAGTGTCCACCTGGAAGTCATCGACAGGCGTGTAATAGAGCGACACATTGAGGCGCATGGCCCGATCCGGGAATTCAGCCTTAATGCCGAGTTCGTAAGACTCGGAGGTTTCGGCTACAAAGGTTTGATCGAACGCCGGGTCTATGCGGTCAGTATTGGTTCCACCCGCCTTATAGCCCGTGCCATATGACGCATAGACCATTATGTCATCAGTGGCAAACCAGGATAACTTAATGGTGCCCGTGACCTGACTGTCCGTAATCTGTTCATTCACATCATCCCGGGTTTGCACTGCCGGAAATTGCGGTAAGAAAAATCCACCACTGACTCCATCTTCAGTGTATAGGGTTGTCAGCACTTTATCTTCATCAGAGTAACGCAAACCAGCTGTCAAGATCAGCGAATCAGTCAGCTGATAATCGAATTGCCCGAATAGAGCCCAGCTCTCATGATCCTGATTATTAATGTCATTCACAGAATCGCCGGGGATGAACAAGTCACCGCCTAGCGGGAATTGATCAACCGCAGCAACCGACGGTGGAACGAATCGCGCAAAAACGGCTGCGAGCGCTTCGGTGTCAGCGCCGAAAGTCAGCGTTGATGAGCTGTCCAGATTCTGGCTAAAGTAGTAGGCGCCCGCTACATAGTTAAGCTTGTCGCCTACATAAGAAACCCGTAGCTCCTGTGAGAACGATTCTTGTGCGGCGTTATTGGCGTCAAGCAGCGCATCAAGATCGGTGAAATCGGCATCAATTTTGTCGAAGGAATCGAATTTTCGCCAGCCGGACAAAGATGTGAAGGTATAATCCCCGCGACTCCAATTGGCCTCGACTGAAGCGCCTTTGTCTTGGTTCTCAGATACCGGATTCTGACTGTAGGCAACGGCATTGTCAAAGCGTGTGGCTTCAGAAAGGAAAGTACCCCCGCGAGGCTCAATGATTGAGTCTGTGCCAAGTGTGTCACCTGGAAATCGCTTATCGACTCGCAGATTATCGGTGATTGTTCCCGTGCCGCAGCAAATTTCATCAATTTCGCCATAGTCGGCCACGAGTCGAATAGAGAGCTCATCCGTTGGCGTCCATAATGCCTGTGCCCTAAAGCCAAATCGGTCGCGATCAAATATTACATCCGTTTCTTCAGTCGTTAGATTGTCGATCCAACCATCACGATCACTGGAAAAACCAACCAATCTAAAAGCCAATACATCTTCTATGACGCTAACGGACGCCGCGCCACTCACGTCAAGTAAGCCATAATTGCCGGCACTGGCTTCAAGGAAAGCAGAGCCGTCATGATCTGGTTTAGCTGTTTTAAAATGTACGGCACCGGACAAGGTATTACGACCGAATAGCGTTCCCTGTGGGCCACGCAGTATTTCGACCGACTCAATATCAACCAGCTGACTAATCATTGAACTCTGCCGCGCTCGATAGATACCGTCTACATAAAGACCCACCGACGGCTCGATACCAAAGTTATTGCCGCCACCGCCAATGCCACGCACAGCAAAGGATGATGTTGTCGCATTTTGGTTTTGATTCACCGATAACCCCGGCGCATTGACCTGCAAGTCAAACACATCCTTAATGCCCGACTCCTGCAATGCCTGCCCTGAAAATGCAGAAACCGCGAGAGGCACATCCTGCAGACTTTGCTCACGCTTCTGCGACGTAACGACAACCTCCTCCAGAACCAACTGCGCTTGCGTGGGTAGCTGCCACAAACCAATGCTGCATGCTGTTATTGCAGTCAGCGCTTTGCGCGAACCATAGAACTTATGACTGAAGAATTTCCTGGGAAGTAGACTCATGGCGTTACCTGTTCAGTGCGAATGGCTAAATTCAAGCCGTTGTCGGCAATTCATATAAACCGTTGCAGCGCTTTTTCCAGCGGCAATGATCGATCGACACAACTTTTTCGTCTGGCGCTTCACTACAAGCCATTACCGATGGCGTTTTCATCTCCAAAGATAAATGTGCTCGAATATCATTGTAATATGCTTGGAACTGATCAAGTTAATTCTTCAGATCGCGACCATTGAAAAATAGCAGATGAGCGAAAGTTACACGCGAGATAAATTTCGCGAACGTCGCCCTCACTCCCTGAGCTATTCCGTCAAGTAGTTTCGGTCAAAGGACGCTGTTTAATTAACGGTGATCCTCTACGCTCCAAGGCTTTAAGGTATACCGCTTCATTGTACAGTGTTCTTGTTTTCCAGCACCGGTACACAATGCGGATCCATTTAAAAGCTAAGGCTCGCACAGCCGCCTGGCTCCAGACGGTCAGGTGATAGAACTCCAAAAGACAGGAGACGACACTGTATAGCGTACGGTTGATTGAGCGTCGGAACTCAGACTGCGTAGGGCTATCCAACTGCTTCGGACCTGATGCCTTCCCGGCTGCGGCGACGCTCTGCGCCGAACTCACCCAGGATCTTCCCGTCGTGGGCTACGAACGTGGAGATAATCTAAAAATCGCCCTGAATGCCGGCTTTGAGACCACTGGATCACTTCGCATCTGGGGTAAGCCGACCTAGCAGAGAGGTCGCCCGTCGATGACATAATACGCTTTGGGTCAGGTTGTTGCGTACTGCGTCAAGAAAATGACGCAGGCTAGGCGAACCTGAATCACACGGGGGAGGGGTAGCGTTGCACGTTATGTGACAATGCCAACACGACGGCTTACTGTTCATTTGCTTTTCAGTGAAAGGTGGTCAGCAAAGTGTCGATTCTCTGCTACTTAACGTATATCTGCAATAGGAAATTTCGGCGTGGTTCAAGAACTGGGTGTTTAGGGTTCCAATTGGCGAGTTTTTGCCCACCGGTGCTTAGTCAAGCATCAGTGTTGGTGGCATGTATAAGAAAGTGCTGCTTAAGCGGCGCGCT
>JBBKXJ010000419.1:0-28679 GCA_037969395.1 Pseudomonadales bacterium
TCAAAATTCTCGATCCCGCCACATATTTCAAAACCTTTTCAGTCACTATCAGCACTCCGTCACAATCGCATTCGCCGTTCATCGGAATACCTTGTTGTTGTTGGAAAAAAAGCAGCCACTTACTACGCTAGATTCATAGGGATCATATAGTTGTAGGGGTGCAGGCATATGCCAAGGATCAGGCTGAGCGGCTTGTTGCTGGTTGTAATTTGGCTTTTGGGCTCGTGTGACGGGTCTCAAAGTTCGTCTGCGTCATCTCCTCAAGCTAGCCCCAAACCAGCAGCGCAAATCTCTCCCACGGCGCCGGCTAATCTTCAGTCGCCGAATTTTCTTATCGTAGTTTCTGATGATCAGTCGTTTGCGCATACGTCGTTCGCAGGTGATGCAAACGTGCGCACGCCGGCTTTCGATCAAATTGCTCGTGATGGAGTTTATTTCTCTAAAGCTTTTTCTTCCGCACCTACTTGTACAGCCTCAAGGTCAGCATTGATGTCAGGCCGACATTTCTGGCAAACCGGGCCTGGGGCAACGCTGTGGGGGTCATACAGTGCAGAGCTTCCGAGTCTGCAGGGCACGCTGCAACAAAATGGTTACAAGATTGGCTATACCGGCAAGGGCTGGGGGCCGGGGGTTCAGGAAGAGGGGGCGATATCAGCGGGTCCGGCGTTTAATAAAATCAAGCTAACGCCGCCAGAGGGTATATCAAATATTGATTACAGCGCCAATTTTAAAGCCTTTCTCTCTGCCAAACCCGAAGGTCAACCGTTCTCTTTTATGTTTACCTCATGGGAGCCGCATCGACCTTATGCACAAAATACTGCCAGCGTCAGCCACATAGACTGGCGTGATGTGGTGGTGCCCGATTTCCTGCCCGATGCACCCGCCATCAAAAAAGACATTGCTAACTATCTCTATGAGATTGAATGGTTCGACCAACAGTTGGCATACATGCTCGAAGAACTCGAGCGTCGCGGTGAGCTGGAAAACACCATTGTCATCGTCACGTCAGACAACGGCATGCCCTTTGCTCGCGCTAAATCGAATAACTATGAGTTCGGCGTGCACGTGCCGCTCGTTGTGCAGTGGCCCAAAAGCATTGCCGCAGGGCGTGAAGTCACTGACTTCATTAATCTCGCCGACATAGCCCCCACCGTGTTAGCTGCGGCCAGCGTTGCCGTGCCACAGAATATGACCGGTGTTGGTTTTAACCAACAGTTGCAGTCATCACAGTCTGAAAGAATTGATACGAACAGAAACTTTACCGTTACCGGCGTCGAGCGGCACATCTGGTCTTCGCGTCCTGAGGGGCAGAACTATCCGGTGCGAGCGCTGCATACCGACGACTATTTGTATATTAAAAATTTCGACCCGGATGGCTGGCCGGCAGGCAACCCTCCAACCTTTTCAGATATTGACAACGAATCGCCGAGCAAAAGCTTTTTACTCTCAGCGCAGTCAGCGGAGGTAGTTCGACTTAAGCATCTTGCGACTGATAAGCGCCCGGCTGAAGAGCTATATTTTCTGCCGCTGGACCCCTTCCAACTAAACAACGTTGCCGGCGAGCTTGCCCATCAGCCGATGCTGGGCGTTTTGCGTGACCAGCTAACAGCTTTTTTGGCCGAGCAAGACGATATGCGTGTGGTGGGTAGCGGCGATGAGTATGACAACTTGCCGTACCACGCGCCGATACCTCAGTAATAACGAATCAACGTTAGCCGTTCAAGGATGAAACGACAATGAATAGAAACGCTTTTTTAAGTGCTGTTAAACTTTGTTTCGCAGTGTTATTAATGAATGTGTCATACGCTACCGCGTGGACTGTTTCTGACGAAGAATTTTTCTATGACGGCAGCGGCTCTAACGACGGTATCGGTACGAAAAGCTGGAATTCGAAAGAAATCATAGACGGGCAGGGGATGATTGGTGTTGGCGTGAATGGCGTTGCCGATCCGTTTGCGCCGGGCACTTGCCCACAGGTAAAAAACTGCAAAACGGACGACTGCTTTGAGAACTGGTTGCCAGATGCCGACTCGACGCGGCAAACCGGGTTGTACTTATCAACCTACTACACGCCCAAATGCCCTGACTCGAACTGGAAGGGTTTTTCATATTTTGGTGCAGTGCCTGATGCGGGCTTCGCTATGCGGTCCTGGTCAGGCATGAAACCCTACGATAGTTCGCCGTCATTTTTTCATCCCAAACTAAGCATGCCAAACAAAGGTATTTCCGGCATGTACGGCGCTATCAGGCCACCCTGGCACATGCAGCCGTGGTCGGCAGAATGTGTTGGTAGCGATTGCGGTGACAAGGTTCGCGTTGCGGTCGTTGTTGACCATGAAGTGGCATCCGCCAGTGCGCCTGCTGGCACCCAGCTGCAGCAAAATACGCGTATTGTGTTTTTACAGAACGCCTGCGATCGTTCGTCGATGCCGTGCCAATTTGAATTTAATAGCAGAGCATTGTGCAAAGGCGTCTACTGCGGATTTATCAAAATAGAAGGTGCTGATGCGGCGCAAGGCGGTATTCCGTATGTTGCCGGCTTTGTTGGCCAGCCGGGCGAGACAGCAACCGCGCCAAATACCGGTAAGCCTATCTGGACATCATGGGGCAGCCCCACTCAAACCGACACCTTTAACAAGAAAAGATTCCAGCTTGAAATTTCATGGAATCAACTGCGTAATATACTCGAGTCCATGGACCTTCAGCGCGGCGGCAATGGTTCGCGGGAAAGCATTGCAAGTACCTTCGGTGAAAATTGGGATGTGAAATCGAATTGGACGATGATTGACGCCGGCTTTGGTCAGGAAATATACAACCCAGCGCGAAACAACCGGGCATATGTGGGCGGCAGTGTGCAACGGCTATGGGTGGTAGCAGTTTCTCACTGATTTGAGCTACAACCTCGGCATTGACTTTCTATCCATGCTTCGCGAAAGTAATGGTAATAATGCGGTTGATTCTCGCATCCGCTGGCCTCTAAGGCTATTCACCCAAAACTATGACGCGAACAACCCAAATTTCCAGTAAAATGCACGCGTTTTTATGCCACGCTGCTGTGTGCGGTTGAGTAGACTGTCGTCGCGTTTGCGTCGATTGTTATCCGTGGTGAATATTCGTACAATTGACTAATGCAATCCTGCACGTGTTTTTCCTGTCCAAACTCCGTCTAACGCTATTCATCAGCCAAGCAATTCAATGAGCAACGAACCATTCTTTATTCTGGGCGCGCCGCGTTCGGGCACCACCATGCTACGCGATGCGTTACGTTTGCATCCAAGGCTTGAATGCCCGGAAGAGACGCATATTTTTCGTTGGGGCGATCCGTTCGGTACGCAGATGTACTACCGCCACTACAAGGGTTCAAAGCTGTTTACCAAACACCGCGAAATGGACGGCATCGATAATTTCGGCTTTCACTACACCATGCAGCATTGTTCCAGCCGCAAAAAGTTGATGGACTGGTACGGTAGGGAATATCTCGCGGCCAGAGGTAACCCCGAGGGTCGCTGGTTCGAGAAAACGCCGCAAAATGTGTATGGTATTCTGCTGCTTGCCGAGTCATATCCCGATGCCAAATTTGTGCATATTCACCGCCATCCGCTCAATGTTGTGAGTAGCCTGGTCGAGGGTATCGTGATGCGCAAGCATGATGTTTTAGGCGCAATCAGCTCGTGGAACGAAAGCGCGATGATATTGCGCCAATTCAGAAAAATCGACCAACTGCGAATTTTGGATGTGCCGTACGAAGGCTTTACATCTGAACCAGGCGTTTGGGTGCCAAAAATACTCGAATTTGTAGGCGAAGACATCGCTTCGATCGACCTGAAAAAATTTAAAACACACCGCGAAAAAAACAAATACAAGAAAGTGCTAACGAAAGAGCAGGTAGAAGCAGTGTTAAAAGGGACCGAAGATTATCGAGTAGATTATGGCTACTAACGCTATCAGCCAGGGCTATTAGATGGCATCGTCGCAGCAATCGACTGGCAGGGTCATCGTTGTGCTCGGAATGCATCGCAGTGGCACATCGGTGCTGACCCAATGTATTCATCTGTTGGGTGCAAGCATGGCGAGCCAGGTCATAGCGCCTGCAGCAGCCATTAATAGAGATGGCTTTTTTGAAGACGCTATCATCGTCGCGCTGAATGAGCAATTGCTCTCATTGCTGGGTAGCAGCTGGTACGATTTTCGAAGCTTACCAAACGCCGCTGCAAATACCGAAGCGATGCAAAACTGGCGCAGCGAAGCGCTGACACATTTGCGGGCGGATTACGCAGGCGCTGGCGTGGCAGTGATAAAAGACCCGAGAATGAGCCGCGTCTATTCACATTGGGCACCATTATTTCGGCAAGCAGACCTTGGCGTAGAGCTGGTGCACATTCTCCGGCAGCCCGAAGAGGTGGCGGTATCACTGCAACGGCGCAACAGAATGCCGCCAGCATACAGTTTGCTGCTGTGGTGTGCGCATATTTTCGACATATTGGAGCTAATGGAAAATAATAATTCGGCAAGCACAGTGCTATATAAAGCCTTTATCGATGATCCCGAAAACAATATACAGCTAATGGCAGGCATGCTCGCTGGTGCAGCGGCGAATGAGCCGGATTACTCCAGTATTGCAGCGGTAGTAGGCAAGCCTTTCAGTGTGTCAACCCCCTCACACAGCGATGCACTCGCGCTGATTCCCGAGTTGCATGAATTCGCCCTGCGGCTGTATCAATCGCTGGCGTGTCATTGGGTCGATGGCAAGTTGATGCTCCCAGGCAATGAGAGAGAGCAGCTTGTAAACAACTATGCGAGTCTTTCATCGCGCTGTGCCGCAGCGTTTGCTACGCTGCGAGTGCTCACCGAAGAGCTAATGGTTATTAACGGCGAATTGGTTAGAATTGGTGAATTGCACGCCAACGCACAGGCAATTGTACAACAAAGGGATGGCCAATTAGCCGCAGTACATAACGAGCTGTCAAGAGTCGGCGCTGAGCTTGAACACGCGCAGTCAGTTGTCGCACAGAGGGACGATCAGTTAGCACTGCTAACTGCACAGGCAGATGACCTGAATAATCGCATCGCCGGCTACGAAAGCATGTGGTTCAGGCGTGGCTGGCGGCGACTGCGGCGGTCGCAGTCATGAGCGCCGGCAGTCCTCCCATTGACGTTATCGTACCGGTGTACGACGGCCTGGCCTCGGTCGCTGCCTGTCTCGAAAGCGTATTCGCCGCCACCAATAATCAGGTATTTGAGCTGGTCGTTATCTGGGATTGCGGCCCCGACCCCAAACTGTATGACCACCTGCAAGCTTTGCAACAGCAGCGTGGCTTTACCTTCCTTGAAAATACTGAAAATCTCGGCTTCGTGCAGACCGTCAATCGCGGCATGTGTCTGCACTCGGAGAGGGATGTACTGCTGCTGAATAGCGACACCGTTGTCGCCAACGATTGGCTCGACCGTATGCTCACCTGCGCGCAGTCTGACCCGCACATTGCCACTGTTACGCCTTTTTCCAACAACGCCGAAATTTGCAGCTTCCCGGAAATCTGTAAAGAAAATACTTTACCAGGTGGGTGGACAACGACGCAGCTGGATGCGCTATTTGCACAACAGGTCACCCCGGCCGCCATCGACATTCCCACGGCGATTGGCTTTTGCATGTTCATCCGTCGCAGCGCGCTGGCGCAATTGGGCGATTTCGACGCCGCCACATTTGCGCGTGGCTACGGCGAAGAAAACGATTTCTGCCGGCGTGCGGCGGCGCAAGGCTGGCGTAACGTTCACTGCAGCGATGTGTTTGTGTTGCACGTGGGGGGCGTAAGCTTCGGCGCAGAAAAGATGACCCGCGTTGCCCACGCCATGCGCGTGCTTGATGAGCGCTACCCTGACTATCATGCGCTGGTACACGACTATATCAATAAAGATCCGGCTAAGTCGTATCGCGTGCAGGCGGCACTAGCGATGCTGTCGGCGACCGATAAGCCGGTTGTGCTGATACTAACGCATAACCTCGGCGGCGGCACTGAACGCTACGTTGCCGATTTGCAGCAATATCTGAAAGATCAACTGCAATTTATAGTAATGCGGCCGGTGACCGATCGGCTGTTAGAAATGCGCTTGCCGTGGCAGGGGCTGCGACTGTATTTTGATTTGTCGGGGGGCGTGCAGTCGCTTGCCAAAACGTGTCGTCAGATTGGCGTCGCGCGTCTGCATATACAGCACATGATGGGTATCGAAGCGTCGATAAAGTCATTGTTAGACACGCTGGCCTTGCCATACGATATTACCTTGCACGACTATTTCTTTATCAATGGCAATCCCACGCTAACCGATAAGACCGGCCGCTATCAACCGCCGGGTGATGCGCTTGAAGGCGATAGCGAGCAGCGTTATCCGGTGCCATTAAGTATGTCACCCGAGCAGTGGCAACAATACGCCGGCACTATACTGGCAGGCGCCGAACGTGTGATTACGCCAAGCCGCTTCACTGCCGAACTATATGCCAGGTATTTTCCTGATGTTGATTATCAGCTTGCTTACCATCCCACCTGGCAGGGTCAGCGTGACTCGGTAGTGACTATCCCCGCGTTGCAACAAGGTGAAAAACTGCGCGTCGCAGTGCTGGGCGCGCTGGGTTTGGAAAAGGGTGCCGATATATTAGAAGGCGTCGCCAAATTAGCGGCCAGTCAAAACTTGCCCATCGAATTTCATCTTATCGGTTACGCCTATCGGCCATTGAGCTCAGCGGTTATTACTCATGGGCCTTATCAGGAAGACCAACTCGAAGGCTTGCTGCATGAGATAAACCCCCACTGCGTCTGGTTCCCCTGCCAGTGGCCGGAAACCTATAGCTATACCTTAAGCGCTTGTCTGCGGGCCGGCTTGCCTGTGATCGCCCCGGATCTCGGCGCCTTTGCGGAGCGTCTCGAAGGGCGGCCTTTTAGTCACGTGTTCCCGGTGTTCGACAACGTAGCGACCTGGCTCGACGAGCTGGCGCAGTTTCTTGAACTGGATATAGCTCGCTATGCGGGGCGTAACTACGCATGGCGGCAGGATGAGACAGGCGTTGACCAGCCGGCTTACCGTTTTTACGAAGAAAGTTATTCCGCGCCGATTAACCCGCCGCAAGCCGAAGCCGAACAGCCGTTTACTATTGCTGAGATCGACTGGTTGCTGCGGCATGACCCCGCACAGTCGGCGGCCAACGGCAGAAAAGAGAGCGCGCTGGGTGTGTTGATGAAATTGCGCGCGTTACCCATTGCACGTCACTGCGCGCGCTTAATACCGCTGGAGTGGCAGCGTGGCCTGAAACGCAAACTCAGCTCCAGACCGTTGCACGAACTAACGAAATAGATTAATGGTAGCCATGCAAAAAAAAATCGTTATTACCGGCGGTGCCGGGCTGGTCGGGCATAATCTGGTAATCACGTTACAGCAAAGTGGTTATACCAACGTGCGAGTGATCGACAAGCATGCCAAAAATATCGCTATTCTGCGCGAGCAGTATCCTGATGTAGAAACTCTGCAGGTCGACCTGGCAGAGCCCGGCTTCTATCACGAGTGGCTGGCGAAGGCAGACGTCGTCGTTTGCCTGCACGCGCAGATAGGCGGGTTGGACGTCGGCGAATTTCATAATAATAACGTAGTGGCCACGCGCAATATGCTCGACTGCCTGGCGGCGAACCCCAATTGTTCAATAGTACACGTCAGCTCTTCCGTTATTAATTCCGTCGCCAGCGATCTTTACGTGCAGTCGAAAACCGAGCAAGAGGAAATGATCGCCGAAAGCGGTCACGACCACTGCATATTACGACCGACCCTCATGTTTGGCTGGTTTGATCGCAAGCATCTGGGATGGCTGTCGCGATTTATGCGCAAGACGCCGCTATTCCCTATTCCAGGCGACGGTAAGTTTTTACGTCAGCCTCTCTATGTTGGCGATTTCTGTGCCATTATCCAAAGCTGTATCGAGCAGCCGCGCCACCGCGAGGCGTTTAATATTACTGGCAAGGAGCGCGTTTACTATATTGATATGATCCGCATGATCAAGCAGGCCATCGCCAGCCGTACCACGATTGTAAAAATCCCCTTTCGATTATTTGGCGTATTGCTGCGCATCTATGCCCTTGTTGACCGCGACCCACCGTTCACCGTGTCGCAGCTTGAGGCGCTCTCAGCCGACGATATTTTTGAAGAAATCGATTGGGAGGGCATTTTCAACGTCACCCACACGCCGCTAAGTGAGGCCTTAAACATTACCTTCACCGACCCGACGTACAGCCGCGTCGCACTTGAGTTTTAGCAATGGCAAAGATTGCCGTAATAGGTGCAGGACCAATGGGGTTGGCCGCCGGCCTGCAGCTGCTCAAGGACGGTCACGAAGTCACAATCTTCGAGGCCGATAAGGTTGTCGGCGGTATGACGGCTTCGTTCCTGTTTGATGGCCTCAAGATCGAGCGCTACTACCATTTTATTTGCAAATCTGACGATCCTTTGTTTGAGCTGTTGGCCGAACTGCGTATTGCCGACACGCTGCAATGGACGCCGACAAAAATGGGGTATTTTTATAAGAACAAACTACACGATTGGGGCGACCCGATATCGCTATTAAAATTTAACGGCCTCGGGCTGATTGCAAAAATCAGGTACGGCCTGATGGCGTTTATCGCCACTAAAAGAAAGTCGTGGCAAGACCTCGATTCAGTTGACGCGGTCAGCTGGATAAAGCGCTGGATAGGCGAGAACGCCTACAATATTCTATGGCGACCGCTGTTCGAGCTGAAGTTTCATCACTACACGCCGAACCTCTCAGCGGCCTGGATCTGGGCTCGCCTGCGGCGGGTAGGCACATCGCGCAAGAGCATCTTCCAGGAACAGATGGGTTATCTCGAAGGGGGGTCGGATACCTTTCTTGAGGCCATCGAACGCAGAATTGCTGAGTTGGGGGGCAACATACGCCTCTCCAGTGCGGTGACCAAGGTGCATCTTGAAAACAATCGTGCAACCGAAGTCGAGACGGCGACAGGCACTGAACGCTTCGACAACGTCATTTCCACCATACCGCTACCCTATGTTGCCAACATGGTGCCCGACTTGCCGGAAGCGGTGTTGAACAAATACCGCAGTGTGGAAAACATCGCGGTGGTGTGCGTATTGGCGAAACTGCGGCGTCCACTCAGCAAATATTTTTGGCTAAATATCAGCGATGAGGATATTGATATCCCCGGTTTCGTTGAATACTCAAACCTGAACCCCCTCGACGAACATGTTATTTACGCGCCCTATTATATGCCGGGAGATCACCCGGATTTTCAGCAACCGGATGCTCATTTTATTGAGCGCGTGCGAAGTTATCTGCTGCGCATCAATCCACAGCTGCAGGCCGATGACATCATTAAAATACAGGCCGGCCGTTACCGCTATGCGCAGCCTATCTGCCCGCCACAGTTTCTGTTACAGCTGCCGCCGATTAGTCCCGGCATCGATAATCTTATGATTGCCGACACCTCGTATTACTATCCCGAAGATCGCTCAATTTCTGAAAGTGTCAAACTGGGCAAGACGCTGGCGAAATCGGTGCAGGTTAACCCGGCGCAATGAAGCCAGCCATTGTGTCACAACACAGCCAATTCGTTAGGTTTCTGGTCGCTGGTAGCTTTGCTGCCGCGATAAATTTCGGCAGCAGATTTCTGTACAGCTTGTTCTGGTCGTTTGAGATCGCGGTGGTGCTGGCGTTTGTTACCGGGCTGACTACTGGCTATTTGCTGTCTCGATTTTTCGTATTTCATCGTAGTCGCCATTCGGCGCTACGGGAAATGTTGTTATTTTTCACGGTCAATATGGTAGCACTCGCGCAGACCTGGTTGGTCAGTATCTATTTGGCCGATTTCTTGATCGGTGTCAGTGTGCGAGACGATAACGCCTACGCGCTGGCCCATTTCACTGGTATTTGTTTCCCACTGGTGACCAGTTATTTTGGCCACAAGTACCTAACGTTTAGAGCATAAGCTGATTGGAGAATAAAATAGTTGGAGCATATGGAATTAACAAATGAGAAGGAAGCGCTGCAACAACAGTATCGCGCGCGTTTTAACGACTCCGCATCGTATCGCAATAAGCTATGGCAACTATTAGCCAGCGAGTTCTTTCAACAGTATATTGATGCGAGCAAGCCCGTGATTGATGTGGGCTGCGGCTGGGGCGAGTTTATCAATAATATCCACGCCGGCAGCAAATTCGCAATAGACCTCAATCCCGACAGCGAATTAAAATTGGCCGACGATATTCAGTTTCTAAATCAAAGTTGCGCTGAGCGCTGGCCGCTGGAATCAGCCTCGGTGGGCACCGTGTTTAGCAGTAATTTCCTTGAACACCTGCCCGACAAAGCGGCAGTTGAGGCAACGCTTGCTGAGGCACGACGCTGTATTGCCGATAATGGCACGCTAATCTGCATGGGTCCCAATGTGCGGCTGGTGCCGGGCGCGTACTGGGATTTTTGGGACCATCATGTACCCCTTTCAGAGCGGTCGCTGTGCGAAGTGCTTGAATTACAGGGCTTTGAGATTGTGCGCTGTATCCCGAGGTTTATGCCGTACACCATGTCAGAGGGCAGCAACCCGCCGCTGTTTTTTGTTTGGCTGTATTTAAAGTTGCCGCTGGCATGGCGGCTGCTGGGCAAACAGTTTCTGGTCATCGCAAAACCGCGCGTTTAACGCTATGCCAGAGCAATCCCTACATAAAAGCTTCGATATAAAGGCAGCAGTGGTTTTACTCAGGCCACATCAGTGGGTTAAAAACCTGTTGCTATTTGTCAGCCTGTTTGCCAGTCATCAGCTAGCGAACGTCGAATACTTAACGGCTACAATTGTGGGATTTATCGCGTTCTGTATGGTTGCCTCCGGAACCTATGTTGTTAACGACATACTAGATCTGGAAAGTGACCGGGAACACCCGACAAAAAAGGAGCGGCCGCTAGCTGCCGGCAAGATAAAAATACCCCACGCTATTGCCATCGCCAGCGTGCTGATAATTATCGGTATCGGTTTGGGGCGCTTCATTGGTCCTGAATTCTTTGCTTGCCTGGTCGGTTATTTGCTGCTGAATTTTGGCTATTCGCTGGTGTTCAAACCCATGTTGGCGATTGACGTGGTGGTGCTGTCGCTCCTTTATATTTTGCGCATCGTCGCCGGTGCGGCGGCAACCGATGTAATGCCCAGCTTCTGGTTGCTGGCGTTTTCGTTATTTGTCTTTACTAGTCTCGCCATGTTGAAACGCTACGCCGAGCTTGAACAACAGCAGCTGACCGGCGCGACTAACAAGCGCCGCGCTTATCGGGTGGAAGATAAATCTGTAATGGCGATGATGGGCTCTGCATGCGGGCTGATATCGGTATTTGTATTCGCCTTCTACTTAAACAGTAAGGACGTTACGGTACTGTATCAGCGTGCCGAGCTACTGTGGCTGGTTATCCCGGTGCTGTTCTGCTGGATTATTCGTATTTGGCTGCTGGCCTCGCGCGCTTTGATAAATGAAGATCCCATCGTATTTGCCCTGCGAGACCGGTTTAGCTATGTCAGCGCGGCGATCATGGGGCTGCTGATTGTTGCAGCCAGCTGATGGCATCTCCGCTCGCTAACAGTTGGGGTAAGCTGCCGTATGCCGCAGCAAAATATGTCCTGCAAGAAGACTGGCGTTTTGGTGATATACCTGTGGTTGACGCCGAATCTATGCTGGCTGTGGGTAACGGCAGAAGCTATGGAGATAGTTGTATCAACGAAAATCAGGCGCTGCTTTCAACCCGGCGACTAAATCGTTTTATCTCGTTCGACCGTGAGCAAGGCGTATTGCACTGCGAGACAGGTGTATCTTTCGAGGATATACTGCAAGTTATTGTACCGCAGGGCTGGTATCTACCGGTTGTGCCAGGTACGCAATTTGTGACGCTGGGCGGTGCAATCGCCAACGACATTCACGGTAAAAATCATATTGGGCAAGGCGCGTTTGGCTGCCACGTTGCCGAGTTCACGCTACTCAGATCGAACGGCGAACGACTGCTATGTTCACCTCAGCAGCATACCGATTTGTTCAATGCGACCATAGGCGGTTTGGGTCTGACTGGCTTAATTGTAGCTGCCAAAATTCGTCTGCTACCGATCAAAAGCGGCCACGTGCAATCCGAAGTGATACCTTTTTCCACGCTGCGGGAATATATGCAGCTGGCCGGCGAGTCGACTAGCTGGCCATATACCGTCGCCTGGGTAGACTGCTCAAACTCCAACAGCGCCGGTAAGGGTCTGTTTAGTCGTGGTCGATTCAGAGAAGGGTCGTCGCTAGACGCACCGAAGGTTAAAGCTGGCGTGAGTATTCCATGCCGATTGCCGTTTGGTTTGATCAATCGCAGCAGCGTGACCTTATTCAACAAGCTGTACTACGCTCGCGAGAGCCGTAAGCGCCAGCAGACGCTATGGCACGAGAGGTTTTTCTTTCCTCTCGACGGTGTCGATCACTGGAATAGAATTTACGGGCCGCGCGGCTTTTACCAATATCAATTTGTCGTGCCTTTAAAAGCTGCCGAAGATATCGTTATGCAGATTTTGCAACAGGTTGGCGACAGTGGCAGCGGCTCTTTTCTCGCCGTGCTGAAAGATTTTGGGCCAATAGCCTCGCCCGGACTGCTATCGTTTCCCTGCGAGGGCTTAACCCTGGCAGTGGATGTGCCGAATCGCGGCCCGGCCACATTGACGATGTTAGATCATTTTGACGAGCTAGTACTTGCGGGCAAAGGTAGAATTTACCCGGCCAAAGACGCGCGTATGCCGGCGCTGGTATTCAAACGCCAATACCCGCGGTGGACCGAATTAGAGAAGCTTCGCGACCCAATGTTCTCTTCTACATTCTGGCGTCGGGTAACTCAGTGAGAGCCATACCAACACTATGAAAAAGAATGCAGTTATCTTCGGCGCCACCTCTGCCATTTGTCACGCCGTCGCGCAAGACCTTGCGCGCCAGGGCTATGGCATGTATTTGCTGGCGCGCGACGGCGAAAGATTGGCGGCAGTGGCCGAGGATTTAAGTGCCCGCGGCGGCGAGGTGTTGGGTCAGAAAAACTATGACTTTTTAGACCACGCGGCAAGCAGTGATTTGTTTGACGCACTGCTTGCCATGCCGCAACGCTTTGACACCATTTTGATCGGCCACGGATCATTACCCTCGCAGGCTGAATGCGAACAAGACGCCACGCAGTTAGTCAGTTGCCTGAGAAGCAATTTAGAATCTACCGCCGTGATAATGAACCATGCAGCCAATCTATTGGCCGCGCAAAATTCGGGGTCGTTAGTTGTACTCTCCTCGGTAGCCGGTGACCGTGGGCGTAAATCAAATTATTACTATGGCGCGACCAAAAGCGCATTGAACGCCATGCTCGAAGGCCTGCGCGGCCGGTTGCGTGAGCACGGTGTAAGTGTTATTAACATCAAGCCGGGCATGGTCGATACGCCAATGACCGCCCACTTACCGCCAAGCCCCTTACTGGCTGACAAACAGACGGTGGCGCAAGCGATTTGCAAGGCAATGGCCAACGGCAAAAGCGCCACGATTTACACGCCGTGGTTTTGGCGCTATATCATGTGGGTGATCAAGGCATTGCCGCCTGGCATTATGGCTAGACTTAATTTCTAGTAATTTGCTGCAATTGGCCGCTACAAGCGCTGCTGCTGCACTACACTAGAATCATGGTTTGAATGAGGGACTAATGGCGTAACAATGATAAACGAACAGACCGATGCATATCCGAATAGACTACTGTTGAACTATACAAAGCTAAATACATTTTTCGAGGCCAACAACGCGCGTTACATGAATGCCGATCCGTATCCACATATTGTCATCGACGATTTTCTTGGTATGGACGTTGTCGACCAGCTGTTGGCCAAATTCCCCGGTCCGGATGCTGACGTACAGTGGCGGCAGATTTCCGCTAAAAATAGCGAAGGCGAAAAAGCGCAATACAAAAAGTTAGGTTTGCCGCGTGAGTTAGAAATGCCGGCCATCATCCGCCAGCTGATATGGGAGTTGAACTCCGGTACCTTCATTCGTCTGCTTGAGCGCTTGACCGGTATCAAAAATTTACTTCCCGACCCGCTGCTGCGCGGTGGCGGTATCCATCAAGTTCTGCCCGGCGGAGTGTTGGGCGTGCACGCCGATTTTACCCGGCATTCGGATTACGATCTCGATCGCCGAGTCAACGTACTGGTGTATCTCAATAAAGACTGGCATGACGACTACGAAGGGCATCTCGAGCTGTGGGAACGCGATGTGTCGCGGTGTGTGAAGCGCATCAGGCCCACTGCGGCGCGCTGCGTTATTTTTAATACCGACGCGGATTCGTTTCATGGTCACCCGCGCAAGCTGCAGTGTCCTGAGGGGGTCACACGAAAGTCGATCGCCTTGTACTACTACTCAATCGGTCGACCTGAAGCAGACAGAGCAGTCGCGCCGACGTCGGCTACCGATTGGCAAGTGCTGCCGACCGTCGAACTGCCGGAGCTGCAATAGGCCAAGCCCGGCAGGCGCATTGTACAAGCTGACAAAATACAGATTACGCAATTGAGATTGAGAGTAGCCTGGCGAAATTGAGCACAAAGCATGACAAGCTAAAAACTGGCGAAAAACTCTGGGTTGTCAATTGCGCCTTAAGTATTGCGGCTTTGTCGCTGACGATGATTGCATTCTCTGGCGGCTTTTTCCCCGCCATGATGAGCGACGAATGGCGCAGCCTCAGCTTTCTCGTCGACAATGGTTTTTGGCATTCGATAGCGTGCCGACACAACGGCCACCCTATGCTGTTTCCAAACCTTGTGTATCGCGTTCTACTGCTAGCTTCTGACGGCAATGCCCTGGTTCGCTCGCTGGCAACATTTGTTTCCGCGGCGGCGGCTGCCGCATTGCTCGGACTCGCTGCCGCAAGATGTATTCGCTCTGCTGGTGATAGCTCAAAGCTGCAAGCGGTGGCTATTATTCTTGCCACCGTCGCACTTTCTTTATGGCTGACCGGGCACGCCAAGCTGTTCTGGGGCATGTCGGTCCACGACTACATCGTCATCGGCACGGGCGTTGCGGCGTTGCTGCTAACGCCGCGCATTAGCAACGCCGGCCAGGTGAATTACAGTGCATTTGGCGGGGTAGTTTTACTCGCCACAGTGTGTACTTTCAGTTTCGGCTTCGGCGCAGCGGTTTGGGGCGCCGTGCTGATCGTGATGTTAATGAGTCGGCAACGTTTTGCGCCAATGGTTTTAATTGTGGTGGCAGCGTTGACGACCACCGTGGTTGCGCATGTTTACTTACCGAATTGCGACTCGGCTGCAGAAACGCTGTCTCGCGACATCGACTTGCAGCCATCGACTCTGGTTTTGTCGGTATGCGGCATGCTTGGCAACACGATGATGCACAGCCTGACCGCGTGGATTAAACCCGAAATTCAGTTGGCCGCCATCGTGGGCGCGCTTGGAATCACTGCGCTCGTATTCTATAGCGGCAGGATCTATTACCTGAGGATGAACTCAACTTACATCACACTGGTCGGTTGTGCCTGGTTTGCGCTCGGCATGGTACTGCTCGTTTGTATCGGACGTTCCCCTTCTTTTGTTGCCAAAGCAAGCCAGATATTAAGCGAGCGATTCCTGCCATTGTCGGTATTTTTCTGGGCATCGCTGTTCGCGGTAGCGGTATGTTATGGCAATGGCAGGCAGCAACGGCGTAGCGGTTTAGCACTTCCGCTTGTGGTGTTTGTCACTATTGCGTGGGTGCTGATAAGCAACATATTTCTCATTCCACGTATTTTTACCTTTCGATTCTCAAATCAGGATCTGTATATCTCGCCAGTTGAAATTAAAGTCGAGGCGCTGCGTCTATCGCTGGGGTTTGGCGAAAGCGATAAAATTCGCGCCATAAATACCTTGTCTTTTATCGATCAACAACCTGTGTACGATTCCCTGGCCCGTATGCAAACTGAGGGATGGGATTTGTTCGGTAAATTCCCGCGTTTGGCAACCGTTGACGAGTATGAGCGAACCACGAAGCCGGTGCAGCGGGCCGGCTGTCGCGGCCACGTCAAATTTTTGCGTGCTGGAACGCGGGGGGCTGACTCAATGCTGCTGACTGGCGAACTCAGATTTGACAATGGTCTGCCCGCCGACGATATTGTAATAGCTCAAGGGCAAAACATTATTGGCAGAGGTTTTCGGGCGCCAATTCAGCCGTACGCGAACCAAAGCACAGCGTCACGCTATGAAAATCTGCCGTTGGCGGCCCAGTTTGCGCGATCTATCGACTATGTGGTGCGGCTACTTGGCAGGCACTCACGCTGGACGGCGGTCATGCAAAAAATAGATAACCTTAGACAACAGCCGGTGATTTATTACGCTCGCAATAACAGTGGCGACGGCTGTCGTTTCACAATCGACAAACACGGTGTGATCAGAAGTCTTCATTAACTCATGCAGGCGTACCGACACTAAGGGCCCGCGTCAAAATAACTTCCCATTTTGGCGCGAGCCTTAAGTTCGGTACACTGCAATCACAAATTTTCCGCTTAAGGAATAGCCTGACAATGACCGATTCAACTTCGTCTACCGGATTTAAAATACCCTCTGAGCTGCTGCGTGGTGGCTTAAAGGCAAATGAACAGGCCTATGTAAAAAGTGGGCGTGAGCTGCTCAAGTTTACCTGCGCCCGGCTTGGGCTTAAAGATTTCGGTAATAGCGACCTTCTCGACATGGGCTGCGGCACCAAATTTACCCAGGCATTTCTTGATTATCAGCTGCCGCTACGGCACTACACGGGTATCGACGTTTACCAGCAAATGATCGAATTTCTGCAGCAGCATGTTAGCGATGCGCGCTTCGAATACCATCATATGAACACGCATAACGCGATGTACAACGTTGACGGCTTACCGCTGACCGCTGCAACCGAGCTGCCGCTGCAGGGTCGTGAGTTCGACGTCATTTGTCTGTTTTCGGTGTTTACCCACCTGGCACCGCATGACTATGTCAATATGCTGAAAGTGATTCGGCCGTATATACGCGACAGCGGTCAACTGATTTTTAGTCTGTATGTCGACGAGCCCTCCGGCACCGGCTACGGCTTGATCGAAGATATCGTGCGCGATCAAAAAGGCGATTGGCAGCCCTCGGGCTTACCGTTTAGAGATGCCTATCCCGGTAAACCGCTGCAGTGGGCCGTGTATTCGCGAGAACACGCGAATGAGCTTATTGAGGGTACCGGCTGGAAGGTGGAGAAACTTTGTATGCCGGAACGCTACATACAACATCACTTCGTTTGCAGGCCTGCCTGATTCTTCTGGCAGCTCGCTTGCAGCTCGGGATGCAATTGCTTGCTGATAATTTCGGTGGGCAGTTTTCTGGTTGATATAACCGGCTCGCTGGCCGCCGGCATATACGCGGCGGCGCTTTTGTCGGTGTTTATGACCAGCGCGTTTTGCGGCGAGGCCTTGCTGATCGGCGGATTGTGGTAGCTAAAGCGCTTCAGCAATTGGCCGTCAATATATATGGCCTGACTGCTGATTAAGTCTGGCTCAAAAAACACCATATTGCTTTTGTGCAAATCAGAAGCCACGATGAGACTGTGGCAGCTGTCTGTCGCTAGCGCGATCTCGATAAGGGTGCGCTGACCGTCAACTTCCACCGTCAGCTGGTTGCTGGCCGGGTGATAGGCATAGCGAAGATACCCCTTCTGGTAGGCAAGCGGTGGCTGTCCGGGCAGTTGGCTGGCGCTGGAGTTGACACGAAAGCCGAGCCCCAGTGTATGCGTATAGGCGATAGGCGTGCGCCGAAACGCGTCGCTGGTATACGCCTGCGCAGCGTCGGAATGCTCGGTGGGCTGCAGGCGGCTAATGGTCGTCTCGGCCAGCCAATTCGCCGCTGCCAGCGCCAGCTGTTCGCCCGTGCCCGGCACGTTAGACCAATCATTTGGCGCATCCTTGCGGCTGAAATTCGCTTCAGCCGTTAGCCGCGGCGGCGCGTCGAAAAACTGATTGAGACGCCAGTGGCCGTCTGCCGATAGCGCGGAATAACGGTCGCCGCCTGCGCTGTGACTGTACCAAAACAAACGCCGCTCGGGCGAAGGCTGCAAAATATTCACGCCGTCCAGCTGCTTCGGTGGCTCAATATCTAAAGCCGCCAACAGCGTGGGAAACAGATCCATCACACTAACGGTTTTATCAAGCGTTTGCTGAGGCTGCCAATGCTCGGGCCAGCTCATCAGTAGTGGGGTGCGCACGCCGCCCTCACCGTAGAACACTTTCTCGCCGGCAAATGGCAAGTTGCTTGGGTAATGCGCCGCCGTGCCGCCGTTATCACCAAGCACAACGAGAATAGTATTTTCCAACTCACCGCTGGCGGCAAGCTGTTGGCGTATCTCATTAATTGACGCATCCGCCTGGGCTTTTAAGGCCTGGTAGCGGCCACGTTCGGTATTTTCAAAACGCTGCGCAAAACGTTGTGCAGGCTGCAGCGGTGTGTGTGGCGCATAGTACGCCAAATACATAAACCAGGGCTGCTGTGCGTCTTTGATCACTTGCAGCGCTTTATTGGTCAGTATGTCGGTAAGATGACCCTGGTATTGCCGCAACGGCTGCGTTTCAGTTTCCAGCCAGGGATTGTTATACGTGGGACGGGCGGTGCGGTATTCACCCTTGCTGTCTGGCCCGGCGAGATACAGCTGATTGATAAAACCGAACCAGTGCTGGAAGCCTTGATGTTCCGGGCGCGCTTCGCGATGCGCGTCGCCCGCATGCCATTTACCAATCATGTGGGTGGCGTAACCATTGGCAGCGAGTACGTCGGGCAGGGTTTCAATTTCTTGCGATATACCAGTACCGTTAGGATGAAACCCCAGGCGGGCCGGGTACAGGCCGGTCAGCAGAGCGGCTCGCGTAGGGGAGCAACTGCTCTCAGTATAGTGGCGGGTAAATCGCATGCCGGTGTCGGCGATGCTATCAAGAGTAGGCGTTGGTGAGTCGGAGCCGTTATTTATCGCCAGATCGTTGTAGCCAAAATCGTCTAGCACAATGAGCAACACATTGGGCTTTTCAGCTCGGTTTTCACAACCTGGAGCGAATAGAATGATTGATGCCACGCCCAGTAAAACTGCACACCATTGTGGCACCGCCAGGCGGCTCATTTTTCCTGACTGACCGGAAGTTTGCCCGCGCCGCCCTTATTGCTCTGCTGTTTCTTCAGTCTGGCGGCCTGCCGCTTGGCCTCAAAATGATGCCCCGCATGCACGTAAAACTGGCGCAATTGATGATGCACGGCGTCATCGCCGCTGAATAGCATGTTCAGTAGCGGCTGATCGTTCGCAGTACCGCCGGGCTTTCTAAGCACGCCCAGCCCAAAGCCGTGATTAAACGCGAAGCTCTCGTACTGCGGGCTCAACTCCTCCCAGTAACGCCATACGCCATAGTCTTTCATTCTTGCCTGCATATCGTGGAATAGGATGATACCGCCTGGTTTGACCTTGGGATACCAGGTGTTGAAGTCTTCGCTAACAGCCTCGTAAGTGTGCAAGCCGTCAATATGCAGCAGATCTATCTCTTCGTCCTTAAAATGTTCGGCGGCCTCATTGAACAGCATACGCATCAGGTAAGTAATGCCGCGGTAGTATTGGCGTGCGTGGTCTTTTACATCGTTGTAAATCGTGTCGTCGTAAGCACCGGTGTGATCGTCGCCGGCCCAGGTGTCGACCGCGTAGCAGATGCCGTCTATATCGTTCTCAATCATTGACTGGCAGAAGGCAAAGTAAGACATGCCGTTGTAGGTGCCCAGTTCAACGACTTTCTCGGGCCGAATCGCTTCCACCAGGTCGTAGGCGAAGGGCAGGTGGTCAACCCAGGTGCTGAATACCATGCGCCTGGGTTCGTACTGACGCAGCGATGGTGGAAAATAAATTGACGACATGGTTAAACCTCGGTGTCTACACTGGTGACCGGTTGATCGTCTTCCCATAGCGGCATGCCAATTTTGCGAAGACGGTTAAACCGCTTATTTTCGAACTCTACGGAGACGGCCAGAAATTTCTGCGCATTGTGGGGCACGGCGCCAAACAGCAGCGGCTCTTTGCGCAGGCTGTGAAAGCCGTCTGGCCACAGGCCTTGTAGCTGGGTTTTGTGCGCCAGCAGTTCGGCTTGTCGACCCTCATAGGCCATGGTTGTTACGCCGCCGTGAAATTGGTGAAACGAGCCTTCGCCCGGAGTTACGAATACTGTTGCGTTCGGCAACATGCCCAGACTGCGGTACATATGTAAATTAATACCGCCACCCCCTCGGCGGGTGAATTGCGGGTCGGCGTAACCTATGTCGCGAAAGCTTGCCGCGCTGGCAAACAGGCAGTTGCATTCCATAAAGGGTTGAAAGAACCCTTTGTTATTGCCGCCGCTGAAGGAGGCAATATCAAACAATAGATGGCCGTTGGACTGCCAATTAATCGATTCGAGCAGGGTCTGCTCTACCGCTTCGTTGTAATCGTCGGCGAGATGCTGTTCGTCCGCGCCCAAATGATAGCCCGGCACCACCGTCAATGCCCGGTCCGACAGTTTTGAAATCAGCAGGGCATATTCCAGCACGCGTGGCGATAGCATGCGCGCGCCGTCGATCATCAGGCCAATCAGCGGAGCGCTGCACTGTTCGAAAGCAAAATTGATGGCTGGCACCGGCGTGTGCGCCGTTTCCACGCGGCGAAAATACTTAAAATTGCGGCCCAGCTGTTCGACAATTGCCGGTTCGAGGTTGTCGTTGGATTCGTTCTCTACAACGATAACCTCGTAATCATACGCAGCAATGTTTTTTTGATATTGGGCAGACAACGTAAACAGCGTATTTTCTAACTGGCGCGCCATTTTGTAGCCGATGACAATGACGGAGAGCTGCGGCTGCGAATCTTCCATTCTTAGGGTGTAGCGCTAATCGTTTGCAGCTTTCTATAAAGCTGCTTGACCGATACAGGCAGCGCGTCGTCATCCTGTTCCGCATGGTTATGCAGCTCGGGACTGTAAAACCACTCATCGTCGGCAATGGGCTGTAGCTGAAAATCGCTTATAGCGCTGTTTAACTCGGCGTGAAATTTGACTTGCGGCCAGTCGAATGAAACTACCGGGAAAGGGTTTTTTTCATACGCTTCGAGCAATCTGCGATTATACGTTTCCCATAATCCCAGCGCGTCATCGACCCTGTCAAAGCCGCGGCGCTGCAACGATTTCGCCACCGACACGGGATGCCTGAATATGCCGATAAATTGCAGCTGCGGAATGAGCTGCTGCCACATAGCGAGCATTAGCAGGCTTCGCGGGTCTTTAAAGCCCCAAACAGGCTCGTTCGCGTAGCCGGCGATAATACTGCGCGCGCTCGTCAGATGATCGTCGCGCAGATGAATAATCGCCGGTGGCGCGTTCCAGCTGCCACTATTGTGCAGCAGAATATCTTCGTGCAGGGCCATGATGTCAGGATTTTCTCGATTGCCCTTGCGGTTAAACGGGTTCCAGGTGGAGTGATTACCCAAAAACAGACCAGCCTGCTGCAGGCTGCCAGTCAAACAACTGGTGCCGCTGCGGTGCATGCCGAGAATGCCAATGACCTGGCTTTGACCTGGTTGCGGCGGTGATGAAGGCGGCGAAGCTGGCGATGTGTCTGTAGGCAAGTAAACGGCTCTATGATTTTTTGTCGGGCGGGATTTTAAACTGGCAGCATTGGCGCAGCAAGGTAATATCTGGCAGGAGCTCGTCTGCGAAGACACGCTAGCGAACCAGTCGCGACTAAAGTCGCGAAAGGGCCTACTGTTATTAAAGTTTCGCCTTACCACAAAAGCTGTCAGATGCCTTCCGTGCATTGTCATGCGTTGCTTTTAGCGGCGGCGTTCTATCACAAATCCGCTGCTGTATGTCGGTTACCAAGCCCGGTTGTCGAGCGAGGAAGGAATTGGTTAACGCATCGACAGCTGCCAAATATGGCGTTACGGTGTTGTTATTGAGCACTGTGCCAAAAGATTCGTTATTGCCCCACACGGAGCGCATAATTGCGTCTCCCAATCCATAGCGAAAGTGGACGCCGTCGTGAAACCAGGCCGCGTCGCTTTTGCCGCCGGAGTCGATGGGCTCATCGACGATACCGCGGGCGTTGTTAAACCCGACCAGCTTAAACGGCGGCTCGCCAACCTCATTGGCAACCGCCTCATTGACTGCAACCAGCTGCTGATGAAAGTTCCGCCACTGTTGTGCATAGCCCAGCTGCTGCCATACATCGACCATAAACACGTGTATGGGGGTGACGAACAGCCGCGTATCAATCTTTTGTCGGTGGCAAAAGCGCAGCAGGTCGGCAAACAGCGACATATTCTTGCCGCTTTGAAATGCATTGTTGCGATGAGTCGCGAGGCGGTCGCTACCCATAAAAACGTAGCCAGCCTTGCCGGCTACAGTCCGTGACGTGGTTGCCCAGGTACCATCCGGAAAGTATTTACGTTGCGCGGTATTACCGTTACCGCTTAACGCGGCTGCACTGCGCGACAATGCGGCTAGCGATAGCAAGGTATCGGCGATATCGGTTGCGCTCTGGCGCCAATACGCAATAGACCTTAAATCATGCGACGTTCGCGCCAGCCGCTGTTCTGTAAGGCCTATTCGTAACGGTGGCTCTGCGGTCATAAAAGCCTGAAAATCCAAGCCTATCATTAACTTTTTCAGTGGGCCGCTGGCGTGGGCGTGCTCCACAAAGCGCAGCGTCTCATAGACAGTCATGCCCGGCACCGCCAGGTTGTAACCGCGATTGCCTTGCCACGCAGGATGCTGCGGTTTAATGGTGGAAGATCTCGACGTGCCAACGATAACGGCATCGGGCTTAAGCAGCGGCAACAGCCGGGGTTTCGACAGTCGCATAAAATAGAATTGATCTATACGACTGAGGCGTTTGCTGTCGGCACTGGCGAGGCGATAAATGCCGTAGGGGTCAACCACGTAGTTGAAGGCAGCCACTGCCAGGCAGATTAATACCGTCAACGCTGCGACTAATTGCAGATAGCGTTTCATGTTAAAACTGAAAGTAAATAAATTCAGTGACTGACGCAGTGCCAAGCAAGCCGCAGCTTAGTACGGCAGCCGTAGTCAACGCAAAGGCCAGGCTGGGGCGCCAGGCGGGCAGGGGCGGCGTTGTTTGCGTTGCGGATAAAGAGCGCAGCACAGGCTTGAAGCCGCGCAGAAATTGCTGTGTGTTGGGTAGCAACCAGCAAATAGCGGCCGCCAGCAGGAGTACACAATACACGGCTGCATAGGAGTTATTGGCGACTCCCACCGCGTTGAAAAACCGGCCCAAGGTCGACCCGGTAATCGCACTGTGCAAAACTGCCGGCGATTGTAGGCCGCCGTCGAAAAAAGCGGCGCCGATAATCGCACCGGCACTGTGCATATCAGCTGCGCGAAAAACAGTGAACGCCAGTGCGGCGGCGATAAAAGTCAGCGCAACATACAGCGGGCGCAACGCTACGTGCGCAAACTGAGTCTGTAAATTGCAGCGCCGCACCAGCGCGCGCCAAAAGTGATTGATGCACAGGAACAAACCGTGCAGGCCGCCCCATACAATAAAGGTCCATGCCGCGCCGTGCCACAAACCGCCGAGCAGCATCGTAACGAGCAGGTTTCTATAGCGCTGCCAGCGGCCGTCGCGATTACCTCCCAGGCTGATATAAAGATAATCTCGAAGAAAGCGCGACAGGGTAATATGCCAGCGCCGCCAAAACTCGATAATACTCGTGGCCTTGTAGGGGGAGTGAAAGTTCTCTGGCAGCTTAATGCCGAACAGGCGGGCGCTGCCGATTGCCATATCGCTGTAGCCCGAAAAATCAAAGTAAATTTGAAAGCTGAAGGCCAGAATGGCTACCCATGCGTCGATGAAGCCAATCGCCTGACCCTGCTGCGCAGCGGCATAAACCGGGTTGGCAAACTGCGCCAGCGAATCCGCCATGATCACTTTTTTGAATAAACCAATCGCGATGATGGTAACGCCAACGGCGAGGTCCGGCCAAAATTCGCGCTTGGGCCGCAGGCTGTCGAACTGCGGCATCATCTCTTTGTGATGCACAATAGGGCCGGCAATTAGCTGCGGGAAAAACAGCACGAATAAACTGTAGTGGCGAAATTGATATTCCTCGCAATCGCCACGGGCAACGTCAACCAGATAAGCGATCTGTTGAAATGTGAAAAACGAAATGGCAAGCGGCAGAGTGATCTCGGGCAGCGGAATCAGCCAGTTGCCCAATGCATTCAGGTTGGCAACGAAGAAGCCGGCGTATTTGAAGTAAGCAAGCAAACCCAGGTTGAAGCACAGGCCGACCGTTAACCAACGCCTTCGCTGTGTTGCGCTACGCGTAACAAGCTGCTTGCCCACCAGGAAGTTGACGATAACCGACGCCAGAATCAGCGCAACGTAGGCGGCATTCCAGCTACCGTAAAAAAAGACTGATGCAACAATCAGCCAGGTAATTTGCGCTTCAGTAGTGCCCGTTCTCGCCAGCTGCATGAAGATCAGCAGCACGACCGGCAGAAACAGTAGCAGGTAGGTAGTGGAATTAAAAAGCATTAAGGCGGGATGAAAGCACTAGTTTATGGCGCGCAGTATACGCCAGCGCACAGAACAATGAAAAACGCTGCCTGCGTCTGCCTCGACGTAGTAATGATTACGCTGATGCCGCGTCAGTCAGGCTGAGCCGTCGCCGGCGGTGTCGCTCCGTTGTCCTCTGCAACGCGCAAAAACTCGTTAACGAAATACAGTTTTCTCTGTTTGCTCTCTTTGTAGTTACGGGCCAGATACTCGCCAATGATGCCCAGGCTGATCAGCTGGGTACCACCCAGAAACAATACTACAACCAATAGAGAGGGATAGCCTGGTATGGGATTGCCGTACAGCAGCGTCGAAAACAAGATGTATATCCCGTAACCGAACGCCGCAACGGCCGTGACTAAACCTATATAAGTTGCCAGTTTTAGTGGCGCATCTGAAAAAGAGGTGATGCCCTCCAGAGCAAAATTCCACAGCCGCCAATAGGTCCACTTGCTTGTGCCGCTGCTGCGCACTTCACGGTTGTAAGATACCGCCTTTTGCGGGAAGCCTATCCACGCGTATAAACCCTTCATATAGCGATGAGTCTCGCGTAACTCACCCAGAGCGTCAACGGCGCGACGGCTGAGCAAGCGAAAGTCGCCTGCGTCTCTCGGTATGTCGATTTTGCTCAAGTGGCTCATCACACTGTAAAACCAGCTGGAGGTATGTCGTTTAAGCCAACTGTCGCTGGAGCGGTCATCGCGCTGACCATAAACAACATCGTAACCGCGCTGCCACCAGTGAATAAACTCTTTAATCAATTCGGGCGGGTCTTGCTCGTCAGCGTCAATAATCACGGCCGCGTTGCCACGGCAATAATCGAGGCCGGCAGAAATAGCGACCTCCTTACCGAAGTTGCGACTCAGGTCGAGAATGCAAATTCGCTGATCGCTCGCCATCAGATGGTTCAGCGTCGCTTTACTCGCGTCAGTGCTGCCGTCGTTAACGTAGATGATTTCCGCATCCATTGCGCAGTCTGCAAGCACGTCGGCAAGTCGTTGGTGGAAAGAGTTTAATCCGGGCGCTTCGTTGTACACCGGCACAATCAGCGAAATGGTTGGGGGCATCGTTAAGATTTTAATATTGTACGTCAGCGTTAGAGTTCGTTACGTTACTTTACTACCTTTGCATATAAGAGAACACTGCAACATTTTGGAAAAACATATATTCGAACAAATGGCGGCGACAGTACGTGATGGGGTCACGTCTATGATTTGTGATAGTCAATTGATAGGCTTTGCGGTAGTTGTTGAAGAGCGCCACGAATATTGAAAGATAATAAATCATAGATCCAATAGCGCACTGCGCTCTGGTAATTCAGCTTCGTGAATCTCTTACTGAATATAATTTATAGCAGGCCAGCATTGGTTTCGTATAAACGATATCGAACTCCATAAGTGACGACCGGGCGTGGCAGATGGTGTAAGTAAATTTAGCCACAGGCTTGCTGTTGGATCACAGTCGCTAGTTATAACGCGAGAACAAGTCGTATGCCTTCTTCTACTTCTCGAAATTTGGGAGCCGCCAACCTACCTACGCGCTCTGTCAGGAAGGATTTGTCCAGTGTTACGATTTGAGATACGTTGACAACCGATTCGCGGCCCAGTTTCACGCTACCTTTTGAAAGAAACACGTTGCCAGGGGCTACTGCCAGTTTGGTATTAGAGGTGATTGCCGCAGCGATGATAGTATTGATACGGCTGGAATTAAAATCATCAGATTGCAAGATGAGTACGGGACGCCGAAACCCTGGCTCAGATGCGGTTGGCTCAGGCAGATCAGCCCACCACACTTCGCCTCGTTTCATCTACCAGTCTTCCTTGGCAATTGTCTTGCTTTGAAGCAGTTTAATATTGGCGTCAAGGCTTGAGTCATTTGAGGAATACACCTCGTTTAATCTTGAAGTAATATTTTCGATTCGATAGCGCTTAACGTATTCATGAACGGCAGTGGCATAAAGCTCACTTCGAGATACACCCAATTTTTTTGCTGTGCGATCGGCCGCTTCAAACACTTCGTCAGGTATTGAGATAGCTGTTTTCATGGGTCAAGTATAACTCTAGTTATACTACCTAACAAGCGTTATTAAGGCCTTTGCAACGCGAGCCCTAGACACCTGCCAGTTTATTTCGCTGTTGGTTTCGCTCCTGATACCCAGATCTAAAAACCTCTGGATTGGGGCAAAACATCGCCTTTTCTCGATAAGGTAAGTGGTCAGTGAATCTGATTTGGACCATATGCCATGATTAGAGGGGTGCAGCGCAGCTATTTGTTAGTTTTCAAGATCTGCCCGAGTAATCAATTTGCTTTTCATGTGCGGTGGGTTAGAGTTCGGCACTCCCATCTACACCGCAGCTAAAAGAATACACCAACACCTTGGAAAAACACGTTTACGAACAAATGGCAGCAACCGAGCAACAGCATTGGTGGTTCGTTGCGCGCCGCACAATTTTTTCTGAAGTGCTGGGTTTCAATGATGCGCAGCCAATGGCTAATATTGTCGATGTAGGCTGCGGCACCGGCGGCAACCTGCAATTTTTGCGGCAGTTTGGCGATGTAACCGGTCTGGAATTAAACCCGGAAGCGGCAACAATGGCCGCGACCCACGGCCAGGTAGTTTGCGGTGGCGCTACGCACGCGTGGCCGATTGCCATGAACTCAGTCGATACATTCACCGCCTTTGACGTGCTGGAACATATACCCGACGACAAATCTGCACTGTTGAATTTATTCGCATCATTAAAGCCAGGCGGCGGGCTGATTCTCTCTGTGCCAGCATATCAGTGGTTATGGAGCGAACATGACGAAGCGTTGCATCATCAGCGTCGCTACGTGTTGCCCAACGTTGTAAAATTAGCGACTTCGGTCGGTTTTTCTGTTGAATACGTCTCCTATCATAATTGTCTTCTGTTCCCGGTTTCCTGCATGCTTAGAATAATTTCCAGAATCTCTGGCGGTCGTGCCGGCGTGGATGAAAATCGCGTGCCGGCGCGGTCTCTCAATCGCTTGTTGAAGGCAGTCTATAGTTTCGAACGGCACATCATAAAACGACAATGGCGCATGCCTTTTGGGTTGTCGATTATTGCTGTGCTGAGCAAACCTGACAGGGCCGGGTAGGGTTAGGTTACGCAAATGCCGCTAACAGAAATTCCAATCATCGGCGTGATGGGGAATATGCTGCGCGCGTTTCGCGATCATAGCGAAATAGACTGCGGTGTGCGCAAGAATCGCAGCAAAGACGGGTTTTTAAAACGCTGGACAGGGAATTCGCACTATTGGCTGTCTGAATTGATGCCACTGCGATACCCGAAGATGAGAGTGCGCAATATTAAACCCTGTTGCTATCGAAGCGAATCAAGGGAACCAGCGCCATCGCGTGCTACTGGCTAAAGCGCAAACAATTAAATGTTGAATAAGCAAGTTTATCGTTTCGCTCTTGTTGGTGGGCTGACCGCTGTTATTTACTATGGCGTGCTGTTCGCGCTGGTGGAGTTTGCTGGTGTGGGCGTTCTGCTTTCCAGCAGCGCTGCTTATATCGGCGCGACGATGTTGAATTACAAGCTGCATCACGCATGGACATTTGAAGCCAGGGTGCCGCATAGTGTTGCGACTGTGCGCTATGTGGTGATGTGTGTCATCGGCTTCACTATCAACTATCTGGTCATGTTCTTTGGCGTTAGTGATGACCAGAGCAATTATTTGCTGGTGCAAACAGTTGCCGTAGCCTGTGTGGTCGCGTGGAATTTTATTGTGAGTTCCCTATGGGTTTATCGCCATTCCTGAGAGTGCGCAACCACTTTATTCAAGTCCATTAACAGTAATCACATTATTCGCCCCACTGCGAATAAATTTCAGTGCCGCGTCGGGCACTGCACCGAGATAAATCGAACGCTTCTCCGGTGGCTCGTAAGGGCCGCCACGTAACGCGCGATATTGTGCGAAGTGTGATTCCATCGCGATCTCCCGCTGTTCACCTTTCTGCCCGGTGGTGACGCCGCCGTGAAATTGATGAAAACAGCCTTCACCCAA
>JBBKXJ010000420.1:0-18807 GCA_037969395.1 Pseudomonadales bacterium
TATTTGCACCATCGTAGCGGGCGATGTATACCAGCAAGCGGTCAGGCGTCGCAACGGCGTCGGAGTACGTGGCATTAGCTGTGCCCGCGCTACCGGCAGCTGCACGCAACTTCTCCAGCGATTGTGCCAACACTTTTTCCATTCGCCCTTGCAGGCGAAACATGTTGATATTGCGCGTCTCATGTATTGTGCTTGCGCGCGCACCCAGCTGCACTGACTGTGTCGCAGGAACCAGAACAAGCGCAAGCAACGCGGTGACAATTAGTATTTCGACGTAGGAGAAGCCCTGCTGCCAACGCGCAGCACAAGCAACGCAAGATTTCATTGGACGGACACCCTTCCATTGAAGGGCGCGATCTGCACCGACCGTTCATAGCCGTTGTTACGCAGCGCTATGCTGCCACTGGTAAGCCGGTAATAGACACCGCCGACATCAATATAGTGGGGGGTACCCCTGGGATCGAAATAAACCGTGCGCGTAGTAAGGGGCGTACCGGCCGCGTTCACAAAAGTAAAAGGATCGGCGGCGCTCGCCAGCTCGACCCCCAGTGTTTGACGCGCGGTAAGCGTATTAAATTGATAACTGTTTTTGCTAAGCGGATGCAGCAGCAGTGTATCCAGTGTGGGTGCAACGCCGCTTGTGTTCAGCGTGTACAGACTGATCTGACCGTCGCTGCTGGCTTGCAATGCACGCGGCTGGCCGCTGCGGCGTGCGTCACCTTGTACAAAGCGTAACGCCTGCGCGATGTCAGCCACCGCTACTTCGAGTTTTTTTTCAGCGTTACCCCCTCTGAAAGAGGGGATGGATATTGCGGTAATGATTGCCAGTATCGCCAGCGCAGCCAGAAGTTCTACCAGGGTAAACCCCCTGGGTGCTATACGGGCCATTATTTAAATGCAAAAAATATGACTCGTGCTTAGTGCTGGTCGTAGCGCACGCCGCTTGCATCAAGGTTACTGTCGTTGGCAATGAATTTACCCGATACAGAATCGTACCTCCAGCCAAGCCCTGCGCCCGATGCCGCCAACTGCAAGCTACCAGTGTTGACAACCAGTACGGCGCCATTTTTAGTCACGGGGTTTGCTGGCAGCTCAGGTTTGTTCAGATAGGGGCCAAAGGGGTATAAAGTTCCGCCGTCATCCTTTACTGTACATACAACGCCGCTCGCGTTGGAGTAGTAGGCGAGCTGGTTCAACATTGACTCAGGGGTATCTATCAGCTCGGCCCCCAGTGTACCAGCACCGGTGGCGCAAACTCCGGCAGCTACCTGGGCGGGATATATTCCCCCGTGCTGGTGCGCATACAGATCGATTGCCGAACGTATGTTAGAGAGGTTTGAGTCCAACGCCGCTTCACCGGCGTCTTCGGTGGTGCCGACGAATTGCGGTACCACAATCGCCGCCAAAATAGCTAAAATAATGACCACGATAAGCAGCTCTACCAATGTAAAACCTTTTTCCCTGATTGTAGCTTGCATAATACTTGTCCGTTGTGTTGCCTTGAAGATTGTTCGTTGCTGTCCGCGGCTTGCATAAATAAGACAGGCGGCGCCCCTATTAAATAAGACTAGTAGAAAACTGAAAAAGTACAGCGCTTTGTTAGGCCACCGTGAAATTTTTGTTCACTCACGCTAGTGGATGACAGGCTAGCCAACCGAGCTCGACAGTTTGAAAATCGGTAATATCAGCGAACTCACCAACAACCCGACCACAACACCCATCACCAGCAGCATCACCGGTTCGGCGGCTTTGGCCACCATGTTGAGGCGCTTTTCCAGTTGCCGCTCGTAGTAGCTGGCAATACGTTGCATGACTTTCGGTAAACTGCCAGACTCCTCACCGGTAATCACCATCTGGCGGACGATATCAGGCACCAGCGAGGTGCGCTCGAAACCATAAGCCAGGCCCTTGCCCTCTTGCACCGACGATTCCAGAAAGTGCATAAACTCCTCGTAGTGATGATTGCGCACCACATCCCGGCAGGAGGCCAGCGTGTCCATCACGCTGACCCCGTTGCCCAGCGACAGGCCCATCACCCGCATTGATTGCACTACGTAAAGTTCGGAAAAAATTTGCCTTACCAGCGGCACGCGCAATTTGGCGGTATCAAGCAGATGAACACCAGCGCTGCTTTTCAAGCCGCGGTAGGCCAACACAACAATGCCTGCACAGGCAGCACTGATAAACGGCCAGTGTGCCAGTATCATTTCGCTAAGCCACATCAATGCTTTGGTTGAGAGGGGCAGGTCATCGGCGATATCGGCAAACATGACGGCAAATTTCGGAAATACCACCAGCAATACGAACATGACCACCGATCCTGAAAACATCAACAGGAACATCGGGTAGGCGAACGCCGACTTCAACGTGGCGTCGAGCCGTTCTTTTTTTTCGTCCATCTCCAGCAATTCGGCCAGTACCTCGGCAATAAAGCCGCCGTTTTCACTGGCCTTTATCAGATTGATATAAGTGGTGGAGAACAGATTTGGTTGCTTCCTCAATGCGCTGGAAAATGAATTACCGTCATTGATGTCGACAATCATCTGCTCAATAGCGGCACGCAGTCGCGGATTTTGCGAGTGTGCCGCAACGCTGCGTAACGCTTCGAACAGGCTGTTGCCGGTTTCCAGCAACAGACTGAGTTGCTCGGTGAAGAACATGCGGTCTTTGGCCGTCAGTTTTTTCGGCCCGATAAGGCCACCCAGAGTAAGCTGCGATGCCGCTGTTTTTTTGCTGCCAAGCTGGTGGGAAGCGCCAAGCGCAGCGTTCAGATCTTCAAGTTCAATTGCCATGCGATGTCCTCCACCCTATAAATTGACCACGCGAGACAACTCTTCAAGCGTTGTCTCGCGGGCGGCGACGCGATCAAGCCCGTGCGAGAACAGGGTTTTGATCTTATTTTTTACCAGGTAGTCGTTGAGCTGGTCGCGGCTGGGATTAGTCATTACCAATTGCTGCAGTTCGGTATTGGTTTCCAGTATTTCGTGAATGCCGGCGCGACCCCTATAACCCGAGTCGTAACACTCCGGGCAGCCGCGGCCTTTGGCCAGTTGGATGTTCGCATCCGGCTCCCAGCCGTAGCGGGCGATCACATCGGGCGGTGCCGTAAATTTGGTTTTGCAGGCCGGGCACACGGTGCGCACCAGCCGTTGCGCCACAACACCCAACAACGCCGACGATAACATGTAGGGCTCAACCCCCATGTCGATCATGCGAGTGATAGCGCCAATGCTGTCATTAGTATGCAGCGTGGACAACACCAAATGACCGGTCAGCGCCGCTTGCACGGCTATTTCGGCGGTCTCCCGTTCACGAATCTCCCCCACCATGACGATGTCAGGGTCTTGTCGTAATATATGCTTCAACATTTTTGCGAAGGTTAGGCCAATGCCCACCTTGACCTCGTTCTGATTGACGATGTCAAGCTGGTACTCCACCGGATCTTCGATGGTGACGATGTTTTTTTCCAGACTGTTCAGGTGATTCAACGCGGCGTACAGGCTGGTCGTTTTGCCACTGCCGGTAGGGCCGGTAACGAGAATGAGGCCGTAGCTGCGCGTTAACAGATTTCTGAACTCTTCCACAATGTCGTCGCGCATGCCTAATTTATCCAGGCTCAGAATTGCCTTGTTTTTGTCGAGCACGCGTAACACCACTTTTTCACCGTACAGGCCGGGCAGAGAACTAAACCGCAGGTCTACCTGGCGGCCACTGGTCTGCACTTGAATTCTGCCGTCCTGCGGCATGCGGCGTTCGGCTATATCAAGATTAGCCATCACCTTCAGGCGCGATACCAACGCCGGGTGCACAGCGGCGGCCGGTGTCATTACTTCATATAACACGCCATCAATACGAAACCGCACCCGCGATTTTTTCTTCGCCGGTTCAATATGCACGTCGCTGGCGCCGTCACGCACGGCGCGCTGGATAATGGAATTCGCCAGATTAATAATCGGACTACCGGCCGCCAATTCATCGATGGCGTCGTAGTCCTGTAGCAAGGCGTTGTCGACCACTTCAAAACTGTCTTCCAGATCGACAACCAGATCATCGGTAACATCGCTACCCGAGTAGGCATCCTGAATGGTCTTGCGTATATCGTCGGGCAGCGCCAGCACCGGCATCACCTTGACACCCAGACGCTCCTCCAGCTCGGCCAGCGAAGGCATATCCTGCGGGTCGGCGGTGGCAACGCTCAACACCCCCCGCACGCGGAACAGAGGCAGCATCTGCAGCCTCTCCAGCGTGCCTTTCTTTAGCTCGAACACCTCCGCCGGGTCGTACAAGCCTAGCCTCAATTTGGCGAACGGCACATGCAGCTGTTCTGCCAGTGCCTGAAACACCTCAAGCTCCGATGCCCAGCCTTTTTCAATAATAATGTGGCCTAACCGACGCTGGGTTGTTCGCTGCAGCTCCATGGCTTCTTCCAGCCGTTCCGGGCTGAGGATTTTCTTTCGCGCGAGACGCTCTCCCAAACGCAATTTAGGGCCGTCGTCAACCGCGTTATCCGCTACATCGAATTCCAGAATATTAATGTTTTCATGCAGGCCCGTGATGCGAAATACATCTTTGAGCACAGCACGCGCATTAGCAATCTTGAGCGAGCCACCGAGGCGAATCAGTTTATCCTGAATATCCAGCACGCTGTTGAGCAACTTGCTGTTGACTCTTTCCACTTTGGAAAAGTCCAGCACCAGATTGACCTGATGCTCCAGCATGCACAGCGCTGCGCAATCCTGCAGTTCGCGTAAACCCTGTTCATTGAGTAAATTGCCGTGTGGCGTAATGTATGTCATCACACCAATTTGCGTGCGCATCACACTGCACGGGTCGAGGTCGCTGGCGGCGTTCATTGCTGCATGCTCTGTTATTGTTTGTCTATGTCGGGTTGCAAGGCTGTATTGTTTGTGCGGCTGATTCTCAGGCGAGCCAGAATATCAACCATGGGCTCTGGTGCGTGCAGGCCATAACCTTGCAGGTATTCGATGCCGATGTTCTCCAGGCAGTGAATAATTTCCTGGTTTTCAACAAATTCGGCGACAGTTTTCAAGCCCGTGACTTTCGCTACGTCATTGATTGCCACTACCATGGCCTCGGACACCTTGTCTGCGGTTATCTCCTTGATAAAACTGCCATCAATTTTCAGGTAGTCGAATGGCAGACTGGCCAGGTAATTAAATGAACTCAGTCCGGTGCCGAAATCATCAAGATACAGTTCGCAACCCGCCGCCTTAATAGTGTTTAATAATTCCCGCGCACCGGAGAGGTTTTCCACCGTGGCGGTTTCGGTTACTTCAAAACCCAGCCGGTTGGCCGGCACGGGCGAGTTCTGCAAGCGGTCGGATACGAACGCTTTAAAATCAGGATCGGAGATAGTTTGGCCGGACAAATTGATTGCAAAGCTGTAGGGGAAATGCCGTACGATGTCCCAATGTTCGTGTAATACCGCCAGCGTTTTGTCTATTACCCAGCGATCGATGTCAGGCATTATCTGATAATACTCTGCAGCGGGTATGAAGTTACCGGGCGACACAAAGCTACCGTCGCTGTCGCGCATTCTGATCAGTATTTCGTAGTGGTGCGGGTCGGATTGCCCGGCAGTGGCGTAAATGCCCTGGCAATGTAATTCAAACTGCTCGTGGCGCAGCGCCTGATTGACCCGGTTGATCCAGGCTACGCGGTTTTTTCTGGCGCTGGTGGCGTCATTCGACACGCGATACGTTTCTATACGGTTGATGCCCCTCTCACTGGCAACCGCCAGGGCATGTTCGGCGGCGTTGATCGCCGTTTTAGCCGTCGCACCCTGTTCCAGCTGTGCAATGCCAATATTGACGTTGATGCGAAAAGCTTCGTCGCACCAGCTAAAACCCGATTGATTAATGCTTTGCTGTAAGTCGCGTGCAATTTGCTCAGCTTCCTCTGCTTCGCAATTCTGCAGCAGGGCAACAAAAATATCGCCACTTTGCCTGGCGGCAATACCGCGGCCGCCTACCCGGTCAGCTAACAAGGCGGCTATGCTTATCAGCAGCGCGTCGCCGGCCTGATATCCCCCCAGATCATTAAGTACATGTAATTGTTTAACGTCCAGCAGCAACAGGCAATGTGTTTGTTGCTGGCCATTATCGGCAACAATGGACTCCAGAATATGCTGAAAACTGGCTCTGTTAAGCAAGCTGGTCAAGCGATCGTAACTTTGCTGAATTATTTTGGCGACCTTGCGTTCCATCGTCGCCAGCAGGTTACGCTGTCCAGTGGTGAAGTCATCTTTTCCTGCTTCCCTGACGAATACAAACATACCGCAGGCATGGTTGTTTTCCACCACCACAGGGCAGCTTACAAATTTATGGGGTACGCTAAAGTCCAGTTTTAAGAGGTTGGCATCTTCGGCATTGTTGACCGCCAATGCTTTCGGCTCGTTTTGCAGCTGCATATAGGTACACAGGCTGTGCCGCAAGCTTTGAATAGTCTCCGGCTGCTCGGCCAGCACGGATTCCGGGGCCGTTTCGATGCAGCATATATTCCTGTTCGGCACGACCAGAATGACGGCATCGATATCGAGATGCTGCAGGCACTGACCGACAATATTGGTTAGCGCTTTTTGGCCGGTTGAGAAATCGCTGATCTGATCATCAGTGTGATAGATCAGATTGAGTTCCTCATAGCGTTCTACCAACTCGCCTGCCATGGCATCAATTTCGTCGTGCAGCTGATACTCATTGCTAATTAGTTCAGCGATGGCCGCACCGCTGCTGGCTATAGTGCCGGCAGTCTGCTGCTGTTGCGCCGTATCGACGATTAATATCATTTCAGCAATACGGGAATGACTGCTTGCCGTTATTGGAAAACCATGTGCATGGTAAGACTGCCTCGGCTCCCTGGTCGATGCTGCCGCGCCGTCAGCTTGTAGTAAGGCGACAATAGCCGAGCTTGTCAGCGGGCAGTCGCCGTTTATCCACAGCGGCGCCCGCTGCGCATCACAAACCAGCAATGCAGCGGTGTGCGGTTCCAGCGCTGTTAGAATGGCAAAGTATTTTTCCAACGCTACAGCGTTGACCGGCATGTCCATTAGCGTTCTACCTTATCCTTACGCCTGGCCATCAAAATAACAACCCAGTTTTGCGACCACTGAACTAATACTGATGGGCTTTTCCATAAAATCGATTTGCGCGTACTGGCCGGCCCAGCCGCGCAAACCTTCCAGCACGCTGCCGGTGGAGATAAAAATCTTTAACGGTGTTTGTGGATTTTCAACCATGATAGCGTTGCAAAGTTCGCGGCCATTCATCACGGGCATGTCGATGTCGACGATCATGGCATCGGGTTTTTCGTCATGATATTTTTGCAGCCCTTCGGCTCCGTTTGCTGCCGTAGAAACGCTATAGCCGTGGCGCGCAAGGGAAACCTGCATCACACGCAGAACATGCGGTTGATCATCTACCAGTAGTAATTTTTTCATTGTCTAGCCAACCTTCTTTAATTGTTCGCTGTCTTTATAGAATTCAATGATAAATTCGGCGCCCTGACCAGGTTCACTGCGGACACTGATTTTACCGTTGTGCAGATTGATAATATCGCGCACCAGAGACAGTCCCAGACCGTGGCCGGTGCTGGCTCTGACTTCTTCCGATTCGCTGCGATAGAATTTGTCGAAGATATGCGCGACATCCTGCTCTGCAATACCAATACCGCTGTCTTTGACTGATATTCGAACAGAGTCCGGCAGCTCTTCCAATTCCACCGCCACACTACCGCCTGGTCGGTTATATTTGATGGCATTGGTAAGCAGATTGTTGATCGCCACCCGCATTAAATTCTTATCAATAGCGACGGCGCTAACCTCGTTGGGAATATCAGTATTAAAGGTAAGGTCTTTACCTTTTCCGGAGCGTTGCACGGTGGCTACGGCGTCGCTGAGAAGGTCTCCCAGACGCACTCTTTGCCGGTCAATGGACAAACTGCCATTTTCAATTTTGGTAATACTTAGTATGTTGCTAATCAAACCGGCCATGCGCTCGGTTTCGTCCTTCAATACGTTCAGGCCTTCCACTCTGAACGCCGGATCGTTGGCAGCGCCACCCTGTAACTCCTCTATGTACATGCCCATAGTGTGCAGCGGTGTTTTCAATTCATGCGAAATATGGCCAATGAACTCCTCACGGCTGGCCTCGGCGGCAGCCTCTCTGCTGGTATCGCGGAACACCAGCAGGCGCCCCAAACGTTTATGCTGATCACCATCAGCAAACAGCGGGTGCGCGCTGACAGACACGCGTTTGCATACTGCGCCTTGCTGCACGCTAACGTCGATAGGTATGACGGCCCCGCTTTTGGATTTCTCACAACGCGCTATAAAATGAAAAAGCTCACTGTTATCGCACCAGCTACCCAGCGGCTTGCTCAGCACATCGTCGGGGGCAACCCCCAGCAATGGCCGCAGTTTGGAATTGGCAAAAATGGCGGTACCACTTTCATCGAGAACAATCAGCGCGTCGGGCAGCGCCTCGAGCATGGCCTCATATTTATGAAATTTGTAATCGAGTATTTTGCCGGATGCCTGCATCGATGCGCCTTCCTGTTCGAGGCGGGCGATTTTGGTTTTTGCCATTTGAAAAAAATCGCTAAAATTGGCGGCAAATTCGGAAAACTCTTCGCCCATGTTCAGTTTGAATATGTCGCTGTGCTCGCTATAAAATTGCTGCACTAGCTCGCGGTGCGTATTGCGCAACGGGCGAATCTCCAGTCGCAGCAAGAAATAGAATAATGGCGTCAACAGAAAAACCGGCAGGGCGAGCGACGCCATAAACGGTAGTTGACTCAGTTGCGGCAAGTAAACGGGGTAAAAATAACCAACACGAATCGAACCCTTGTGTTCGGCGGCGCTTAGTACCGGCGCATAATATTCGATGATTTTCGCGCCGTTGGCCAACGTTAACAGACGCTCGCCAGTCCAGCTTGCCGCCGCTTGCACTGTGTTGGCTTGCGGCAACACCACCCCCGGCGCCCCGGTTTGAGCCAGTGGCATATCCTCAGTATTCACGACGGCCACGTAGGCCAGGTCGGCGCGCGGCTGGCTCTGATAAACGATGTTTAGTGTGTTCTGCGACTGCTCAGCGAGTAACTGCTTAAAAGGAACCTCGGATACCAGTTGCGCAAGACTCAAACCCTGCGCGCGAATACGTTCTAGGTCGGCGGTCTGCTGATAATATGCGAGTAGCGCCAGCATGCTGGCGACCACCAGCAACGAGCCGCCGATCATCGTCAGTCCCAGCTTTTCGCTGCGCAGTTTATCGATCCATGAAAACACTGTCGTAGCCCGCATTTTTGTCTATCGTGATGATTGATTTATAAAGTATAGACAGTAATCCCTTATTCACTATTGCAAAAATGAAGACAACGCCAACGCTCTGGTTACGCTTAAAAATTGCTACCCGGCGCGATACGGCGTCGCCTGCTGCGGCACCGTACGCGCTGTTGCAGCAAACAGATGCTAAATCTGCAATCAGTATTTTTGCGTAAATAACAACAAGTGTAGTAGTAGCTTAAAACTGGCAGCACCGTAAAATGCTGCCACGGTAAATATTTATCGCTTAAAGGGGGGTCCACAATGGAATCCAGCGCCCCCTTATATAACAAGGAGGCCAAACTACGTCAGCGTTATGCAAAATCATGATTTGAACGACAGCTCTACTGGTATCAGCCTCGCTGGGCAGTATTACTACGAGTTCCACCAGCAACTCATGCGCTTTCTGCGTCGCGGCATAGCCAACGACGCAGACGTACAGGATTTGTCGCAGGAAGTTTATTTGCGGCTGCTGCGCGTCAAAAGCCCGGAGTTGGTGAATGAACCGCAGGCCTATGTCTATCGCGTGGCTATGCACGTACTTGACGAATGGCGCGGTCGACAACGGCGTCAGCAATTGCACAGCAGCGACTCGCTTGAGCTGTTGGCAAGCGGCGAAGCAGACCAGTCAGCCGAACAATTGCAAATGTTGGCCACTGTACAAGAGGCGATCAGGCATTTGCCGCCGGCGTATTCAGCCGCCGTCATTTTGAAATGGCATTACGGCATGCGTTATCAAGACATCGCGCAGCATCTCGGAATTTCCGAACGACGGGTCAAACGCTACATTGTTAAAGGGTATGCACAACTGAGGGTTCAGCTGAAATCCCGAGGACCTCACCGTCATGAGTAACAAAGATCTCACCGCTCTGCAGGCGACTGCAGAGCAAGCCGCCGACTGGTTCTTGCGGTTTGACGACGCAGCTGCGGCTTTGCCCGAAGCAGAGCTGCGCGAATTCGGCGCCTGGCTTAAGCGTTCTCCACAACACATCGAAGAATTTCTGCAGGTGAGTGCGCTGCACGCCGAGCTATCCACGGCGCACAATGCAGGGTTTCCAGGTGTGCAGGAATTGGTCGACGCGGCACGGCTAAATGTGGTCGACATTGTTAATACCGATACTGCTGCGCAGCCGCATGCACCGAGACGGCGCCGCGTGCGCATGCGGCGCGTGATCGGCGGCGCTGCGGCTATGGTTTTGCTGGTGATGGCGGCGCAGCATTTCGTTATTGACCCGGCTGATTTTGAAACGGTAGCCGCACCGGACCAAACTTACAGCACCGACGTAGGCGAACTGCGCTCAGTGGTGCTCGCCGACGGTTCAGTGGTCAATATGAATACCCGTTCAACTCTGAACGTGCACTTCACAGCAGAGAGCCGGCTGGTGGAACTCAGCGCCGGTGAAGCCATATTCGATGTGCAAAAAGACGCAGCCCGTCCATTTCAGGTCAAATCGGGCCGCACTGTTGTTGAAGCAATCGGTACTCGTTTTAACGTCTACCGGCAAGATAAACAAACGGTGATCACGGTTGTTGAAGGCAAGGTCGCGGTTTCGTCGCGCGCCGCCCAGGCAAGTAATCGCGTTACGTCGATCAAAAGCCAAACCGGGAAAACTGCTGCTGTGCGCCTGCAGTCCGGTGGCCAGGTGGCAGTGCTTAAGTCAGGGGATATTGGCGCGCCCCGCAAAGTTGACTTCAAAAAGGCAACCGCCTGGACCGAGCGACGCCTGGTATTTGATGCCGAGCCGCTGCAATTCGTAGCGCGGGAACTAAATCGCTATAACCGTAGAAGGTTGAGCATCGGCGATGTGCGCATTGCCTCACGCAGTATCAGCGGAGTTTTCAACGCCAGCGACCCGGAAACACTGCTCGCCTTTCTGAGAACGGTGGGGGGTATAAGGGTGGAACCGGACCCGGCCACCGGCGGTTGGGTTTTGTACCTGGCTGACGGCAACGCTATTGATTAAGCTCTTAGCGTCAGCTTATTAAAACTGGCAGCTGTCAAGCCCGGCGATAATAAAATTGGGGATTTATGTTGGACTGGAAGATCGCACTGCTGCTTGGCTGTGCCACGTTGGCAAGCACTAACAGCGTAGCGGGACCTGCCGGTTCCGGCGCAGAGAGCACTGCAGAAAAACAATACGACCTGAAAATCGCCTCGCAGCCGCTGCTGGCAGCAGTGGAGGCACTGTCGGCGGAAACGGGGCTGGAAGTGCTTTATTTCAGCGATATAGCCGAAGGTGTCGTATCAGCAGCACTGGAAGGAACCTACACGGCGCGAGCGGCGCTGACAATGATTCTGCGCGACACTACGCTCGAAGTTGTCTCGGTCGGCAAGGCCGGTGCCGCGGGCATACGCGCTAAATCCGGGCAAGTCGATTCGCGACTGGCGCAACGTGATGGCGCGGCGGCTGCCGGCAGCGCGCAAGATCAACCAGACCCGCAGTCTGCGCGTAGCACTGCAAACACGGTCACGCAGCCAAAGCGAGTACTGGAAGAAACCGTTGTTACCGGCTCCAGGATACCCAAATCGAATTTGGTGACCGCTATTCCAACCCAAATTCTCGGCATTGCTGAAATCAGTGCCGCGGGGTCGGTCGATTTGGGCGAAATTCTGACGCAACTACCCGGTGTATCGCTGGGTTTATCGCCGGAGAGCACGCTGGCCAGCACTCAAAACGCCGGGCTCAGCAGCGTCAGTCTGCGCAACCTGGGCACCAATCGAACCCTGACCCTGATCGATGGTCGCCGCACTGTTTCCAGCAGCGGCACGTCACAGCAAGTGGACCTGGGCAGCGTGCCCGCGGGCTTTGTCGAGCGCATAGAAGTCAGCACGGGCGGTGCGTCCGCCGTCTATGGTTCAGACGCCGTCGCCGGTGTGGTCAACATCATTCTGAAAGAAAAGTTTGAAGGCGTGGAGCTGGCTATGCGCTATGGCGACTCGGATGACGGCGGCGAACGGGAAACCACCGTCGATTTAACCCTCGGCAAAAATTTCGCCGACCAGCGCGGCAATCTTATGGCCAGTTTCAGTTTCGACAAGGAAACGGCAGTATCCGCCGCCGACCGCGACTTCGCTGTTAAGCCACTGGCATTCGACGCCGGCGAGTTTGTCACGGACCTAAGCTCAAACATACCCGGCGGCAATTTCGAAGGCGGCGACGCCTGGAACAGTGACGGCGTTTGGTTTAACGACCAATCGCTGGCGCCCGATGATGGCCGCGATCCGGCCGACGGCTTCGACGTTGACCGCGATGGCTTCAATTTTCGGCCGTTGCAGCAAGTGTCTCCGGAGCGGGAACGCTTTGCGGCCGCACTCAAAGCCGACTACGAATTCGGCCCCGGCTTGAAAGCCTTTACCAGCATGCAATATTCGCGCATAGATACCGAGGCTATTCGGCCGCCAAACTTTGCCGACGACGGTGACACATTCGGTGCTTTCGACGACGAAAACGAAATTGGCGATATTCCGCAAGACAATCCGTTTATACCATCTCAAGTCGACGCAACGCGTACCGACAGCGTCAGTTGGCGGCGCCGCTTCAACGAGATTGGCCACGACGCACGCGAATCGAAACGCGACACTGTACGCTTCTGGACTGGCCTGGAAGGTCAAGTCTTCAGCGCCTGGAGTTGGTCCGTGTACGCTGGCTATGGCCGCTTCAAGCAAGACCAGCTACGTCGCAACCAGCTCAATTATCAGAATATTCAGTTTGCTATCAATGTGGAACAGGATGCTGCCAACCCGGGCGGCTTTCGCTGCATTGACGCAACCACGCGGGCTGCCGGCTGCGTACCGCTGAACATGTTTGGCGAAGGATCTATCACCCCGGCGATGGCGGCCTACATTCGCGCTAACGATCAGCTCGATACCAAACTTGAACAGACTACGTTTGGCGCGTCTTTGCTGGGCGATCTGTTCGAACTGCCTGCCGGGCCCGTGCAGGCGGCATTCGGCGTAGACCATCGGCGTGAGGAGCAGCGTACCAGGGGTGACCCGGTGACCCAGGCCGGTCTCACCAACTCCGGTGAGATACCAGACATACGCGGCGACTACGACGTCAGCGAAATATATGCGGAATTCAGCGTGCCAGTGCTTGCCTCCCTGAACGCCGAGGCGGCCATACGGATCGCTGACTATGACACCATTGGCACTTCAGATAGTTGGAAACTGGGCGTTTCCTGGGCACCGGTGGAAGATGTTCGTTTGCGCGCGCAGCTATCTTCCGCCGAACGAGCGCCAGATATCATCGAGCTGTTTTCCACGCTGCGCGGCGACTTCGATAGCCCCAATGACCCCTGCGATGGCGTCACAGCCGCCTCCACCGGCGTAGTCGCTGACAACTGCCTGGCCGACCCCGGCATACGGGACGCGGTCAACGCGGAAGGGCAGTTTGTCACGCTGGAAGACAGTGTGTTCGCACCCAATAGTGGCAACCTGCAGCTGCAAGAAGAAACTGCCAGAACGGTTACCTTCGGCATCGTGCTAACCCCGACATTCTTGCCAGGCTTAACGCTAATCGCTGACTACTACGACATAAAAATAAAGGATGCCATTGCTTCGGTGTCTACCCAGGAAGCACTTGATCTTTGTTATGACGCGCCAACTTCGCTCGACAATCGCTTCTGCGAGGTTATAGACCGGGGTTCGGCCGGGCAAATTACACGCGTGATCAATCAGGACGAAAATCTGAACGAAATTCGCTCCAGCGGCGTTGACGTAACCCTGGGCTACGATTTCGCATTGCCGTTGATTGTCGGCCAGTTCAACTTTCAAACCATATACACCCACATCCGTAAGCTTGAAGATCGGTTCGACGGCCCTGGCGGTGAGGAAGTAGTGTCTGAACGGCGCGGCGAAATCGGCAATTCGGTGCATAGCTATCAAGCGATGCTGGAGTGGAGCTATGCGAGCTGGCGCCTGCGCTACCGGGCAAATTATATAGGCTCGGCGGACGACGACATTGAAGTGTCCAGTAGTGACGACGATTATTTCAAGGTTGAGCCAATTACTACCCATGATCTGTACGGCAGCTACCAATTTGGAAAAGCAGATCGCTATCAGCTGTTCGCCGGCGTGAACAACATCGACAATGAAACGGGTCCCTTTATTCCCAATGGCCTGGACGCTGGCAGCAACCGTAATTTTGACCCGGCCTACGACCCGGTGGGACGATTTTTCTATGGCGGGTTTAAGCTGAGTTTGTGAGCATAAGACTAACCGCTCAATTCTGCTATTGAACATCTGCGAAGCCGAACACACCAGCTGTCGCATAACTGGCATTAACCGTGATCTATTCTATCCTTTAGAGAGGAAGCGATTAACGTTCTAATTATTCCTCTGATAAGACGGTAGCGATAACATGGCAGGGCAAACATCTTCACAACCATCCGATTGCAGCGGATCGCAAGCAAACACCATTTACACACGCAGCGAGCGTTTTTTTAAACGCGACAACGGCTGGTTTTATACCACACGTGAAAACGTGGACATGGGCCCGTTCGATGACAAGGCCGAAGCGCAAATGGCACTGGTTTATTTTATCGAGCGTACCCAATGGCCGGATCAAAAACAGTTACGCGCGTATATTAATAGCAATAAACGCGCTTAACTGTTTGCCGCTGAGTGCAGCTGTTACTCTCCAGCGGCACTGTTAGCACCCTTTCCAGGTGATATTGCCTAATTCAGCGTTAAGCAGGCCATTCTCTGCAAGACGCACTGGTGAAGGCATAGTGGGCCTACGTCGAAGCAGTGCAACGATGCAGAGAATCGCCTGCTTAGCGCGCTTCGGGTCAGTCCAAAAGCGGCACATTGCTTCGTTGTTTACCCTCAGCATAGGCCCACTATGCCGTCGGGAAAACGCCTCGCACTGTACCGCTTTTGAACTGACTGCATTAGGCAATATCACCTGGAAGGGGTGCTAGTTTTCAAGCGGCAACAGCGCCAGCCAATCGTAGCTGGCATCCCCCAGCACAAAAAAGCCGCCATTAAGCAGCGTGTCACGCTGGTTATAACGAAACGGCTGTTGCGCAAGGCTGAACATGCGCCCGCCTGCTGACTCAATCAACGCCTGCCCGGCGGCGGTGTCCCATTCAGAGGTTGGGCCAAAACAGGCGTAAATATCGCCAGCACCTTCGGCCATGCGACAAAATTTGATGGCGCTGCCGACGCCGATACGCTCGACCTGGTCGAACCGCGTGGCCAGCCGCTGCTCAAGATTGAGCAACGCTTGTTTGCTGCGCTTGCGGCTGGCGATCAGGGTCACCGACTCGCCGCTGTGAATAGGACGACAGGTTATAGCACGCCGAGCTGTCCCACTCTGCCGCCAGGCGCCCTCGCCAACGACTCCAAAATAAGCTGTATCGCTAACCGGAATGTAAATCAAACCAAAGCGTGCTGCGCCGTGCTCGACCAGCGCAATATTGATACAAAAATTATCGCTGCCTTCTATAAACTCACGCGTGCCGTCCAACGGATCGATCAGCCACAGCGTCGGCCAGTGTTGACGCTCATCCAGCGCTACCGGTGGCGAGTCCTCTTCAGACAATATTGATATGTCGGGGTACAGGGATTTTAGCCCGGCAACCAGCATGCGATGTGCGGCAAGGTCGGCTTCGGTCAACGGTGTTTGATTAGCCTTGGTTTCTACCTTGAGCTTAGCGACATCGGCGTAGTAGCTTAATATCTCGCGGCCCACTTTGCGGGCTAAAGGAATTAGCTGCTCGCCCAGGCGCGTATAGTCCACGTTCAATGTCCTTCAGATCTGGCCGCTGCGCTGGCGCTCACGAATCATTAGCAAGGCGGCAACGGCATAGGCTTCAGAAAATTCCTCGTTGGCAATCAGCGAATCAATGTCTGCCATTTTGTAGGGGATGACTTCTATTTCCTCCGGCTCGTCGCCGGGCATGCGCTGCTCGTATAAGTCCTGGGCTAGCACCAGAGTCACGCGATTGCCCATGTAGGAAGGCGACAGCGCGAATTCTTTCATCACTTCCAGCTTATTGGCACCGTAACCAGCCTCTTCCATTAGCTCACGATTGGCTGTTTCTACTGCAGTCTCGCCGGCATCCATCGCGCCTTTGGGTAGCGACAGATAATAGCGCCCCAGCCCCGCGCCATACTCGCGCGCCAACAGCACCGTATCGCGATCGAGCATGGCGGCTATCATCACCGCGCCGTGATTGCTCGGGTTTAAACGCTCGTAGACGCGCGTCGCGCCGTTGCTGAATTTGAGCTGCTGTTCTTCAACGTGAAACAGGCGGCTGTGGCATAACCACTGGGCGCTGAGAACTTCGGGTAACTCGCGTTTACTGTCGACCATAATGCAGATTATTCACTCGCGACTGGATTAGGTAGAATACACCATAGTCATTTGAATTAAATCGTATGAGCATAAAGAGTTGGGACGCGATCGATACCGTGTTGCTGGACATGGACGGCACGTTATTGGATTTACATTTCGATAATTATTTTTGGGAGCACTATGTACCGCAGCGCTATGCGCAGGTGCACAGTAAAACGGCGGCGGATGCCACCGAGCTGATAAGGGACATGTATAAACGAGTATATGGCTCACTTAACTGGTACTGCATAGACTATTGGTCGGAGCAGCTGGATCTCGATATCGACGTGTTAAAACGCGAAGTGGCACATATGATTGCAGAGCGTCCGCATACGCTGGATTTTTTGCGCGCGCTGCGACGAGCCGGCAAACGCGCCGTGTTGATTACCAATGCGCATCGAAAAAGCCTGGCGATTAAATTGGAACAAACCGCCATTGGCGACCATCTCGACCGGATGATTTGCTCTCACGATTATGCCGCGCCGAAAGAACAGGCATTGTTCTGGCAGCGCCTGCAACAAGACGAGCCATTCGAACCGGAGCGCACGCTGTTTATTGACGATACTGAAAGCGTATTGCAGGCCGCGCACGACTTCGGCATCAGGTTTCTGCTAACGCTGACGCAGCCCGACAGCAAAAGACCGCTGCGTGAGGCCGGCAGCTTTCCGGCTATTCATCACTTCGACGAAATCATGCCGCCGAATAGTGATCTTTACCATGACTGAATCCGCCCCAAAAAAAGTGCGGCTCGATAAGTGGCTGTGGGCGGCGCGCTTCTTTAAGACCCGTAGCCTGGCGAAGAAAGCCATCGAAGGCGGTAAAGTAACCTATGACGGCACGCGCGCCAAAGTTAGTAAGGAAGTCAGCGTTGGCGCCAGCCTGAGCATACGCCAGGGCTGGGATGAAAAAACGGTGCACGTCGACGTGCTGGCCGAACAGCGCCGCGGCGCTACCGAGGCGGCTACGCTGTATACCGAAACGGCTGAAAGTATTGAGCAACGCAAACAAACGGCGGCGCAGCGTAAGGTGTTCCGAGAGAGTATGCTGCCGCCCGAACAGCGACCAACCAAGAAGCAGCGACGAGTGCTTGAGCGCCTGCGCGAGCAGGATTATGACTAGCGTAGCGTGCGCCAGCCCCATGCGACCGTCTGCAAACCCTCTTGCGGGCGTAGGGTGCGCTGTGCGCACGCTTACTCTGTGCAACGGCCAGCTGGTTTCCGCATGCGCACAGCGCACCACACGAGCTTAATTTAGAAGGAAGTAATCGTGCAAGACGCAGTCCAACGTTTTACCCTCGAACACACCGGCATACGCGGTGAGATTGTACGCCTGACAAACAGTGTGCAACAGGCCACGGCGATGCAGCACTACCCCGCCGTGGTGCGGCAAACACTTAACGAATTTTTCGCCGCCGCTGCGTTGCTAAGCACCACCATAAAATTTGACGGCCGCCTGATTCTGCAGGCTAAATCAACCGGCCAGATTCCACTCATCATGGCCGAATGCCATAGCGACGGCACCATCCGCGGCATCGCCAGAGGTGCTGCGCAGGCTGACAGTGACAATTTCACAGAACTGCTCAGCGGCGGCACGCTGGCAATGACACTGCAGCCCGACAAGGGCGAGCAATACCAGGGCATTGTGCCTTTGCAGGGCCAGTCGTTGGCAGCCTGCCTGGAATATTATTTTACTCAGTCAGAACAACTACCCACGGCGTTCTGGTTCGCCAGTACACCGCAACAGGTGGTCGCGATGATGCTGCAGGTTTTACCATCGCAGCAACCGCTGACCGATGATTGGCAACAGGCCGTACAGCTTGGCGCTACGCTCACGATCGAAGAAATGCTGACGGTAGACAACGAAACCCTGCTGTACCGCCTGTTCAACAGCTTTGGTGTGCGCTTGCACAGCAGCAAAGTCATAACGTTCGACTGTAGCTGCAGCAGCCAGCGCTGTTTAAACGCCGTGCATACGCTGGGCCAGGCGGAAGCTGAGAAGTTGCTGCAGGAACAAGGCGCCATAAAAATGGACTGTGAGTTCTGTGGCCAGCATTATGAATTTGGCAGTGCGGAGATAGCCCGGCTATTTGCTTCTGGCGGCACCAACGCTGTGCATTGATGCAGTAGCGAA
>JBBKXJ010000421.1:0-5543 GCA_037969395.1 Pseudomonadales bacterium
AAACGAGTGAGATTCACTCGGGGTAAGGCACCAGAGCGGCCAACTTCGCAATGGCCGCTCCTGCGCATCCATGCGCTCGCGGCATTCCGTACTTCCTGTACATAAAGTCTAATGGTTCGAACATGACGTGCGTTGTCCCATCTTGATACGGTGTCTTCAACTGGTATCTGACCATACCCTGGGAGGTGATCACGAGCCGTTTCTCCGATACCGCCGGGCGGGAGATGCGTCAGCGCGATGAGCGCGACAGGAAGCGCTCGATACGTTCCAGGATCTCTTCGGTAGTACGAGCCTTGGCAGGGGTGCCGGAACCGGCCACCCGGGCCGAACTGGCACGTTGCATGCGCTCTACCACGAGCTTGGCGAGGCGCTCCTTGAGCTGGTCATTGGCTTGCAACACGGGCTTGAGGCATTCCCCGTCGATCTCGACCACCAACGAGTCGACGGCGGCCGTCACCGTCATGGGGGCTCGCTCGCCGCACACCAGCGCGGCCCAGCCGAGACTTTCTCCTGGCGTCAGCTCGACAGCCTCGATCGTTCGACCGCTCGGCAGGGTGACGACGCCTCTGAGCGATCCGCTCACCAGTATCTGGACCTTCGTGATCTCGGCGCCCTCGGCGACCAGCTCCGCGTCCGCCTCGATCAGCGAGTAGTAGCTGCCGGAAGCGATCTGATCGAGCGCTGCAGCGTCAAGGTTGCCAAACAACTCGAAGGCACTCAGCGCCTGTCCGATGTTCGGCGCAATCGGGCTGACCGGCTGCACCCGCTCCAGCTTGACCTCGTGGAAAGGTGCTGCCGGGCGCACGTTGGCGTCACGCAGCGCGGCATGAATCTCGCGGAACACCTCCTCCTGGGCCTTGAAATGTGCGAGATAGCTCCTGTAGTGAACCCACACCATGTAGCTATAGGGGCTTTCCTGCGCATCGTTGAGCCGGACCACCGGAGCGGGCTGCGCAAGCACGTGGCGGCAACGGCCGATGGCCGAGGAGAGCAACGTCACCGCCAGCCGGGGCTCTATCTCCGGTGACAACTTGATGAAGTACCAGGCGCTATAGGCCGGTGTCGGTCTGTCCAGGTTGGTGATGTGCAGCGACGCAAGGGCCGAGTTTGGCACAGCGACGATGGTGTTGTTGAACGTCTTGAGCCGCGTGGAACGCCACGTCATGTCGACTACCTGCCCGACCGTCCCGTTCTCCAGCTCAATCCAGTCACCCATGTAAAACGGACGCTCCAGGCTCAGCGCGATGCCCGAAAACAGGTCGTTCAAGGTGTTCTGCAGCGCAAAGCCCAGGATGCCTGCCAGCACACCGGTCGATACCAGGAACCCGGTAACCGGGTAGTCAACCCACCACAGGAACAGCGCCAGTGCGGCCACGAGTAGCAGCGTGTAGGTCAGCCCCTTGAGCAACGCGGGTGCCGAGCGGCCGGTGCGTTCGGTAAAGAACCCGCGCCACACCACCAGTTCGATTCCTCGGGCGACCAGCCACACGCCAGCGAGGTGAAGGCCGGCGACCGTGAGGACATCGAGCGCATCGCCGCCTCTCGTCAGCTCCGTTCTGGCCGCGAGGCGCGACAGAAACTCTCCGGCGAGCACCACCGCGAGCGGAATCGCGGCCAGATCGACCCACCAGAAGGTCAGCGGATATCGCACCGCCAACGCAGGACGACCGGCCAGGTGATAGCAAGCTGCCACGACGACGGTAACAACGAGCGCGCCGAAGAGGGCGGGTAATTCGAGTTCCAACTGGTTATCCCTGCTAGTGGCGGCACGCGATGCCGAGGGTCCGGTAGACCCCGCTACCCGGATCCACGGCAACGCCATCGAAAGTCTTCCGGTCAGCTGTAACCAAATGGCGCGTCGCACCATCCAATCATTCTAACCGCGTCAACGAACGCTCGGCGGCCTCGAAGACGCATCCTCGCACAGAGCGCTTCGATCGACTTCAATGCTGTCCAGAAATCACATCATCGGTCTGCTGAGTATAGGCAGCATTAACGCCCCTTCCTTCCACAATCTACTATAGACAACTGGCCGCTGGCAATAGTTGATCGCGGTTAAGGCCCGCCGCCAGAAACTGGCCGGCACCAAAGCCGTCCTGCCAGCAGTGAATAGCCTTCACTGGCTTACATACGAGCTCTGCGCGGTGCGCATGACGTAGAAATCCCAAGCTCATTTTGATTCTCCAGCAGTAACAGCGTCCGCGTATTCTAACGGTGGACACCAGCTGCATTAAAGAGAACCATTATCATTTGTTATTATTCACTCGCAGGCAGTTAAGTATGACCAGACCGACGCACTATTCCACGCTAACACTGATAAGCACCCGTTAACCGACACTGACCAGATCATCCTCCAATACCTCAGCTTTTATTGAGCTACGAATATGTCGGGATTGTAGTTGACAGAGCCGATCTGTACCGGAAGAATGCTGCGGGATGACAACATATCTGCGCAACAGGAAACACGATGACTGATAACCCCAACAATGCACCAATTTCCATAGACGGCTGGCTTGAGCCAGGACCAAAGAACGCGCAAATGATCTATGTCTTGTATTTTCTCGGCTTCTTCTTTGGCGGCGTTCCAACCATTATTGGCCTGGTGATGGCCTATTTAAACCGTGGCAAAACGGCGGCTCTAACCGCAACTCACTATACCTGGCTCATTCGCAGTTTTTGGATAGGAACGTTGTATGCGTTCGTGTCTATGCTATTGATGTTTGTTGGCATTGGTATTCTGTTGTTCTTCGCGATTGCAATCTGGCTGATTATCAGACTGGTGAAAGGCCTGCAATTGCTGAGTAAGAATGAAGCTATCCCAAACCCTCAAGCGTGGTTGTTCTAATCAGGTGGAGCGCATAGAGCAACATTGAGTGTTGCTCTATGCAATAACGCTAACCGCGTCGATTACCGAGTCAGCAACATCGCGTGCAAAAAAAAACCGCAGGGAGTATAGGCAGCATTAACGCCCCTTCCTTCCACAATCTACTATAGACAACTGGCCGCTGGCAATAGTTGATCGCGGTTAAGGCCCGCCATTGTTTAGCGTTGCCGCCACCAGGCTGGTGCCGAGTTGAAAGGAGGAGGCTTCCTCTACACCCTCATGCGAGAGTTCTTGCATGTCTTCTGCAAGGCAATAGTGTCCCGCGATGACGACACTGGAGTCGACGTCATGATAACGCTCAACAAGTTGTTCACTGTGTTCATAGGTATCCATACTTGCCGTGCCTCTACGCATTCCATGCAATAAAATTCTGCACTGGATGCGCTTTGATGTTAGTGTTGAACTTTAGAATAGAGTGACGAAGAAAGCAGAAGAGATCAATTGAGCTGAAGTGCTAATATTTTAGCGCTAGGAGCCTGTCGGTCTTTGGATGCGGAAAAGTAGCAACACTTTCCTCTGCCTTCAATATTAGCCTGCGTATCGCTAACCCGCATTGCGGCTGGGTTGTCGGAGGTAATTTTCATGGGAAACAAGTGAGCCAGTCGCTTGAGAAATAGCCTGAGGCAAAGAAATGATCGTAATCTACGGAATTGAGGAAAAGCTAAATCCCATCAAGGCTGAACTGTCTAACGCTATCCACGACTGCATGCAGTCAGTTTTGGGGCTGCCGGAGGACAAACGCGCGCATCGATTTATCCCGCTCGACAAAGAGAATTTTTACCATCCCGCTGGGCGTACCGAAGCCTACACAGTTATTGAAATAAACATGATGGCGGGGCGTGAGATAAAAACCCAGAAAAAGCTAATCAAGACTTTGTTCAATAGCATCGAACAGCGCGTAGGCATCAGCCCGGTCGACGTTGAAATTACAATTAAGGAACAAGCGCCATACCAGTGGGGGTTTCGTGGCATGACGGGCGACGAGGTATGTGACCTCAAATATAAGGTCAATGTGTAGCAGCAATGATCCGACGGCGTGACCAGCTCGACTGCAGCCCAGAATGATATAAACCGAACACGCTGTGATAATCCGTTACTTTTTTTCCTGTTTAGTATTTCGCTCTAATCATTCAGCTTCCCCTGCCAGTAACCTACGCTAATCCATCGATTGAATTTGTAACCCACTTCATCAAAGTGCGCAACTTTTTGCATTCCGAATTTTTCATGCAACGCGATGCTGGCCAGGTTAGGTAATGCAATGATTCCGATGACTGTGTGATATGACCGTGCACGTAAATTACTGAACAAGCTCTCGTACAATTGCGTGCCGCTACCCTGACCAGTGCTGTCAGGGGCGAGATACACCGTTACTTCTGCAGAAAATCGGTATGCGCTACGGCCGTGCCATTTGCTTGCGTAGGCGTATCCCGTTATTTTTCCGTCGGATTCGCTAACGAACCACGGCAGGCCACACTCCAGGGTAGCGGCCAGACGAGCGGCTATCTCCGCCTCCGATATTTCGTTCTCTTCGAAGGTGGCAACTGTTGAAGTAATATAGTGATTATAAATTTTCGCGATCGCTTTAGAATCGTTGCTGTTTGCTAATCGAATCATATTTCCCTATGCATTATGCTCCCAACAACGGCAGCTGTTTAACTTCATGGTATTTCAAAGACAAATAAATACAGTGTTTCAGCTCTTTAGTCGGCAGTGATTCATTCATCTTAAAGTATATTTCCCGGTTACCGGAGTAGCTAAACGAATCAGGATAAATTTCTTTAAACGTACTTAGCAGTTTGGTCTTACAATTGAAATACATAGAATAACGGTCGGGGCTGGCTTTCTTCCAATCTATTCTAATCGTGCTGCCAGATTTTGCTATATAGCTCGGCTCTCCCCATTTGAGGGTTTCTTCAATATCCTCGACCCCCTCCTCGCTGGCGACCTGCATGATAAGCGAGCGCAGATATTCAAGCTTGGTTCGCACGTCCTTGGGATAGGAACTGAATTTCCTGGAGACACTCGCATTACTGTATTTCATCAATACCTCTGTTCGATAAATTAGTGTGAACACGCACTCAACGAACTATGGAGAAACATTTTCTTCACTGTCACGTAAAGCAACGAATTGGAAGCTATACATAGCTGGATTCAAAACGGCCACGTACTTGATTGCCCAGTGACGCACATCAATTGCACTAATTCAGCAACGGGCCGCAGCGGTTACTTGGCCCGGAGTATACAACCGCTGTACCGACATAATATCTGATATAGTGCCAGGACAGTTTGGCAAAATTTGTTTTAAAAATAGTTCCAGGGCATTGAGCACTCGAATTCAGGAGAGTTGATATGGCTATTTATACATTACTGGCGATAAACGTAGTCTGTATTCTAGCCTGCCACTACATCGCAAAATCGCGCGGAGCGAAGACTGTATTCTGGGGGGTAATGGGCGCTGTGTTCGGTCCGCTTGCGGTGCCGTTTGCGCTGTTTTCCAAACCAGCGGAAGTAGACACTGACGTTAAAGTGTTGCCACGCCAATGAAGATAGCAGTACTGTCAGACATTCATAGCAATGTTTTTGCGCTGCAAGCCGTTATTCGCGACGCTGATAACCGAGGCGCAGACACGATGCTAAACCTTGGTGATATTCTTTACGG
>JBBKXJ010000422.1:0-8121 GCA_037969395.1 Pseudomonadales bacterium
CATTTTCCTGCGTTTTAATATTTCGAGGTATTCGCCTAACTCGACCCCGTTGTGTTTTATTGCATCGTCCATTGTTCTACCCTGCCGTACTATAATGTTGCGCCTGCCAAACTAGATAAGAGCGCATATCATTGGCCTATCTCATTGGCTTTTTTGTACACGATCGAGACAAAAGCCCCATTACTGTCTGCTGCGTCCAGACCTTCGTTGATTTCGCGGTCTTCCCACTGATACTCGTAAATCAGGTTTACTGACCACTCGGGTGTCCAGTTCCATCTTAACATTGGCGAAACACGGAAATAATCTCTATCCGACCGAGGGTCACTAGTATCACCTACGGCTGAATTGCCAAAGTACTCTGACTCGAGTCGAAATTCGAACCTTGGCGATAAGCTTCTTGAAATATTGAATTCTACGATATCGCTTTCTACTAAGACGCCATTGCCGCTCGGCGTAATGGTGCGGCCAAGGCTAGCGGTATAGCGAGTCAGTTCGCCTCGATGTTCACCAAATATTCTTACTATCGCACCTGTATCATCTTCGTTTTCACCCGTGTCGAGGTTATCGGATGACACCTGCCTCGCTCCGATGTTAAATCCCACCACCGAAATCGGAGAGAAGTTGAATCTATAGCCTGTTCGCACGGCAAGTTCGTCGAATTCGCGCCCCGTGTCAGCTTCGAAGGCGCCACTATCAATGGCAACAAATACTCGCGACGTTTCAGCCAAGCTATGCTCTAATCTGACTGAGCCACGTTGCCGCTTAAAATCAATCAGCCGCGCGATATCCGCACCGCTGCCATAGGCAGTATCATCATAGCGGTACTGTAGGCGTAATCGAGTGTTTTGGGTTAAGCCTATAGACCAGTAAGGTTCAGCTTGAATTCTTTCGCGTCTGACTTGCACACGAGATACTCCGGTATCGGTATCAACGTCGGTTAGATTGTCATTGCCTGGGTCTTCCAAGCTTACGTCGGAGAGTGTGTCACCAAAGTCGGGACTGGTCGTGCCGGTAAACTTGCGCTCCAAGCCAAAGCGCGCACCAATGTCATTGATCGGCGTAATGCTGTAACGACCGGAAACGTCTATATATTGGTTATCTTCATTGCGTGCTTCATTGTCTACGTTATTGTTCTCATTGGCGTCTCGATCATTTTTGCTATCCTGCTTGTAGCTAATGAAGTCCAGCCGTGCTCTGCCTCTTAGCTCCGAAATGGCTGTCAAGGTTGCGACCTCCAGTGCTACCGATGCGTTCGTCTCAATGCCGCCTTTCTCATTCGACAAATCGACACCGTTGCTCTCAACATCCGGTGTCAGGTTGATGTTGTCGTCATAACCACTGCGTAGATTCAATTCCGGGGTTACCGTCCATGCTTCCGCAAACGCTAAGCCAGGCAAGGCGAACGCCCAGCACCACAATAAAGCGCGCGTCGAAAGCATGGAACCGCTATTGACTTCAGGCACCCCGCCATTTATTGAAAACGCATGTCTCTGTTTTCGTGTTCCCGTCATTCCTAATCCTCAAACATGTGTACTTCGTTGATAGAATTTTTTAACGCCGCTGCTGACCGTGCAGCGTTTAATCAAGGTACAACAACGACGTCTCCACTCTTAAGGACGATATTCTTTTCCATATCCCTGCCTTTTCTGAAGCGGGCGTAGTTAAAATTGAACACCATTTCTTTGCCATTTTCATTGCGAATAACTTTAATGTTTTTCTCCGAAGCGTATGGCGTCAGTCCGTCGGCCATCGTCAAGGCTTTAGCAATATTCACATAGCTACCCAGCACGTACTCGCCCGGGTTGACAACTTTGCCTAGCACATAGATTTTATAGCCTTTCACTTCTGTAACGGTCACCGTCACAACTGCCGCGGGTATGTACTTTCTGATTCGTTCGGTCAGAGCGGCCTGAACTTGTTTGACTGTTTTACCAGCAACGTGCAAGTCGCCAACAAGAGGGAATGAAACAGCGCCGTCAGGTCGAACGACGACTGTTTTGTTGAGGTCTTCCTCTTTCCATACGTAGATTTCCAGCGAATCTTCCGGTCCGAGTTTGTATTCGTCAACTTTGACGTCACGAACTTGGTCCGGGGCTGCCTGGGTGCCGCTCTGGCTACTCGCCTGGGCACAACCGAGCAATGTCGACATGGCCAGCAGCGCGACCATCATGCGGTGAAGGCTACGTTTGCCGCTACGTACTTTAGTCAATCGTATTCGCATACATCTGTTCCTGATTTCTTCTCTAAGTTTGAACCAATTTAATCTGCACCAAACAGGGTTTCGCAAAGCTGCTTCCAAGCTCGATGGATCAACCCGCGAAAGCAAGCGCAATAGTAGCAGTTACGCGGCCTGACCGCATTTCATGCCGACAATAGGCCACATCTCCGATGGGAGGTTACGACTACTTTTCGCGCGCCATGCAATTTACGTATTCTTAGGAGACTCCGCCCGACCGGTACATAAAATCCAGAGCAACAAGACTACCTCAGGCTCAGATCACATCAACTATGATGCGTTCCATTCGCCTGAAATACATCGCACCACTGGCTACCAAAATCACGCAGGTGAACATACCAGGTACAATGTACTCCCATGGTATAGGACTACCCAACAAGCACGCCCGAAAACCTTCTATCACTCCTACAACGGGATTTAACGAGTAAGCGAGACGATAAGCCTCCGGGATTTCTTCCGCCGAATAGAGGATTGGCGCTGAATATATCAGCATTCTGATCACAAATGGCATGGCAAATTTTACGTCTCGATAGCGAATTGCAAGCGACGAAAGCCAAAAACCAATACCGGCCGGCACACTGACCATCATTAAAATAAACAATGGAAGTAACAGTATATTAGCTGTAGGTACAACTTTGTAGTAAACCATTACCACTAACAACACTAGCAGCGAGATGCTGAAATCCACCAACTTGGCCAGCACAGGCGTTAACGGAAAAATCAAGCGCGGGAAGTAAACCTTACCAAGCATCGATGAGTCAGATACCAGGCTTTGACTAGACGTGCTCATTGCTTCGGACATATACGTCCAGGGAATAATGGCGACGGTAGAAAATAGGAAATAGGGTACGCCGCCGGTATCAAGATTGGCGACGCGGCCAAAGATAACGGTAAAAATAACGATCTGAATCAGCGGGTTAAAAATAGCCCAACTAAAACCCATGATCGACTGGGCATACAGCACTTTAATATCGCGCTTAACCAGGAACACAAACAAGTCCCGATACTCGATCAGCTCTTTGAAATCAATCATCTGCCAGCTTTTCGGCGGTTCAAGGACTTTCGTTGTGGTTTCGTTTGTCGCTTCGCTCATAGTGTTGCTCAATTGCCCTTTGCTTGTTTAGTAAACATCAGTAGTATTAGGTAGATTCGCGTGCACACGGTCTCGCGCGGTCGCGCGGCTACGATTTACCACAATTTCCACGGTGCGCGGTTGTTGTCCCATAGATCGTCGAGTAAGTGTTTATCTCGCAGAGTATCCATCGGCTGCCAAAACCCATCGTGCTTGTACGCTGAGAGTTGCCCTTCTTTAGCTAATCGCTCTAGCGGCTCAACTTCCCAACTGATGGAATCGTCGGCAATATAATCGATAACTTGTGGCTCAAGCACAAAAAAGCCGGCATTAACCCACGCCCCATCGCCTTCCGGTTTCTCATGAAAAGAATGTATCTTAGCGTCGCCGCTGTGCATGGTGAAAGCACCAAAACGGCCGGGCGGCTGGGTCGCGGTGAGTGTGGCCAGTGTGTTCTGCGCCTTATGGAACTCAACAAGTTCGCCGATATTTACGTTTGAGACGCCGTCACCGTAAGTGAAGCAGAACGTTTCGTCGCCAATATAGTCGCGAACGCGCCGCAAGCGGCCTCCGGTCATTGAATGTTCACCGGTTTCGACCAGCGTGACATTCCAGGGCTCGGACGAATTCTGATGCACTTCCATACTGTTGTCGCGCAGGGAAAAAGTCACGTCGCTGTTGTGCATAAAATAGTTAGCGAAGTATTCCTTAATGATATACCCCTTGTAACCGCAACAGATGACAAAGTCGTTGATACCATGCGAAGCATAGATTTTCATGATGTGCCACAGAATAGGCTTAGTGCCGATTTCCACCATAGGTTTGGGCCTGATACTGGTCTCTTCCGATAATCGGGTGCCGTAGCCGCCTGCCAAAATCACTGCCTTCATCAAACATCTCCAGATAGTCGGCTCGAAATCCGAGTTCTGTAATAGGGTGAGGTAAGTTAAACGCTGCGCACAAGAAGTGCAGATTGAGCTTGCTGCCGGACTACACCTGACGACAAGCTATTCAAAGCCAGAGCCAGCAAGCATTAGTCCATGTTTTATTATGGCTTTAGAATCATATATTTAAACTGCAGAGTGCAGGAGCAAGCCGCATTCATTGTAAATAATATCGACGACAGAAATTGGAAGCGTAGATAAGCTCACCGAGCTTCGCACACATCTGATACTAACCGTCAGGATGCAAGTTCGGCTAAATACCAGTCAGAGGCCTCGTCCAGCCCGCTGTTTATATCGTGCGTCGGCCGATATTCTAGCAAATTTACCGCCTTGGCAATATCCGCCTGCGAGTGACGTACATCGCCGGATCGGAAGTCGCGATACTCCGGCTCTGCCTTTGCTAAATTCGGTTGTTTTTTTCCTGCGCGATCGCGAATCGCGTAGAAAAGCTGATTTAGTGTTGTTCGATCACCAACGGCGACGTTGTAGACCTGGTTGACGGCTCCCTTATTGGGCGTGATCGCCGCCAGCAAATTGGCCTGCACGGCATTGGCGACGTAGCAAAAGTCACGACTGGTTTTGCCGTCACCGTTGATATAAACGGTCTCGCCGCGCAGCAGCGCAGCAAACCATTTCGGAATAACCGCAGCGTAGGCGCCATCAGGATCCTGCCGAGGACCAAACACATTAAAATAGCGTAAACCGACAGTCTCCACACCGTAGCAACGGGCGAATACATCGCTGTACAATTCGTTGACGTATTTGGTCACGGCGTACGGCGATAACGGATTGCCGATACGGTCTTCGACTTTTGGTAACGCCTCGTGGTCGCCGTAGGTCGAGCTGGACGCAGCGTAAACGAAACGTTTTACCTGCGAATCTTTGACTGCTACCAGCATGTTGAGAAAGCCGGTGATATTACTATCGTGTGTTCGTAACGGGTTTTCTATTGAGCGCGGCACGCTGCCCAGCGCTGCCTGGTGTAACACGTAGTCGACACCCTTAACTGCAACTTGGCAGGTGTTGGCGTCGCATATGTCGCCTTCAATCATCGTGAAGCGCGCCCATTGCTGGGCAGACACAAGCGCCTGCACCTTGTCGAGGTTATGTTGGTGACCGGTAGCGAAATTGTCTAACCCAATCACTTCCCGATCCAGCTCGAGCAATGCTTCAAGCAGATTCGAGCCAATAAAGCCGGCAACGCCGGTGACTAGCCAGCGACCAGGAGTGGATTGAATTTTTTTGACCACATTTTCGTCTAAAGTCATTATCATCCTCGGCCCGGAAACAGTTACAACAACTATAGCAGTAAAATCACTTCCATCTATACTTGCTGATGGAGCAAAAAGTTTCATGCGCCGACCCTGATGACATTAAACAACTACTCGCCTACGATGGCGCCCTTCGACTGCCAGACCGTCGTCAATCCAAGCTTTTAAAACTGATTACCTGGCTAAACCCATTGGAGCAAAAACGCATTGACCAACCCACTTGTATCAATAGTGGTCTGTTGCCACAACCGACGTGATTACCTGGCTCAGACCATGGAGACGGTATTCGCCCAGAATTATTCGCCGGTTGAAATTATCGTCATGGACGACGGTTCTACCGACGGCACAGACGAGTTAATAGCTGGCTACGGCGACCGGGTGCGCTATATAAAACAGGATTGCCAGGGCATTGCGGTCGCCAGAACTAACGCATCGCGACTGGCGAAAGGCGAGTTCATCGCCTACCAGGACGACGACGACTTGATGCCTCCCAACCGCATTGTTCAGCTTTATGCAGCGCTGTGTGAATTTCCAGCGGCGGCATTCGCGACCGGCGACTTTTTAGTGATCGATGCCGATGGCAAATTTACCGGCACGCGTTGGATGCCCGAGACCGCAGAGGGAAATGGCAAGGCGACATTGATAGAAGATGGGCAAGCAGCCGTACTGTGGCCTCGCATTCCTGCCGTACCGCACACAACCCTGTTTCGCACCGCGCTAGGCGAACAAATTAATTGGTTTGATCACGACTTCAAATTTGCCTGCTCCGATGCCGATTTTCTTGCCCGCCTCGGCCGCCTCGGGCCGGTGGCCTACGTTAGCGACGTCGTTTCGCATTACCGGCGTGGGCACCGTTCGATTTGGGACGACGACGCACGCTCCAGCTGCAGCAAGGTTCAGTTATGGGAAAAACATCTTAAGTTGATTGGCGACGAAAAACCTGAGTTGCACGCCCGTCTACAGGGTCGGCTAAGCCAAATACTCTTAAAGTTGGCATCGTATCAGCGCGCTAACACTAATACCGACGACTTGCCTATTGATAGCTTCATGCGACGCGGACTGGCGCAGCTAAACGGCAAAAACACGTTGCTGTTTAACCTGAGATCCAAAATCAAATTGCCGGCGCGAGATCTGAAAAAGAAGTTTTTCGGTTGATTCGACGCGCCACAACCACACAGTATTCGCTAAATAATGCAGGTTTATCTTAGTAATGGCTGACGTAGCCCAATCACTAACCGCGAACAACCTTGCGGTCTATATCGTATTTGGCGTACCGCGTGAAAAGGTCAATGACCGGACGAAAAAGCTGCTGCGGCTGCGCGAAAAATTCGACAAGATGATTCTGGTTACTCCCGGAAAGCAAAACAGAAAAGACGCCGAAGGACTAGAAGTAAAGCCAATTCCAAACCCAACTGGCGTATTTAAAAAGCTCGGACTACAAAAACTCAGTCAATTTCTAAATCGCTATCTATTCTTTCCGTCACCACGCATTCTGTTTGTACTACGAGCGCGACGCCAGTTGCTTAAACACATTGCAGATGACTTTGCGCAAGGCAAACAGATATGCCTGCTGACCTGCGCTCCACCGCACGATATTGGTCTGATAGGGCTGTATCTCAAACAGAAATTCCCACAGTTGTATTGGATTATCGATTGGCAGGATCTATGGAGCTACGATGAAAACTACTACTTGTCGACCCCGAAACTATATCGTAAGCGGCTGAAAAAGTGTGAGCAACGGATGCTGCAGACAGCCGATATGAATCTCACAACTAACACCTATGCAAAAACAGTGCTGGAAGATCATTACGGCGTGCCAACCAATCGCACCAGTTTTATTCATCATCACTTTGACCAGGAAGATGCAGTCGGCGCCTTTAATGAGGCACCCGAAGCAACGATCGCTAAGCAAAGTGACATTATCAAGCTAGGCTTTCTGGGTACACTGTTCAAACCCCCTCGCGTACCCGGTGGCAACTTTGCCGATTCGCTGGCGCTAGCCAGGGCAGCCGGGCTCAATATGGAACTGCACGTTCACGGGCTATTGCCACAGGATTATGAGCAGTCAATGGAAGGTTTGTGCGATGCCGGCGTGTTTATGCACGGCCCCTCCAGTCACGAGGAGGCTGTCAAACGGCTGGCCGATTACGATTTTCTACTGTTGCTGCTCGCGGACCTGCCGAATTGCAAGGTCGTTATGAGCATCAAATTGCCGCACTATCTGATGATGAATAAACCCATTATAGCGATAGTACCGGAGCGCTCGGCAATCGCTGACATCATCACGGAAACGGGCGCCGGAGTGGTAATTCCAACGCAGAGTGACTGGAGCGAAGCGTTGCAGAGCATACTGCAAGATGGCGCAATTCCTGATCGCGACGAGGCGGCCATCCAGCAATTCCACTGGGATAATATATCGCAAAAGTGGCTGGCACTGCTGACCGCAGCGGCACGCTAGTACCCCTTCCAGGTGATATTACCTAATGCAGTCATTCCAAAAGCGGTACAGTGTGAGGCGTTTTCCCGAAGGCATAGTGGGCCTATGTTGAGGGGAAACAACGAAGCACTGTGCCGCTTTTGGGATGACCCGAAGGGCGC
>JBBKXJ010000423.1:0-12629 GCA_037969395.1 Pseudomonadales bacterium
ATCAATTTCGTGGCAGGAATCCAGAGGAGATGGCGATGTGGAACAGCTGCGCGAACTTACTTGCGAACTGCATCGTTTATTATAATGCGTTGATCATGTCGTCGTATAAATCGTATTGCCTGGACGCATGCAACGAGGGTCAAATCAAACACCTTCGCTCGATTTCGCCGGCGTCCTGGGAAAATATCATCCTCAATGGCTACTACGATATGTCAGATAATGACGAGCACTGGAACATCGAATCGGAGATGAAGAGCCTCAATCTGGCCGCATAATTGAGTAAATATTGACCGATTAGTGTGAAAAAAGCGGATTGGTTAATTGTCCTCCAGCGCTACAAGCCGTGCCACCCGTGAGCTACAGCGATAAGTGCGACATTTTGCGGCTTTCTGGGTTTAACCCGTATAAAAAAGGGGCCGATCATAGCGAAACCCGTGCGAAACCGTACTTTATTTAAACAACGCTGCTGTTGGTAGTAATATCATCACCGCTACAGCCCAGCGGTTATGCGGCTTCCAGCGGTCTATTGGACATTTCGGGGGGATGGTTACAATACCCCTACTGTGTCGCGCGGCGGGAACACATGGGTAGTACCGCTAAAAAATTTACAAAGCTGATCGTTGACACACAGTGAAATTGGCGCCGCCGTATCATCCCGCCCGCGCACCGTGAGGGCGTCGCGTGTCAGTTGCAGATAGAGTGAATGGCCGCGGTAGCGGATGCGCATGTCAATACGTGCTATCTCCTCTGGCAGTTGCGGATTGAGCCGCAGTACGTCACCTCGTACTTCGATACCGGTGGAGACGCGTTGCACCAGGTCGACCGTTCCCGCCATGGCGCCGAGGTGAATACCCTCCGCCGTAGTACCCTGCTGAATATCGCCCACGTCGCTCTGTAACGCCTGCGCGAAGAAGTCCATTGCACGCGGCCGGTCTGATCGCGCCAGCACCCAGGCATGCACCACACGGCACAGAGTGGAACCATGCGCAGAACGGTCGGCATAATAGGCAATGTTACGCGGAATGGTCGAATAGTCGAATAGTCGAATAGTCGAAAGGATAGTGCAGACGCTCAAATAATTCGCCCAGTTCCTCGGCGTAAAACAGGTAGAACAACATTAACACGTCTGCCTGTTTCGACAGTTTGTAATGGTTGGCGCTGTTGTTCTCCTCCTCGAGGATAAGATCGAGACGCTGAATATTGCCATAACGGGTAATGTAGTCCTGCCAATCAAGCTCACGCAATGTTTCATAACCCTCGAATTGGCTGATAATGCCGTCGTCATGGAAAGGAACAAACATCCTGTGGCAGATGTCGCCCCAGCGCGCAATCTCCTCCTCTGATACGCCAAGTCGCTCCGTGAGTTCGGTGCGATGAATATGGGACAACAAATCGAGTACTTCCAACGCCCGGTATAACACCCAGACGGCCATAATGTTGGTATAGGCATTGTTGTTAAGCCCGGGTTCTGCGGCCTCTGGATAAGAGTCGTGAAACTCGTCGGGACCCATTACGCCGTGGATCTCGTAGCGGCCGCGCTCGTCATTAAAACGCACGATGCTGGACCAGAACAGGGCGATATCCAGGATCAGTTCGGCGCCGGAAGAATGCAAAAACTCCATATCGTGTGACCTGGAGGTATTGCCAGACATTAAAGACGATGGCGCTGCCGACGTGGCGTTGCAAGTAGGAGTTGTCGGGCAGCCAGCGCCCGGAGCGCGGGTTCAGATTAAACGCCTGGGTCTCTTCCTGACCGTCGCTGCCGCTCTGCCACGGAAACATCGCTCCCATGTATCCGGCAGCAGCGGCGGCGGCGCGCGCCTCGCCAAGGCGCCGGTAGCGGTACATTAGCAATGAGCGGGTGATTTCAGGCATTCGATAATTGAAGGACGGGAAGATGAACAGTTCATCCCAGAATACATGACCCTGGTATGCCTCGCCGGTCCAGCCGCGCGCGGGCACACCGAAATCGAGTCCGATGGAATTGGGCGATACGGCCTGCAACAGGTGAAATATGTTCAGCCGCAGCAGCATCGGCACGTTCAATGCGAAGTTTGGATCGGCCATCTGCACACGCACCTTGAAATGCCGCTGCAGGTGTTTCCAGGCGAATACATGGTCCGCCATTACCGTGGCAAAGGAACCCGCGCGGGTAATCGCTTTGCGCGCCTCCAGCCCGCACTCCGAAATGGCGTAGTCGCGCGAGGTGTAACAGGCGACAAGCTTCTCCACCATCAATGTCTCGCCTTGCTTAACGTCGACGTTGAGTTCCTGGCCGATATGGTCCGCTTGTTTGATGGTCCGACGCTCGAGTGCACGGCTCTGTCCGTCGATGAACACTCGGGTTCTTATCATTTGCGCCATTTCAATAGTCGACTGACAGGTGCGGACCACCAGGCAAGCGCCATCCTCGCCGATCAGTTCGCCTGTCACTGGCAGCAAGTGTTTGTTGTTGAACTTACGATATAGCTTCGCGCCGGCATTGACGATGCGGCCATCGATCGCCGAGCGTATTGAGACATCTGCTGACCAGTTGTCGGCAGTCAGGGACAGTTCCAGCGCGCCCAGATGCATGTCACTCATAGACACCAGCCGGCGCTCCTTCAGCGTACTGCGCCGTCCGCGGTTGTCTTCGAAGCAGATGTCAAGCAGCAGCATGCCGCAGCGCATATCGAGTTCCTGGCGGTAGGAGAGGAGTTTGAGATTGCGCATATCGAGCCACTCTTCACCGGCAATACGAACTTGAAGGGTGAGCCAGTTAGGGAAATTGACGAGGTCCTCGTTTTCGACGGTGCGACCGGCAATGTCGGTACGCAGTCGGTTGTAGCCGCCGGCCAGGTAAGTCCCTGGATAATGAACGTCATCCGCCACCGATCCGGCCGCAGCACCGCGGGTAGCGAAATAGCCGTTACCCAGGGTGCACAAGGCTTCGCGGATACCCTCTTGCGCCGGGTCGAAGCCCTCAAATGACAGAGACCATGGTGTGGGCGATTCCACCGCCACCTGGACTTGCTCCAGATTGGTCACCACAAAATCGGCGCCGGCTGCGCGCAGCGCGTGCGTCTGCGCGTGGTGATCGACGCCAATAACACAGCCGAAGCGCCCGGCGCGGCCGGCTTCAACGCCGGCAAATAGCATCCTCTACGACTACCGCGCGTGAAGCGGGCGTGCCTAGGCGCCGTGCTGCATCCAGAAACGCGTCCGCTGCCGGCTTGCCATTAATGCCGAGACGGGTAATGTCCTTGCCGTCCACGCGCGTGTCGAACAGCTCGGTAATGCCCGCTGCCTCAAGCACCACCGCGCAGTTGTTACTGGATGACACAACGGCGGTCTTGATCAACTGCGCCCGGAGCGTACGCACCAGCGCGATCGCCGCGGCGTAGGGTTTGACCCCGTGCTGATCGAGCTGATGCAGGAAATACCGGTCCTTCAATCGGCCCAGCGCATGAATGCTTGGTACGGCGGAGGCGTCGCCTGGTCCATCTATCGGCAAATCAATCCCACGTGACTGCAGAAAGGCCGCCACGCTGTCGTAACGCGGCTTGCCGTCGACGTAACGCGGATAGTCGGTAGCAATATCAAAAGGCACGAACGGCTCGCCGGTCTCGGTAGCGCGCGGCTCAAGAAAGCCATCGAACAGCTTCTTCCAGGCGGCGGCATGCACGCTCGCCGTCCGGGTCAGCACCCCATCTAGATCGAACAGCACGGCGTCATAGTCGTGCAGGGAGAGGGTGATGACGTCTTTTATTGATCAAAAACTCTTTCAGGGCATTCGCCGTGCAGGACTTCGCAGGGCCTTGTGAGTACACCGCTCACTTACGTCTGTCCGCCTCCATCCCTGTTTCCTTGACCCTCCATTTCCAGTTGCGCACTTCCGGCATGTCCTGGCCGTGCTGGTTGATGTAGCGCCGGTGCTCGACGAGCCTGTCTTTAAGCTGCTGCTGCAGTTCGACACCCTTCTTTCCGGTTTGCGGCAAGCGATCGATGCTGTCCATCACCAGGTGAAAGCGGTCCAGATCGTTCAGCACCGTCATGTCGAACGGCGTGGTGATGGTGCCCTCTTCCTTGTAGCCGCGCACATGGATGTGGTCGTGGTTGGCGCGCCGGTAAGTGAGCCGGTGAATCAGCCACGGGTAGGCATGGAAAGCGAAAATCACTGGTGTGTCGGTCGGGAAGATGGCATTGTAATCAGCATCACTCAAACCGTGCGGGTGCTCGCTTTGCGGCTGCAACCGCATCAGGTCGACGATGTTGACCACCCGGATTTTAAGCTCGGGCAGCTGCTCGCGCAGGATAGAGACAGCCGCGAGCGTCTCCAGCGTCGGCACATCGCCACAGCAGGTCATCACCACGTCGGGCGTGGCCGCCTCATCGTTGCTGGCCCACTGCCAGACGCCAATGCCATCAGTGCAGTGTTTGACAGCGGCGTCCATCGGCAGCCACTGTGGCGCCGGGTGTTTGCCCGCGACAACGACGTTGACGTAATGGCGACTCCGCAGGCAGTGGTCCATCACTGACAGCAGACAGTTGGCATCCGGCGGAAAGTAGACGCGCACGACTTCGGCCTTCTTGTTCACCACGTGATCGATGAAACCGGGGTCCTGGTGGGTAAAGCCGTTGTGGTCCTGCCGCCACACATGCGAGGTCAGCAGGTAATTGAGCGAGGCGATCTTCTTCCGCCACGGCAGTTGCGCTGTGACCTTCAGCCACTTCGCGTGCTGGTTGAACATCGAATCGATGATGTGGATGAACGCCTCGTAACAGTTGAACAATCCATGCCGCCCGGTGAGGAGGTAGCCCTCAAGCCAGCCCTCGCACTGGTGCTCGCTCAGCATTTCCAGCACGCGCCCGCTGGGCGCCAGCCATTCGTCATTGGGCGCGGTGCGGGCATCCCATTGACGTTCGGTGACTTCAAACAATGCTCCCAGCCCATTGGAGAGTGTTTCGTCGGGACCAAACACCCGGAAATTGCGTTGCTCGCTGTTCGCCTTTGCCACATCGCGCAGAAATGGTCCGAGCACATGCGTGTCTCCGATACCGCCAACCCCAGGGGCGGGCACGTCAGCCGCGTAAGTGCGGAAATCCGGCATTTCCAGGTCGCGCAGCAACAGACCGCCGTTCGCATGAGGGTTCGCGCCCATGCGCCGCTCTCCTGCCGGCGCCAGCGCTGCCAGCTCTGCTTGCAGCCGACCTTGCTCATCGAACAGTTCTTCCGGCCGGTAGCTCTTTAGCCATTCTTCCAGCAGATGCAGATGTTCGGGGTGGGTGGCCGGGTGGAGGGGCACCTGGTGCGAGCGAAAGGTGCCTTCAATCGGTAGGCCATCGACCCGCTTTGGCCCGGTCCAGCCCTTGGGTGAATTGAGCACGATCATGGGCCAGCGCGGTCGCGTCGTGTCGTTATTGGTGCGCGCGTTATCCTGAATACGCCGAATGTCTTCGATGACGGTTTGCAACGTACCCGCCATCAGCTCATGCATCGCAGCCGGGTCGTCACCTTCAACGAAGTAGGGCGTCCAACCGCAGCCGCGCAGAAATTGTTCCAGTTCCTCATGTTCAATGCGAGCCAGCACGGTGGGGTTGGAAATTTTGTAGCCATTGAGGTGCAGGATCGGTAGTACCGCGCCGTCGGAAACCGGATCAAGAAATTTGTTGGACTGCCATGCTGTCGCCAATGGGCCGGTTTCCGCTTCGCCATCACCGATAACGCAAGCGACGATCAGGTCCGGATTATCGAACACCGCGCCGAATGAATGGCTGAGCGAATAACCCAACTCGCCACCCTCGTGGATCGAACCCGGGCACTCCGGGGAAGCATGGCTGGGAATGCCGCCTGGAAACGAAAACTGCAGAAAAAGCTTTTGCAAACCGCTCTCATCCTGGCTGATGTGAGGATAGATCTCGCTGTAGGAACCCTCAAGATACGTATTGCCCACCACAGCCGGGCCACCATGACCGGGACCGGACACATAAATCATGTTGAGGTCATAGGCTTTAATGACCCGGTTCAGGTGCGCGTAGATGAAATTCTGGCCGGGCGTTGTGCCCCAATGACCCAGCACCATGTGCTTCACGTCGTCCAACGTCAGCGGCCGCCTGAGCAGGGGATTGTCGGCAAGAAAAATCTGGCCGACCGCCAGATAGTTGGCTGCGCGCCAATAGGTATCGATTTTCTGTAGCATTTCAGGCGACAGCTCAGTGTCGCTGTGCTCTGGCATTTCTGTCTTTGTGTTCGTGACCATGATTACCTTCCTGTGTTGATGGTAGACCCCGAGAAGGGCCCGGACGTTGGATCCAACATTCGATATGCGAGTACCTTCGTGCGCGCATTGGTTTGATTGTCACTGGATTTCAGCATGATGTCATCGCCAAAGCTGCGGTGATTGCCAATGTGCTTTTCACACGGTATTACCGGCAATGCCTGGCAGGACGGGCAGATCAACCTCAAGGAGGTCACCGATACGTTCAACTGACAGGTCCGCTGAGGGATATTTGGCAACGTTTTCCGCGTCTAACGCGTAATGGCCCTGCCGCACGAACACGGTTGTTAACCGCTCCCGCCAGATTGACTTCATCGCCGCCAGGAGACGCAACTTGTCATCTACCATCACATAATGCGTAGCAGGGTATTGCTGTTCGATGGCGTTTAGCATCTGTTCCTTGTGCAGGTAAATCAACACGCGGCCCTCAACGGCGTCCCATAATCCCGAGCGTTGCACTTTTCGAGGCTGGAATACAACGTCGCCATCCGACAGAATGACCGTGGTGCCAACGCGCCGGAGATGGGCAAGCACTTGTAGTGCATCAGCATACAAACGATCGGCAAAGGGATAATCGATAAGGAAAGCTGACATTCCCAGCATGTGTGGATCGTTCATTGCACCGAGACGGTAGCGTTGTAACGCGCCGAGATAGTCTGCGTAGCCGACGTCAGCGCGCAGCGCTTCAAATAATTGCCAGTAACGGTCGCGACTATCTTTACCAAATTCATGAGCGAGATGTTCACTCAAATCCGCAGCTATTTGATCGTTATCGAGCAGCGTGTTATCCACATCCAGCATAATTACGGTATCTTTCAGAGTCGTCATATCACCATGTCCAGCAGGGTGTTTAAAATCTATCGCCGATCCGTGAGTTACGTCGCTGCGTGCTCGACGCGGTAGCTCGACCGGGCCGGTACCACGATCAAATCGGAACGCACGATGTGGGCGAGCAGAGAAACATCGGCGCTCGATCCCGGATCCCGGCTTTGTGCGAGCGCGGACTACATCCGCATGGCCAGATTGCCCATGATCCAGATGGTGCCTACAGCCATCATCGCCAGCAGCAGGATCGCAACACGAGAAGGAACCCTGTGTTCGCGTGCTGAGCGGGAAGTCGCGGGTCTGATCGGTGTCATCATGCGTGCTCCGGATCCGCTCTTTGTGTCAGCAGGTATCGGATAAAAGAGGCGAGCTCACATATTGCCGAGCGGAAGCCTCTGTGTAACCATCTAGCGCTATTCGGGCCAGGATTCCCTAAATTAAGCACCCCGTTGAAGGAACGAAGTATGGGGCCTGCATCGGTGTTGTCTGTGCGTTGCCGTACGGATCAGGATTCGTCGCTGGGGGCGGGCTGTCGGGAACCGGAAAAGCGCGCCCGTACGCGGCATCCAGACGCGCTTGTGTACGAGCGCGCAGTAACGAGCTCATCGTTTGGGCGCAGCAGGATGAAGCCCGGATGAAAATCGGTCCGGCCTCTGAAATCTCGCCACCCGGGTGGCGAGAGCCTGCTACCGCGCGCATATCATCCCAGGTGCTCGGCGTACACCGCGCGGTCGGCCGCGTAGCAGCTACAGGCTGCCGCCGCCAGGCCGGCGCGGTCGAGCACCGTCAGCTCGCCGCGGTGGTAGGTGATCAGGCCCAGGCGTTGCAGCCGGCTCGCCGCCACCGTCACGCCGGCACGGCGCACGCCCAGCATATAGGCCAGGAACTCGTGCGTGATATGAAAATGGTCGTCGTGGGCGCGGTCCTGGCTCATCAGCAGCCAGCGCGACAGGCGCGCGCCGATGAGATGGAAGCGCTGGCAGCCGGCCGCCGCTACCGTCTGCGCCGTCAGCACGTACACATACCGGTCGAGTTGCCGTTTCATAGCGACACTGGCGGCAAGCTCCGCCTTGAAGTCCGCCACGCCCACGCGCCAGCAGGCGCCGGGGCCCTGCACCAGGGCCCGCAGCGGCGAATTCACCACACCCAGCACCAGCTGCGTGCCGAACATGCCTTCGCGTCCCACCATGCCGACCTCCACCCCGGGGTGAGCATCCACGTGCTTCACCAGACAGATGAAGCCGGCGGTCGGGAAGTAGACATGCCGTGTCGGTGTGCCGACTTCGCACAGCACCTCGCTCAGCGTCAATTGCACCGGCTCGCACAGGGCCAGCAGGCGCGTGCGTTCTCTGTGCGGCAGGCGTTCGATGAGGCGGTTTTGGACAGGGGCCAAGAGGAATCTCGGTTGAGGCGTTCGCGCCAGTGTGCTCTTCCCGCGCCAGTCTCACCGTGCGCCAGCGAACACAACGCCGCCGGAAAACCCGAGCCTCAGGTCGCCTGGTGGTCCGGCAGCAGGCGCTCGTATTCCTTCTTCACCACGGCGTAGCACTCGCAGGTGAGCGCCTCGAGTCCCGGTCGGTCCAGGACGGTGATGTGGCCGCGCGCGTAGCGGATCAGCCCCCGCTTCTGCAGCCGCAGCGCGGCTTCGGTGACGCCCTCGCGGCGCACGCCCAGCATGTTGCCGATGAGTTCCTGCGTCATCACCAGCTCGTTGCCCTGCAGCCGGTCCAGACTGAGCAGCAGCCATCGGCACAGCTGCTGGTCCAGCCGATGGTGGCGGTTGCACACCGCGGTCTGGGACATCTGCGTGATCAGCGCCTGCGTGTAGCGCAGCAGTACGTGCATCACCGGCCCCGCGCGCTCGAATTCCTCCTTCATGGCGCTTGCGCGCAGGCGCCAGCCCGCGCCTGCGCTCTGGACCACGGCGCGGCTAGGAGTGGACCCGCCGCCCATAAAGAGCGCAATGCCGACCAAGCCTTCGTGTCCGACGACGGCAATCTCTGCCGACGCGCCGTCCTCCATCACGTACAGCAGCGAGATGATCGCCGTGGTGGGGAAGTACACATGGTCGAGCGTGTGGCCCGATTCGTAAAGCACCCTGCCCAGTCGCAGATCCACCCGCTCCAGCAACGGCTCCCAGCGCCGCCATTCGGCATCGGGCAACGCGGCGAGGAGGTCGTTCAGTCTTGGATCGGACGGTGTTGTCATGGCTTACGAGGCAGCTGCGAGGGACGCACAAATACATCTCGAACGCGCGCCGTTGACCGATTATAAGTGAAACCGGTGATCGATTATAGGTGAAGCGCGGTCCGCCGTATGTATGGTAGCGTACAAACCGATCGTTAATTTTCCATCAAAACGCCGGGGCTGGGTCGCGCCGGGCCATCGACATCGGCCCGCGCTGTTCGACCAACAGCGAGACTGCGGCGACTATGAACGACGCCCGCAGATCATCGCCGCGTTCTGGAAGCAAGCCGAGTTGGTGATTTGATGTCATGCCTACACAGAATGCTCAGTACTTCGGCTCGCACAAGAGGCGTGACTCTTGGGCATCTACGTGTTCGTTTTGTCCTCACCCTCTGGGTCGAGCGTGAACCAGAAGCGCGATCCCGCACCGGGGGCGCTCCGGACTTCGAGCGCACCGCCATGCAGTGCTACCAGTCGCCGGCAGATCGAGAGCCCAAGGCCGGACCCACCATAACGCCGGTCGATATTGGCGCTGGCCTGAATGAACGTTTCGAAGATTGCCGGTACGCGATCAGGTGCGATGCCGATGCCCGAGTCTTCAACAGACAGTTCGAGCTCGGTTCGGCCGTTCACGCTTCGCATCCGGGCAGCGACTGTCACCGCGCCCCTGGAGGTGAACTTAACCGCATTGCCGGTCAAATTGCACATTATCTGACCGAGCTTGACCGGATCGGCCTGAATCGTCGCCGGAACCGCATCATCGATCTGCAGGGTCAGCTCGACGCCTTTCTCACGCGCCGGCATCTCGAGCTGCTCGACGGTTGTGGCCAGCAGCGCCCGCGGGTCGAGGCGCTTGGCTTCAAGTTGCATCTGGCCGTCATCGAGTCGCTCGAAATCGAGAACCTGATCGACGAGAGCGAGAATGGTGTTGGTTGCCCGATCGAGGACGTCGAGTTGGCGCTGTCTGTCGGGTGCGTTCTCGTCCTGCGCCAGCACAAACGCGATCATGCGGATCGCCGACAGCGGGCTGCGAACGTCGTGGCACAGCATCCGGATCTGCTCCGCCTTGGCCCGCAGACCTTCTTCCGCCCGCTTGAGCTCGAGCACCAGCGCGTCGACGTCGGGTCGCAGCTCCCTGGCGCCGAGTCGGTACCTAGGCGCTGGCTGGTCCGCGGCCTGGGCACCGTAGTTGTGCGCCTTCAATGCGGTTCCCATGTTGCTGCTGCCGTAGTAGTCCGCGTTCAACGCGGTGCCGATGTTGCTGCTGCTGAAGAGTGCCATGTGTCGTTGCCTGCTGTTGTCAACCTGGGAAGAACGGCCGGTTTGGGTACGGATCTTGCTGTCCCGGCGGCGCCGCTGTCGCGCGTCAATGATGTGACGAAGGACGCCATAGCCACCTTAGAGCCGGCCTGAAGACCCGTCTGTACGTCATCGCACACTGCGCCAGCGAACATCCGGTAGTGCTTCTTCGACTTGCACGCGGGCTTGCCCAGCGTCGGCCACTTGGCGAGATCGACGTCTTTGCCCGCCGGCACGCGGAAGTCATTGGAATCGATTTTCATTGGGCGTCCTTTCGGTCGACAAGTCTGGAGTGTTCACGCTCGGTCATTTGTGCGGCTCGGGCTCGGGTTTCTCCTGCGGGATCTCGCGCTGCGGCGCGGCTTGGCCATGGCGGATCTCGGCCTCCGCATCTTTCCAGTCCCGGGCCTGTTTACCCTGCTGGTGGCCTCTTTCCTCGTAGAGCGCATAGGCCCGCTCGGCGATCTGCGACGTCGAATCGGACGCTTCTTCGGCCTTGACTTCAGGCTGCGACTTGCCCTCGACTTCGGGTTGGGGTTCGGCCTGACGCGCTGGCTCGGCCTTGGCTTCGCGCGGAGGTTCGACCTTGACATCGGGCTGGGAATCGGCTTTCGCATCTGGCTGCGGCGCGGCCTTGCCATCGGGCGCCGGAGCCGCGCTCGCAGTGACTCCAGGTGCCGCCTTCGCGACGGGCTGCGCTCCGGCGTCGGCCTTCGGTTCAGCCCCGGCCTTTTGCGGATCGAAAATCCGGTAGGCGAGCAGCTTCACACGATCGTTTAGCAGCGCCCAGATCAGCGCGTAGCCCCAGACGAAAGCGGCCCAGCCCCATCCCAGCGGCGTCACCAGGAACCCGTAGACCGCGATCAGCGTGGCGATGATCTGCGTGCCAAGCACCGCCATCCATAACGCCCGAGCGGGACGGACCGACCAGAACGGACCGCGCGTGCGGGCCAGGAAGATCGTCAGATGTCCGGCCACGGACATCTTCAGGTACATCAGCGTCTGGACATGTCCGCGATCGAGATGGAACACGCGCTCGCCAAGGTAGAACAAGCCGAATGCAGCGACGACACCGAGAATGCCGAGCACCGTGGAGATGCCCAGCACCATGCGCATGTTCCACGCCTCGGGCTGGTCCTTGTAGTGCACGTTGTCGTACGCGATGGAGGTGTCTGTACGTTGGCGCACACGGCGCCGCATGTGGTTCGCGCTCGCGTGTGGTGCCGTCGCCGCGCAGACCGACGCCACCCGTTGCTTCAAGGGCGGCGCGCTTCATGTCCGGGTCTTGTCCCTCACTGGCCTATGACGGCGCTGTTTCAACTGCAAGCGATGTTGTCGCAAGACTTTGCACGCAAGCCTGCGCCGCCTGGCGCACGGCTTCGCCTTGCGTGGGGAAAGCGTGGATCACGCTAGCCAGGCGGGCAAGACCCAGCCCGGCCACCATGGCCAGTGAGATGTTGTTGATCATCTCGCCGGCGCAGCGACCAACGATGGTGGCACCCAGAATGCGATCGGTACCTTCACGCACGTGGATCTTCACGAAGCCTTCCTCGTCGCCATCGGTAATCGCCCGCACCACGTCGTGCAGGGGCACGGTATAGGTTTTGACCGGAATGTCCTGAGCCCTTGCCTGCCTTACGTACAGCCCGACGTGGGCGACCTGTGGATCGGTGTAAGTACACCAGGGAATAGTCAGCACGCTCCAGCGCTGGCGGCCGCGAAACAGCGCGTTGCGCACCACGATGCGCGCCGAGGCCTCGGCGGTGTTCACGAACGCATGTTCCAGGCAGGCGTCGCCGGCCGCGAAGATGCGCCGGTTGCGGGTGCGCAGAAAGTCGTCCACGTGAATGCCCCTCGCGGCATCGTAGGCCACGCCGGCACGCTCCAGCGCCAGGCCTTGCACGGCGGGCAGGCGGCCGATGCCGGTGAGGATTTCGTCGACCACCGTGGTCGAGCGGTTGCCGTCGGTGATCATGGTGACATGCTTGCGTCCGTCCACCAGACGCACGGCCACGATGTTGCAGTTCAGGTGGATTTCGACGCCATCGCGCGCCAGCGCGT
>JBBKXJ010000424.1:0-25529 GCA_037969395.1 Pseudomonadales bacterium
ATGAAGATAGCAGTACTGTCAGACATTCATAGCAATGTTTTTGCGCTGCAAGCCGTTATTCGCGACGCTGATAACCGAGGCGCAGACACGATGCTAAACCTTGGTGATATTCTTTACGGCCCCATTGCGCCCAGGGCAACCTATGACTTGTTGATGGAACGTGAACTCATTACCATTCGCGGCAATCAGGACAGGCAAATTTTTGATGCTACGAGTTCCGAGATTGAATCCAACCCAACGCTGCGATTCATCCTCAATGACCTTGGCGACCAGCCGCTGAACTGGATGAAATCTCTACCGTTCGACCTGCAGTTAACCGAAGAATTCTATTTATGTCATGGCACGCCAGCAAATGATCTCATCTACCTGCTGGAAAATGTAGAGAGCGGATTGGCGAGGCTTCGTTCAGACGCCGAAATACTTGAGCAACTGCATGGTCAATTGTCGAAGGTAATACTATGTGGTCACACTCACACTGCGAGAGCGGTACAGACCAGTTCAAATCAGCTAATCATCAATCCTGGCAGCGTTGGACTGCCCGCCTACACTGATGACGAACCCGTTCCGCACTCGATGGAAAGCTATAGTCCGCATGCATCCTATGCGATAGTTGAGCGCGGCGATAATGGCTGGATAGCGCAACACATCAAAGTACCTTACGACTACGAGCTAGCTGCCAGCAAAGCGCTGCAAGAGAATCGACCTGATTGGGCGTGTTTTCTCTCAACGGGAAGGCGGCTGTAACAGTCTATCGAGAATAACACCACGAGAGCTTTAGCTACACAGCTCACGCGGGAGTAGCAGGTTGGGCTTACGCTTTAGAAGTAGTAACCCACATTAATGTTAAACCGCGTATTCCAATCGTCATCGTCGCTCGCCATGCTACCGCCAATAAAAGGCTGATTTTGGGCGGTGATCAAATCGACGTAGGCATATATCCCGCCGGCAGTAACCGCCGTGCCAAGCACGTTCATAATGGTGTCTTCGTCCAGGCCGCCTGACTTATCGTTCATCAGATTGTAATCGTTGTAGAAGGTCAGATTGGTGATGGGGCCAATTTTTACTGGTAAAGAGTACGACAAATTAAGGTTGTAGAGCTTGGCCTCGGCCGGGATCGTGTCGTAGAAGCTATAGGCACCGACGCCAACAAACTCCGAGCCATCATCCAGATCATACTCATAATCGGAAAACTGAAACATAATGCCGATTCTATCGATCTGGCTTTTTACGTGTACCGCGTAGGCGGTGTGGTCGCCCACCGAACCGTCATTGCCCTCAAGATCGCCGGACTGCAACGACACGCCTATCTCAGTGCCAGAGAAATCATAGGCATATCTCAGATTAAGCGTATTGGTTTCAGCTATTTCCGCTCCATCCAGCGGATCCGCAAAAATACCATCAGCTGCATTAGTAAAATCACGAACGGCAACTACGTCATAGGAGTAACGATCAGCCCTGTTGTCGACAAAGCCATCGAGGCCACCGAGTTCGTCATTTTTGAAAAAAGCAACGCGCAAATCATGTTGACCAAATTTGCCGATAAACTGTATACCGGTATCGTAGTCGTCTTCTAGACCAACATAGTAGCCGGAGCTAAAGAAGAAACTATTCGAATTGAATGGCAGCACGCCAAACGGCACCTGGCTAATACCAAGCTGACCTTCCCAGTTGTCGTTAAACTGGTAACCAACATAGGCGTGGTGGATTACGTCCATATACTGATACCAGCGATATTGAACCGAGACGCTAACGTCGCCAATACTGCCGTTAACGTCGATTCGGAAGGTGTCAAGATCAATGTCGCCGCCACGGTCGCGGTTGTCTGCATCATAGTCTTCGAAGCTATATTGAAACCTTACCGCACCACCCACCTTAATTCCGTCTTCCGATTTTTCTTCAGTTTCTTGCGCTTTTTCGGCTTCACTCTCCTTGTTGACCTGTTGCTTCAGTGCTGCAATTTCTTTTTCGAGTTGGTCGATTCTCTCCGTCGTTGAACTCGATTCGGCAGCCCAGACCAGGGTTGGTGCCGTACACGCGAACAACAAACCGAGTAGCGGGGAAGGAAGTCTCATGTGGGGTCTCTCCTGATCGTTAATTTGGTTATCTTCCGTCAATTTTCTTTCGACACGGCTGAACAATTGCTTAAACTTGCTTGCTGCTGCGCAGCAGAGAGCTGCGCCGTTTTGTCAGCCCGTGCCGCGCATCACCGCTCCACTTTCCTCTTTTCGTGCTCGATTTAGCCCAATAAACAGACTGACGCACATAAACAGCAGCACAATTGTGAACGGGAAACCAGTCGACACCGCCATAGCCTGCAGCGCGCTGAGACTCTCATCACCGCCAACCAGCAGCAAGGTAGCGGCCACCAGGCCTTCAAACACGCACCAGAATACCCGTTGTGCGGGAGGGGAGTCGGTTTTACCGCCAGCCGTGATGGTGTCGATAACCAGCGATGCCGAGTCAGAAGAGGTCACGAAAAACACCAACACCAGCACAATACCCAGAAACGACGTGATGGTAGCGAAAGGCAGTGGCTCCAGCATGAAAAACAGCTTCAACTCAAGCGCCGCATCTTTGACGGGCGCTGCTGCATCGGCCATAACTTGCGCTATGGCAGTGCCGCCGAACGCGCCCATCCAGATCATAGTAACCAGTGTGGGGATGAAAATAACGCACAAAACGAACTCACGCACCGTGCGGCCACGCGAAACGCGGGCGATAAACATGCCAACAAACGGGGACCAGGAGATCCACCAGGCCCAATAGAATGCAGTCCACCCTTGCGTAAAGTTGGCGTCTTCGCGCCCAAACGGATTAGACAGCGGTATAAAGTTCTGCACGTAAGCTACACCGCCGGAAAATATAGATTCGAATATCGCCGCCGTTGGGCCAACAACAAGAATAAACAGCACCAGCAGTATCGCCAGCACGATATTGATTTCGGACAGTATTTTAACGCCGCCATCGAGTCCGCGCAGTACCGAGATAAGCGCCAGCGTCGTGATAGTTGAGATCAGTATTACCTGCGCGACGCCGCCTGTGCCCCAGCCAAACAGAAAATTAAGGCCGGCCAGCGCCTGTTCGGTACCAAAGCCAAGCGAGGTAGCGAGGCCAAAAAGCGTAGCAAAAACTGCCATCACATCGATGATGTGACCTGGCCATCCCCAGACTCTTTCACCCAGCAATGGATAGAACGCAGAGCGCAGCGTGAGCGGCAGTTTGTAGTTGAAACTAAAGAATGCCAAAGCCAGTGCAACCACCGCATAAATCGCCCAGGGGTGTAAAGCCCAATGGTAAATGGTTGCCGCCATGCCAAGATGACGCGCGGCATCAAGATCACCTGCCGCACCGCCCAGTGGCGCCCAGTCGGTGCGTACGCCATTTTCCAATGTCGTGCCGTCGAAGGATGTTGCGAAGTGCGTCATGGGTTCGGACACGCCGAAGAACATCAGGCCTATGCCCATGCCGGCCGCAAACAGCATGGCGAACCAGGCCATATAGCTATAATCGGGCGTCGCCGTTGTTCCGCCGAGGCGAATTTTTCCCAGCGGTGTGATCATGAGCATCACGCAGAACGCCACGAAGATATCGCCGGCTCCCAGAAAGAACCAGTCAAATTTGGCGGTTAAGGCAGGCTGCAACCAGCCGAAAAACGCGCCGGCCTGCTCCTGAAAAAGGAGCGAAATGGCTACGAAAATGATGACAGTTATAGCGGAGATTAAAAAAACAGGGTTATGGATATCGAGTCCAAACACCTCGACATTGTCTTGACCGAGCTCGTAGTCGGTACTCACTTCATCAGACATGAAATCTTTTCCTCAGAGTTTTCTGCACATCAGTTACATTGACGTTACTCTTACCCCGTGCAGTCACCGCGTTGATTATTATCCCCAGCAGGCTAATTTACTTATCGTTGCAGCGCATTTAGGACAGCGACTAATAAGTATATAGAGGCGACACCTTAAGGCGCAAAAGCACGCGGCGTTACTTGCAGAGACACAGATGCTACGTCTTGACATATGTATAGCCTCGCGCAGCGGTAGCTGTAGCGACAAGTCAGGGCTCTGCCCCGCATACAGGAATAGTTTTGCACTTTAGTTTTTCGGTAATTTTCACATTTCTTTTGTCAGCAACGCGGATTGACAGGCTGGAATTTAATCACTGCTGCATCTCTCCCCGTAGCGGCTTGGTCGGCTATAGCAACCGTTGCGGCAAATCAGCCATGCTGCTGAACTTCGGCTAGTGGGTCGGCCGCTGTTATGAGGGTCAGCCCCCACTCCGACCCTGGATGTTACTGTTGCGTCCACCAATACGTTTTTAATTAATTCTTGCAGACTCTGCCACTGCGCTATGTCTATATCTGTGCCGTATCGTATATCAATGCGTGAAGACTAGTTTGCTGCAATGCAGGTTCACAGCTGCGCTGTGGTTTAACTGCGGGCGCGGCGGCGTTTGCGCCGTCCGCTGCCGGGCAATGTGCGCGCTGCTGTTTTTACGGGTGGCCGGTCGATTACTGCAAACAGCCTGGCAAATGGATCAGTCTTGTTGGGAAACGCCATTGCGTTCAGGAAGTGCTGCTGAAACATTGGCTCCACAGCTGTCTCGATTTTTTCAATATGTTGCACCAGGTTTTCGATAGTCAATCGCGATTGTGCATTTAGCAGTGCGATACGGGCGCCGGTGCCGGCCGCATTACCAGCAGAGGACACCGCTTGCAATTCACAGTCGGGAATTAACCCCAGCACCATCGCGTGCTTAACGTCGATATGACTGCCAAACGCGCCGGCAAGCCGAATGCGCTGCACCGACTGTACGCCTAATTTATCCATCAACAATTTAATGCCGGCGTACAGAGCGGCTTTGGCGAGTTGAATTTGGCGAATATCATTTTGCGTAATGCTGATCAGCGATGCGGCATGCTTTGATTGGCCTCGCTCAGATTGACCACTGTTCGATTCACCATCGTGCAGCAGATATGACCAGGTACGATCGTTTTGTATAATTCTTGCGCTGCGCTGCGCCAGCTCGCCGTCGATCACGCCATCGGCAGTGACGATACCAGCGAGAAACATTTCGGCCACCACTTCAATAATGCCGGAGCCGCAGATGCCGGTGACGCCGCCCGTTCTGGACTGCTCTGCAAACGCAGAATCATCCGACCAAAGATCACAGCCGATGATTTTGAAGCGCGATTCCAGCGTCGCCGGATCAATACGTACCCGCTCAATGGCACCGTTGGCCGCACGCTGACCGCAGCTTATCTGCGCGCCTTCGAAGGCGGGACCGGTGGGACTTGAGCACGCCAGCAAACGCTGCTTGTTGCCCAGTACGATTTCGGCGTTGGTGCCTACGTCTACCAATAACGTCAACTCATCGCGTAGCTGCGGTTCCTCGGCAAGAATCACACCGGCGGTGTCCGCACCCACATGGCCGGCAATACACGGCAACACATACAGCCTGCCGCCGGGATGGATCGCCAAATTAATATCGGCCGCACGCAGCGTTAACGCCGCGTCGCTGGCAAGCGCAAACGGCGCCTGGCCCAACTCCACCGGGTCAATGCCGAGCAGTATGTGGTGCATAATCGGATTGGCCACCAGGGAGATTTCCAGCACGTCTTGCGCAGTCGCTGAAATTTCTGCGGTAACCTCTGTGATTAGCTTGTTTAACGCATCACGGATAGCTTGCGTCATTGCTGCGGCACCTTCGGGGTGCATCATCACATACGACACACGACTCATCAGGTCTTCGCCGAAGCGTATCTGCGGATTCATCAAGCTGCTGCTGGCAAGCACGTCGCCGTTGCCCAGGTCACATAGATGCGCCGCCAGCGTGGTAGAGCCGAGATCAATCGCCACGCCAAACACCTGATCGCGAAACCCTGGCCATACGGCGATGATATGCGTCTGCTGGTACACGGCTACCGTTACTAACCATTTGCCGGCACGCAATATAGATTGCAGGCGTGTGAGCAGTGTGACATCGCACTGCAGATTGTTTAGCTGCCACTCTCTTTCCAGCGCCTCCAGCAAGCGCTGCAAGTCGCCTTTCGGATTGTGCATGTCGGCCTCTGCGACCTGCACGTAATAAAGCCGGATACTGGGGTCCAGCTCAATATCGCGTAACTCGGCCTGTTTGCGCACGACCTGGCGGTGCACCTGGCTATCGGGCGGTACATCAATAACAACATCGCCTAACAAAAGGGTATGACAACTCAGCCTGCGGCCCGCTGGCAGCGGTTTTTTGCGCTCGGTATAGCGCTGTTCGGTGGCCGACCAGGGCGACAAATGATCAAGGCGGGAAGCGACTTCATGTTTTGGAAAGTCACCTTCGGTACAGAGTATTTGACAGCGACCACACAATCCGCGACCGCCGCATACCGAGTCGATGTCTACACCCAGTGCACGTGCGGCGTCCAGCAACGGGGTACGCAGTGGAAAATGGCCGCGCCTGCCGGAGGGGGTGAAAACGACTTTTACAGCATCGTGCCCGGAAGCCATTTCTGAGCTCGCTCAGCCGCGTCGGCGGCGGCGCGCCCTGCCGCCGCGCGCTCCTTGTTCCACTCCCTCTACTGAAGCTTGTCGGTAAGCTTTAATCCATTTCGTGCAGTCAGGGTCGTGGCCCATCATCACATCGGCGCCACGCACTGCCTGCATCGTCTCTGCGTGCAGCGGGCTGGTGATAGCTGACGTCATACCGGAACTAATCGCCATAGTAAGAAAAGCGCCGTTAATGCCGTTACGATTGGGCAAGCCAAAACTGACGTTGGATGCACCACAGGTGGTGTTGACTTTCAGCTCTTCGCGCAGCCGCCGCACCAGGTGCATCACCTGCAGCCCCGCCGTGTTAATCGCACCGATGGGCATGACCAGCGGATCCACTACCACATCGCTGTAGTGTATGCCGTAGTCTGCCGCGCGCTCGACAATCTTTTTTGCAATTTTGAATCGCTCGTCGGGGTCTTCCGAGATACCGGTTTCATCGTTGGAGATAGCGACCACGGCGGCACCATATTTCGCAACCAGCGGCAATACTCGCTCCAGCACCTCGTCTTCACCGGTGACGGAATTAACCAGCGGCTTACCCTGATACACCGCCAGGCCAGCTTCCAGCGCTTGCACAATGGAAGAATCGATGGAAAGCGGCACATCGGTAACCGACTGCACCAGCTTAATGGCTGCCGCAAGTATGGCAGGCTCATCCGCCAGCGGGATGCCGGCGTTGACGTCGAGCATTTGCGCGCCGGCGGCGACCTGCGCCAGCGCGTCGGCCTCAACCCGACTGTAATCGCCGACCTTCATTTCTTCGGCCAATATTTTGCGGCCAGTGGGATTAATACGCTCACCAATCACCACGAAAGGCTGATCAAAGCCAATTTTTACTTCTCTGCTGGCTGAACTTAGCGTTGTTACCGTCATCTATTTGTCTCCACCCTTGCCAATCTCTTCACTTCAGCCGCCTAACTGGCAACTGCATGCTCAATTTTACCGCCGGGCTGCCACGGCGTTCTCCCACTCAGCACGCCGGTCTTTTCTACGATCTCGGCGACCCGATGTTCTTGCTTGTACGCCATAATATGCACGCCGTGTACGCCCTCTATCTCGCGTACCTGATGGATCATATCGATACACAGATTGACACCTTCCTGTGACTGGCTAGTGGCACCTTGCAGGCGCTTGATAATCGCATCGGGAATATGCACTCCGGCCACGTTGGTGCGAATCCATTCTGCGGATTTCGCCGATGCCAGCGGTCCAACGCCGGCAAGAATAAATACTTTTTCATGCAAACCCAGTTCGCGCACGCGCGCCATATACAGTTTGAACATTTCGATGTCGAAACAATACTGGGTTTGCACAAACTGCGCCCCCGCCGCGACTTTTTTTGCCAGTCGCAACGGCCGAAAATCGAAAGGCGGCGCAAACGGGTTGGCCGCCGCGCCGAGAAACACCTGCGGCGCAAAGGACAGCTTTCTGCCACTGAGGAAATGCCCCTCATCGCGCATACCGCGCAGCATTTGTAACGAGGTCATGCAGTCCAGATCGAACACCGGCTTAGCCTGCGGGTGGTCACCGGATTGCACGCCGTCACCGGTAAGACAAAGAATATTTGACACGCCCATCGCCGAGGCACCAAGCACGTCACCCTGAATGGCGATGCGATTGCGATCGCGGCAGGAGATCTGCATCACCATGGAATAACCACGCCGCGTCAGCAGTGAACACATGCCCACGCTGGACATATGACAGTTAGCGCCGGAACCGTCGGTGGCATTGATAGCGTCAACATAACCGTCAAACACGCTGGCGCGTTGGTATACTTCGTATGGGTCGGCCGAATCGGGCGGCGCGATTTCAGCGGTGACGGCGAACGCGCCCGAGCGCAGCACTCGCTCCAGTCTGCCGGGCGATACGTGACCGGGAAGAATGGGCAGGTTCTCACCGGCGATTGGCTCGTCGTCAAAGTACATTGTGCTTCTGTCGCACGGCGCGCAGCCAGGCAGAACTGCCCTTGAGCCTGACATCGACCGGCGCTTGAACAATCTGAATGACCTGCTCGCCGTCGCGTAAATGGCGGCTACCCTCCCAGGCGACAACCCATACACAGGTCATGGCGGGCTTTATTTCGCAGCCGCCATCGGCGCGAACTCCGCCACACGGACCGTTGCGCAAACTCTTGGGGCAGTTCATGGGGCAGACCATGCCGGTAGAGCCCAGCGTACACTGACCGCAGGACTGCGAGTCGAATAAAAAGCCTTTGGTGACTTTCTCGACGCTGGCAAAGCCGCGCTCGAGACGCTGATAGCCAATACGCCTGAACAGCGGATGCAGCGCAATCAGAACTGCTTCGAAAGCGGTATAGCTCGCGTTCAGCCAGCGCGCATTACGCGCAGACCAGCGGCGCATAGCGTACATCCTTAATGCTCCGCAAAACCAAAATTGGCAATCAGCTGGGTCAGGTCTGCATCGCTATAGCCAAGCTCAATGCGAGCGGCCTCCTCCGCTGCCAATGCCTGCACGTCAACGCCCACTGCCACTGCGGAAATGTCTCTGCGCCAGTCTGCCAGATACTCATCGCTGCCGCCCTTGCCGGCTCGCATGGCGGCACGGTCTATCGCTGCGTGAAAGCGTTGACTGAGCGCGGCCTTACCCTTACTCCGGCCGCGTTTGATAATGACCTGGGCTGGAATATCGCGCCAATAAACGAGAATTTTTTTCATCGCCCCTCAGCCAAACGCGATAACGCGTGCATTAAGACTTGTTTCCAGTTCGCCATAGCCACATGACAGGTGTTCAAATTCCAGTTCAAGAAAATCAGCTGCCGCTCGCGCCGCCTTAACCAGACCCGCCTCGCTGCGCTGCGACAAATACAGCACACGCTGGTAGTTGCCAAAAAATTGTTCGCGCAGCTGGGGATAGATATCTAATTTCAAACCTTTGATAATCAGTCTGTTAAAATGCTGCACCAGAAAATCGGTGAGATAAAAGGTCCCCGGTTGTTGCTCGGACAGCTGCGTGAACCTGCGCTCGCCCGCGTAAAACGCATAGCAATGCGCACCCGGCAAACGTTCAATGCCCTCTTCTTCCAGCAGACGATCGATCGCGCCACCGGTGCCGCAGTCAGCGTAAGCGACGAAAATATGGTCGTAGCAATCACGATAGCGATGAATCATCGCACGCAGTTTTGCAGGAATAAGTTGCGGTCTGTTGTGCAGTTTGGCATCCAGACACTGCAACTGTATATGACCCCAGCCGTTCAAGGTTTTCAGGTACTGAATCTCATGCGCCAGCGCGCCGCAGGCGATGACCAGCAACGGCGCGGCTACTGCAACCGGAGCAAGCCCTGGCGCTGGGGATTCAGCCATTAGCCGCCGCCCTGCGCGCCGACACAAGCTGGGTTGCCATGGTTGCCGCCTCCGAGGCATCTCGGCAATAGGCATCAGCGCCTACTGCCGCGCCAAACTCTTCGTTCAAGGGTGCACCACCGACCATGACGATATATTTTTCGCGCAGGCCCTGCTCCACCATCGCGTCGATCACCACTTTCATATACGGCATGGTGGTGGTCAGCAGGGCCGACATGCCGAGAATATCAGGCTGGTGTCTTTCCAAAGCAGCGAAGTACTGCTCTACGGTGTTGTTGATGCCGATATCAAACACCTCAAAACCGGCCCCTTCCAGCATCATGCCGACCAGGTTTTTGCCTATGTCGTGGATATCGCCTTTGACGGTGCCTATCACCATTGTGCCCACCGGCTTGGCGCCGGTCTCAGCCAGCAATGGCCGCAGGATGGCCATGCCGCCTTTCATAGCGTTAGCGGCTAACAACACCTCCGGCACAAACAAAATGCCGTCACGAAAGTCGACGCCGACGATGGTCATACCGCCGACCAATGCCTCGGCGAGTACCTTGTCCGCCGACCAACCGCGATCGATCAGGATTTGTGTGCCTTCTACTATATCCTCTCTTAAGCCGTCGTACAGGTCGTCGTGCATCTGTTCAACAAGCTCTTCGTCAGATAAATCCGCCAGGATGATATCTTCCTCATCGTCGCCGTCGCCTAAGGGTTCATTTATTAGAATCGCGTTATCTGTCATGAGTCATGATCCTCTCGGGCCGTTAATAGTCTTTGTCTGGAAAAGACAGTTTGCGGCGGGCGATAAAATCGCACAACGCCTCGTCAAGCGCCGGGTCAAGCGGCGGTGCTTCGTAATCGTTAAGCATTTTTTTCCACAGCTTATTGGCGCGCTGCGCGCAATCCAGCGAACCGTCGGCTTGCCACTGCTCGAAGCTGTTGTTGTCGGCCACGGTGGAGCGATAGAAGGCTTTTTCGAAGTTGGCGAGAGTATGGGCAGAACCGAGGAAGTGTGAACCAGGCCCGGTCTCACGCATCGCGTCCATAGCCATGCCGTTTTCGGACATGTCCATACCCTGCAGCAATACAGCCAGCATGCTGGCCTGATCGATATCCATAATGAACTTTTCATAGCCCATGGAGAGACCGCCTTCTAACCAGCCGGCGGTGTGCAGCATAAAATTAACCCCTGCCAGGGCAGCGGTTTGCAGCGTATTGGCCGCTTCATAGGCCGCCTGCGCGTCAGCAATTTTCGAGCCACACAAGCCACCGCCGCTGCGGAACGGCACACCCAGGCGGCGCGCCAAAGAAGCCGCGACATACAGCACCATGCTCGGTTCGGCGGTACCGAAGGTAGGTGCGCCCGTCTGCATGGACACAGCGCTGGCAAACGTGCCAAATACTACCGGCGCACCGGGTTTCACGAGTTGCACAAAGGCCATGCCAGCCAGCGCTTCTGCTAAAATTTGCGTGACGGTGCCGGCAGTAGTCACTGGCGACATCGCCCCGGCTAAAATAAAAGGTGAAATAATCGTCGCCTGATTATGGCGCGCGTAAACCTTGGCAGCGCCCAGCATAGTGGCGTCATAAGTCATTGGAGAATTGGCGTTAATCAGGCTGATGCAAACCGTGTTTTGTTCGACGAATTCATCGCCGAACACCTGCTTGGCCATGTCGACCGTATCCTGCGCGCGGTCGGGGTGAGTGACCGAACCCATAAAGGGCTTGTCGCTGAATTTCAGGTGGCTGTAAATCATGTCGAAGTGGCGTTTGTTGACCGGCAGATCTACCGGCTCGCATACCGTGCCGCCGGAGTGGTGCAGCCCAGGAGCCATGTAGGCCAACTTCACGAAGTTTTGAAAATCCTCCAGCGTGGCGTAGCGCCGCCCCTGGTCCAGATCGCGTACGAAGGGGGAGCCATAAGCGGGCACCAACACCGTGCGCTTACCACCGATGATGACATTGCGCTGCGGGTTGCGTGCATATTGGGTAAATTCGGCAGGTGCCGATGCCTGGATGATGCCACGACACATACCGCGCGGAAAACGCACGCGCTCGCCGCTAACATCAGCGCCGGCATCTTTAAGGATGCTTATCGCTTCGGGGTCATCGCGGAATTCGATGCCGATCTCTTCCAGCACCGTGTCGGCGCTGTACTCAATCAGTTCAAGACTCTCCTCGTCAAGGTATTCGAAGTACGGAATCCTGCGCTCAATAAACGCCGACAGCTCGGCCTGCTCGTGTTGACGCGCCTCACGCTTGGCATTTCTACCGCCCGACTTTCTGCGACCGCTGCGTTCACTCATGGCGTAACTCCGCTTTCAAGCGCGCCGGGGGCTCCCCGGACCTTCACATACCGTGACGCAAAGTGTGTGCGAGATTAATACCGCGAGCATGTAGTTTTACGACGCGCAAGTATGTATTCACGACAGGGATAAACTCATTCCAAAACGTGTTAAATTATCGGCCATGAAGCCGCCACCCGTTTTACCTTTCGACAACAGTTACGCGCGACTGCCGCCACAGTTCTATGCAGCGCAGTTACCCACACCGGTATCGGCCCCCGGGCTTATCCGTATTAATCATGCGCTGGCACACCAGCTGGGCATAGACCCCATGTGGCTGCAATCAGCAGCAGGTGTAGAAATCATTGCCGGTAACAGCATCCTCGCGGGCGCAGAACCCATCGCCACCGTTTATGCGGGCCATCAGTTTGGCGGCTGGAACCCCCAGCTCGGCGATGGCCGCGCAATTTTGCTCGGCGAGCTGATCGGCAGGGACGGGCTGCGCTACGACCTGCAGCTCAAGGGTGCTGGCCGCACGCCATACTCGCGTGGCGGCGACGGCAGGTCACCCCTCGGACCCGTGCTGCGCGAATATATTGTAAGCGAGGCCATGGCCGCGCTGGGCGTGCCTACCAGCAGAGCGCTGGCCGCCGTCACCAGCGGCGAAACCGTGCTGCGCGAACAAGGAATGCTACCGGGCGCGGTGTTGGCGCGGGTAGCGCAGAGCCATATACGCATCGGTACATTACAGTTTTTTGCTGCAAGGCAAGATAACGACTCGCTGCGCTTACTGGCCGACCATGTGATAGATCGGCACTACCCCGCAGCGCGTGCGGCCGAACGTCCATACCTTGCGCTGCTTGAGCTGGCGGTTAGCGGTCAAGCCAGCCTGATGGCGCAGTGGCAGTCATATGGTTTTATCCACGGCGTGATGAACACCGACAATATGCTGTTGTCGGGCGAAACCATTGACTATGGCCCCTGTGCATTTATGGATAGCTACCATCCCGACACCGTTTACAGCTACATTGATCGTGGCGGCCGCTATGCATACGGTAAGCAGCCGACCATTGCACATTGGAATCTGGTGCAGCTGGCGCAGGCTTTATTGCCGATTTTACACGTCGATACGGATCAGGCGCTGGCGTCTGCGCAGGCAGCGGTCAATACCTTCTCCGACTTGTTTCTGGCAGCGTATCGGCAGCGGATGAACGCGAAGCTGGGGCTTAGCGAATATATGGAGGAGGATGATTTACTGCTGCAGGATTTGTTAACGCTGATGGCCGACCACGAGGCCGATTTTACGCTCACCTTTCGCCTGCTGGCAGATTTAGGCAATGCATCAAGCTCCAGCGATCCGCCAGAGTCAGGCAATTTGCAGCCCGCAGCAGCAGGTAATGTTAAACAGTTGTTTGCACTGCCGGCTTTTCACGGCTGGTTGGAACGCTGGCGCAAACGGCTTGCCCTTGAGCAAAGCGATGCGGCCACATTGCAGACCAATATGTATGCGGTTAATCCCGCGATCATTGCGCGCAACCATCTGGTCGAAGAGGTGATAGTCGCGGCCACCAACGATCAAAATTTTAAGCCGTTCCATGCATTGGTTGACCGACTCGCCGCGCCGTTTAGCTACGCCCCGGAACACGCTTACTATGCCTACCCTCCGCGCCCGGAACAGATTGTTGCGAGAACTTTCTGCGGCACTTGATGCAGGGGCTTAACGCCAATGAACAAACCACTAGTGAAAAGCTGGGGCGCGGCCATCATTCTGACGCTTGCCAGCTTTGCGCTGGCTTTTCAGTTTGTCAAACCGGCGCCACCGGACCATCTGACGCTTGCCACCGGCAGCCCCACCGGCGCCTATCATGCATTTGGTGTGGCAATGCAGCAGTTGCTGGCGGAAAACGGTATTAAGCTGACCCTGGAAACCACAGCAGGCAGCACAAAAAACGCCGCGCTGCTGGCTGCGGGTAAAGTTGATATTGCCTTGCTACAAGGCGGCACGGCGGTAGCTAAAATTCCGCAAGGAAAGCGGCTGCGCGCATTGGCCAGCCTCTACTACGAACCGCTGTGGATTTTTCATCGCCTCGACCCGGCACCCGATCAGTTAAACGAACTTAACGGCTTGCGGATTAATCGTGGCAGTCCAGGCAGCGGCACACGCGAACTGGCAGACGAGCTATTGGCCTTAAACGATGTCGCCACCGAGGACTTTACCGAAATGGGCATAACGGCTGCCAGCAATGCGCTGCAAGCCGGTGAACTGGATGCCCTGTTTATAGTAGGCGGTGAGAAAGCAGCCGATGTGAATGCGCTGTTGCACGCCCCCGGCGTTGAAATTATGAACCTCCCCCGCGCCGAGGCCTACCATTTGCAGCGCCGCTACTTATCGCCGGTCACCTTACCCGCCGGTGCTGTCGATCTGGCAACCAACCGCCCTCCCGCTACCAGGCATATGATTGCCGTCACCGCGATGTTGGTGGCAAACGACGAATTACACCCCGCACTGGTCGACCTGCTACTGCAATTAGCACCGGACAGCGTTAGCAGCGATAGCTTGTTCCATGAGGCCGGGGAGTTTCCGTCGGGTCAATTGGTATCCATTCCGCTGAGCAAGGAAGCCGAGCGCTTTCATAAACGCGGGCCGTCTTTTCTGCAGCGCTTTTTGCCATTTTGGGCGGCAACGTTGATCGATAGACTGATCGTTATGCTGATTCCTCTGGCAGCGCTGGTTTTCCCCCTGTTCAAATTGTTCCCGCCGGTATATCGCTGGCGGGTGCGCTCGCGTATTTATCGTTGGTACGAAGATTTGCGACATATTGAAGAGCGGCTGGACGGCGATGCTGATCGTGATGAAGCAAGTAAAAGCGATTTGCGCACCGCTATTGTTAACCTGGAGGACGAGGTTAAGCACGTCGACACGCCCTTGTCCTACGCCGACGAACTGTATCAACTGCGCAGCCATATCGACCTGGTGCGGCGGCGCATTGAACGATGACCGTCTATATGGCATTCGCCACTGAATACAGCCGCCAACCGGTTTACGCCCATACACTTACACCCTTCGATACATTTTCATCCTTCGGTACGTTTTCATCCTTCGGAACAACAGATGAGTTTATTTGACACAAACAATCGCCCATTTGACGCCGCCGGTCTGCAGCGGCATATCAAGCGCGCGCTGGCGGTGGAAAAGCCTGCCGGCGCCAGGCTGGCGATCACCTGGCAGCTGGTGAAGCGTCTCTTCGACCCGGTGCTGGTAGACGCCGACAACATTCCGCAGCGCCCGTGCCTGTTCGTTGGCAACCACTCAATGTTCGCGCTTGACGCGCTGGTGCTTGGACCAACCATGCTGCACCAGCAGGGCCGTTTTCTGCGCGGACTGGCCGACAAGTTTATGTGGACGTCGTTCACCGAAAAGCGACTGCTTAACAGCGGTGCCGTGCTTGGTAACCCCGAGGTGTGTAGCGCCTTAATGGAAAACGGCGTCGACCTGCTGGTATTTCCCGGTGGCGCACATGAGGCAACCAAGACAGCGGCGCAGAAATATACCTTGCTGTGGAAAGAGCGCTACGGTTTTGTCAGGCTGGCTGCGCAACACGGCTACACTATTATGCCGTTCGCCATGCTGGGGCCGGATGAATTCTATAGTCATCTGATTGAGGGTGAGGACCTGCCCAATACCGCCGCAGGTAAGTTGCTAAAACGTTTGGGCGTCATTGACGACGATTTTCGCGCCGATCTTTTGCCGCCTATTCCACTAGGTGTGCTTGGCTCGCTGTTTCCTAAACCGCAACGCTGCTTCATACAGTTCGGCGAAGCAGTTGATCTTGCCGACTATGCCGGCAGGAAAATGACCAAACAACAAATGCAGCCCATACGCAATGGAGTAGCCGGTCAGATCGACGACATGATTGCGGAATTGTTGCTGCTGCGTACCCGGCGACGCTACAAGAAAGGGTTATTACGGCGACTGATGACAGCTTGAACCTATCACAACATGTCCTTGATACTCGGGAGCAAAGCATGATCAATAACAGCGAAATGAAAGGCGCCTGCCTGTGCGGCGGCGTGCAAATAGTGGCGCAACAGGCGCAGCATAAAGTCGGCGCCTGCCATTGCGCGACGTGCAGAAAATGGGCGGGCGGGCCGTTTATGGGCATCGATTGCGGTAGCGAAGTGTCATTTGAGGGCAAACAACACATCTCTGTGTTCGATTCTTCCGAGTGGGCTGAACGCGCCTTTTGCAGCAAATGCGGAACGCACGTTTATTATCGGCTGAAGGACAATAATCAATACATTATGCCGGTTGGCCTATTTGCAAACCGCGCAGACCTTGTGTTCGATCATCAGGTATTTATTGACCAAAAACCCGGATATTATTCTTTCGCTGAAGATACGAAGAATCTTACCGGTGTAGAGATGTTTGCGCAATTTGCGCCGCCGGAGTAGTCACAAACCAAGCGCGCTGCAGCGATTACTCTTTAAACGGGTTCCGAACAGTCAGACCCTCGATTTGTTGGCCGTGCTGCATGTCTTCGCTCAATAAAGTGTTACATCCGGCTTGCAACGCAGCAGCGACTATCAGGCTGTCGTAAAAACTAAACTGATAACGCGCCTGGATTTCCAGGCCACGCTTGTAAAAAACTGCGCTGGGGTAAACTCGCAGTAAAGGGTTTAAAGCGACGTCGATATAGTGGCTTGCCTGTTGTGCGCTGAGCCGTATTTCCGCTTTGCGTACAATGACGTTGAGGCACTCCTGCATGACCTGAAAACTAATGCAGGCATTGCCAGTTTCTACACCAGCACGAATAATCTGGTTTGCTATGGTGGCTTTTCTACTGTCCTTTGCTTCAAGCTGATAGATGAATAAGTTTGTGTCGATGAAATAATCAACGCTCATTCATTTCGTCTCGAGTGAACTTACGCCCGACTTTTATCTTGCCGCGTAATTCATTGATCGTTTCATCGAAGCGACGTAGTTGATCTTGCTTGCGCGCGTACTCTGCCAACCATATTCGAAATTGCTCGTTTAACGTAGTGTGTTCGGTGATCGCGCGTTGACGCGCTGCCTCAATGAGGTGTTCGTCCGCACTTAAAGTAATGTTTTTCATGGTTGAACCCTCGAAGTTCTGCTGACACTACAATAGTGTACACCATCTCCGTGCCGTTAACGCCAAATCTCGTTCGGAGCAGATCGCTGCAACAGCGTCACGCTGTCACAACCGAATCGGTGGTCTCCGCGGAATTATTATGATCAGCCGCCAACGCCTGATATACACTCGGCAAAATAAACAGCGTAAACAGGGTGCCGACCAACATACCGGCCACCAACACAATACCAATACTGTTTCTTGCCTCGGCGCCGGGGCCGGAAACCAGCACCAGCGGGAAATGACCCATGACGGTGGCACCGGTGGTCATTAGTACCGGCCGCAGGCGCGTGGTGGCGGCGGATTTAATGGCGTCGAACTTGGCAAGACCAGCGAGTTGCTGCTGATTGGCGAATTCGACGATTAAAATCGCATTCTTTGAAATCAGTCCTACCAGAGTAATGAAGCCCACCTGCGAATAGATGTTAATCGTGGTCCAGTCGAGGAATGTGAACAGCAAAGCACCAGACAGAGCCAACGGCACCGAGCCGAGCAACACCACCAGCGGATCGCGAAAACTATTAAATTGCACGGCCAGCACGAAGAACACAAACACCAACGCAATGCCGAGTACGCCCAGCAAGGTATTGCCCTCCTGGCGCAGTTGCCGCGACTCACCGGCGTAGTCGATGCTGTAGCTCGGCGGCAGAATGTCGGCCGCAGCCTGCTCCAGCGCGACCAGCGCCTGCGCCTTGGTCATACCCGGAATAATTCCGCCATAGATGCGAAACGCGTTTTTCTGCTGAAACTTACCCAACACTCGTGGTGCCGCTTGCAAGTCCATATCGGCAAGCGCCGACAGCGGTACCAGGTCGCCGCTCGGGGTGCGAATTTTTAGATCGAGTAAGGTCTGTGGATCGGGCCGGCCGTTATTTTCGATCATCGGAATGACTTGATAAGCTTTGCCATCGAAATCGAAACGATTGACATAATTGCCCGACAACAAGATGCTCAACTGACGGCTGACCTCGGCCAGATCCATACCCAAATCAGCGACGCGTTCTCTGTCGAGTTTAAAGCGAGCTTGCGGCAAATCGAGTTTTAAAGCGGTATCGGCAAACATAAACTGGCCGCTGGCCATTGCAGCGGCTACCATTTTCTGCGCATAAGGCAGCATATCCTCGGGCTCGTCTGATGACATGACTACCAGTTCTACGTCGAAGTCACCGGCGCTCGGTAAAGCCGGGTTTAGTACTGGGTAAGCCTTTACGCCGGTCACCTGCGACAGGTTCGCAAACGCCTGCGGCAACAATTCGTGTACTGACTGGTCGCGCTGGTCGTAGTCAACAAACTGCATGCCGCCAAAGCCGGCCGAGGCCAGCACGATTTGCCACATATCCGTGCTGCCGGGCAGCTGCTTCATGGCGTCGACGATGTCGACCATATAGCGGCTGGTATATTCCAGCGAGGCTTCCGGCGGTGCCTCAACGATAACGAAAATATCGCTTTCATCTTCTATCGGCGCCAGTTCCTGCTTGGAAAACAGAAACAGAGGCGCCGCCAGCAGGGCGATGAACAGCGCCACCGTAAGCACCAATGGCCCGGCGCTGAGAGTCTTGTCGAGTAATGCGGCGTAGGCTCGCTCTGCTTTGTTAAACCAGCGATTCACCAACAGCGTAAAGCGTCCCTCCTTGCCGCCAACGGGTGCGACGTAGGCACTCATAATGGGTGATAGCGTCAGTGCGACTAATCCCGAAATCAGCACCGCGACCGCCAGCGTGAAGGCAAACTCCTTGAACAGCACGCCGGTAAGGCCGGACAGAAAGCCTATCGGCGTGTACACCGCAGCGAGTGTAATGGTCATGCCGATGATCGGCGACAGCAGCTGCCGCGAACTGGCAAGCGCAGCCTGGGTGCGATTCATACCCTCGCGCATATGGCGGGCGACGTTTTCAACCACCACAATGGCATCGTCCACCACCAGACCAACCGACAGCACAATCGCCAACACCGTTAGCAGGTTAAGGGTAAAACCCATCAGCGATATGGCGGCCACGGCACCCAGCAGCGAAATCGGAATCGCCACCAGTGGCACTAACGCAGTGCGCACCGAACCCATAAACGCTACTACCACAAGGCCGACCAGCAACACCGTCTCAACCAGCGTGATAAAAATCTCGCGCAGTGCATTGCGCATGTACACGGTAATGTCGAAGCCAACACCAATGTGCAATTCGCCGGGCAGCGTAGGATTTATTGCATCGAGGGTTTCGTACAGCTCATCTGCAATAGCAATTTCGTTTGCACCGGGAGCAGGCCAGATGGAAATGTAAACCACTGAGTTCTGGCTCAGCCTGGCCTTGATCGAGCCTTCCTCTTCGCCAAGCTGCACGCGCGCCACATCACCGATGCGAATCAGCGAGTCGCCGGTTTCGCGAACAACCATGCGCTCGAATTCGGCGGTATTTTGCAACGCCGTATCGACCAGCAGATCGATTCGCTGGTTGGAGTTTTCGCTGCGGCCAATGGTGGCGATAATATTGTTGCGGGTCAGCGCTGCTTCCACATCCTGCGCGCTAACGTTAAACATTGCCATGCGGTCAGGGTCCAGCCACACCCGCATGGCCGGCAATCGGCCGCCCTCGATACCGACGCGCTGCACGCCGGGTATGGCCGACAGCAGAGGGTTTACCTTGCGGCTGAGATAGTCGGTCACCTGCGCCCGGCTCATGCCATCTTCCAGCATCACGTCCAGGTAGAAGCCAGCGTTAGGCCGGTCGGCACGGCGGACGGTGACCGCCGGATCCTCGGCGCCAGCCGGCAGTTCGAAACGAATCTGGTCCAGCCGCGAGGCTAATTCGGCCAGCGCGTCGGTACTGTCTTCGTTGAGTTTCAACCACACGGTCACGGTACTCAGTCCCGCTGTTGTGGTCGAGTCGAGATAGTCTATGCCGGGAACAGACGCCGCGACGCGCTCAATGGGGTCGGTAATAAACCCCTGCACCACCGGCGCCGATGCGCCCACGTAAGGGGTGACAATTTCCAGCGAGGAACTTTCAATTTGCGGGAACTGCAGCACCGGAATATTGAGCGCGGCACGCACGCCGATAAGAACAAGCGTTAGTGATATAACAATCGCCAGCACCGGACGGCGCACGAAGACATCAGTAAATTTTGGCCGTTCGCTGGCTTGCATGAGACTGACTCTTATCAAAGGTAAAATCTATTGGCTGCGATACAACTCCGCGCCTGATCCGGCAGGTAGAGTGCGCCGTGCGCACGTCACAGCTTGTGAAACGCAAACCAGGTCGAGGCTGGTGCGCACGGTGCATCCTACTTAGTCATTAGCTGCCGGTTTTTGCACAGCAGCAATCGGCTCTTTCGTGCTCACCAGCACGCCGTCGCGCAGTTTGAATGCCCCATTGGCGGCGACCCGTTCGCCTGCTTTGAGGCCACCGACAATAATCACCGTTTTATTTTCCTGCGGCCCCAGCGTCACGGCACGCCGGCTGGCTCGCTCGTCGGCGGGGGCATCGGCTTCGGCTGGCTCCAAAACGTAAACACTGGCGCCAAAGGAGTCGAAGCGTACTGCCGTTTCGGGCAAGCGAACGACGCGGCGTGCCTGCCCTGTTGGCACCTTCACCGTAACAATCGTACCTGGACTCAAATCACCGGCGTCTGCGATCAACGCGCGATAACGCACGTTGCGCGATTGTCTGTCCACCCAGGCATTGCGAGCGATAATAGTGGCTGCAACTGCCTGCTTCAGCAAACCCGGTGCTACCGCCTCAACCACATCGCCCTGCTTCAGGTTAGCTTGCTGCTGCGGTAGCGTGAAGTCCAGCCACACTCCCTGACCCGTGCCTACCAGCCGGGTAATCACCGTGGCGGCGTCGAGGTATTGCCCGGCTTCCAGTTCGTGCAGGCCAGCCGCGGCGTCAAACGGAGCGCGCAGTGTTTTCTTGGCAATGACAGCCTGCAACGCGCCCTCTTCCGCCAACGCAGCGTTGCGCTGGGCAACGGCCCGGTCGTAGGCCTCTTTAGAGGCTGAACCTGTCTTCAGTAATTTCTTGTTACGCTCCAGCTCCAGCCGCGCCAACTCTGCCTGTGCCTTCGCTGCTTCCAGCCGCGCGCGCTCTTCGCTGCTGTCAAAACGCACTAGTAGTTGCCCGGCTGTGACCGTGGCGCCGGGTTCAAAGCCGACTTCAACAACGCGGCCGGCCAGCTCGTTGCTTAGCTCAACGTCCTGGGGAGCGACTATCTCAGCGGTCGCCGACACTCTGGGCTGCCACTCTACCTGCTCCACCACGGCGAGTTCCACCGCTTCCACCTGCTCAGGGAAAGACTCACCGAAGGCGATGGCAGCTTTAATTTGCATGACTTTAAAAGTGGCTAAGGCCGCGATAACGCACACGCAGGCCACGCCAGTAATCACCCAACGGCGCAACTTCACTAATTTCTCCAGACGGACGGACTACGCCGATTGTAACGCAAGATTATTACGCAAAAGCCGGTAATAGTTATTCAAAAACGCCTCAACGAGCGTTACAGCGCAATGGAATGGCTAAGCATTACCCAGCGCAGAAAATTTTTGCAGATGATAATCCGCGTCGCCAAACGTGGTATTAATGGTCATTAGGCGTTTCACATAGTGGCCTATATCGAGTTCGTCGGTTATGCCCATACCGCCGTGTAGTTGAATGGCCTCGCCACCGATCAGTTTCCCGGCACGCCCTACCATTACCTTGAGGGCATGAATATTGCGCTGCACTGCATCGCATGCCGTTGCTGCAGCGTCCGCGTCGATAGAACAGACCGCGCGATACAGTAGAGACCGCGTTTGTTCGCAGGCAACAAACGTATCTACCATGCGATGTTGCAGAGCCTGAAAGGAACCAATGGGCATGCCGAACTGCTTGCGGGTTTTGCTGTACTCAACGGTTGCGGCATTGAGCTTGTGCATGATGCCGACTGCTTCCGCACCCAGCGCCACGGTGGCGTTGCCAACTACGTGTTGCAGCGCGCCCAAACCTTGACCGAGCTCACCGAGCAAGCGGTCTGCGGCAACGGTCACATCGGTTAGCCTGATATTGGCAACCAGGCGGCCATCCATCATACGGTAAGCAGTTTTCTCTATACCCTGCGTGTTGGCATCAATCAGAAACAGACTGATACCTTGCGCGTCCAGTCGATCTCCGCTGGTGCGCGCTGAAACAATCAGATAGTCGGCTACCGTGCCGTTAAACACGACGGTCTTCTCGCCGCTAAGCGTGAAGCCGGTTTGGGTTTTTTGCGCGCTGGTTTGCACATCATGCAGTTCGAACCGGCTCTGCCGTTCGTGATAAGCGACGCCACCCAGCACATCGCCGGCAATGATTTTTTCAATTAAGGACTGTTGCAAAGCACGATTGCCAGTATGACTGAGCAAGCCGCCGAACAGCAACACGGTACTTAAGAACGGCTCCACTACCAGGCCCTTGCCCAACTCCTCCATCACTACCATGGTGTCGACGGCGTTGCCACCAAAGCCGCCAAACTCCTCGGCGAAGGGCACGGAGAGCCAGCCCAACTCGGCAAATTTCGCCCACAGGTCGCGATTAAAGCCTGCTTCGCTGTCAACGCTGTGGCGACGCGCAGTAATATCGTATTGGTCTGCTACAAAGCGCGCGATGCTGTCTTTGAGCATATTTTGCTCTTCGGTAAGATTAAAGTTCATTGCGGATTCCTGTTCATTGCCGATTCCTATAGGCCCAATACGTATTTGGCGATAATGTTGCGCTGCACTTCGTTGGAGCCGCCGTAGATGGTAGAGGCGCGGCCATACATATAAACGTCGCGTGCCTTATCGGCGAAGCTATGGCCAATCTGTTCGCTGCCAACCTCGCCCGCCACCACTCCGCTGTAGTAACCGGCTAAGTCCATACTCAACTCGTCAATGGTCTGGCGAATTTCCGTGCCCTTGAGTTTTAACAGCGAGGACTCGGCGCCCGGCGGCTTGCCCTCGGCGGTAGCCGCCAGGGCGCGCAGTTCGGTGTATTCCAGTGCCATCAAATCAATTTCCACGTCAGCAAGCCTGGCTTGAAACAACGGATCTTGCAGCATAGTCGCGCCGTTGCTTTGTTCTGCTCGCGCCTGCACGCGCATCTCGCTAATCTTGCGTCGGGACTCAGACACGCCGGCAATGGCAGTGCGCTCGTGGGCAAGCAGCGCTTTGGCATAGGTCCAGCCCTTGTCCTGGTCACCGATACGATTGGCCACCGGCACCCGCACGTCGTCGAATAACACTTCGTTAAGCGTGTGTTTGCCGTCGATGGTACGGATCGGTTTCACGGTGATACCCGGTGACTGCATATCGATTAGCATAAACGATATGCCTTCCTGCTTGCGGCCGGTATTGTCGGTGCGTACCAGGCAAAATATCCAGTCGGAGTATTGCGCGTAAGTGGTCCAGATTTTGGCGCCGTTAATAATGTAGTCATCGCCGTCGAGGTCAGCTCTGGTTTGCAGCGCTGCCAGGTCGGAACCAGCGCCGGGCTCCGAGTAACCCTGGCACCACCAGTCTTCGCTTTGCAAAATGCGCGGCAGAAACCGCTGTTTTTGCTCGTCGTTGCCGAAGGTGTAAATCACCGGCCCCACCATTTTCAAGCCAAACGGAATTACAGCCGGCACGCCCGCCGTGGCACGCTCGGTCTCATAAATGAAACTTTGCGTCGCGCTCCACTGCGCGCCACCGTATTCCCGCGGCCATCCCGGCGCGATCCAGCCCTTGGCATACAGGCGTTTTTGCCACTCGACCATACCGGGCTTAACGCTGTCATTTTCAGTCAGCGTTTTTACCAGGTCGTCGCTGAACTGTTCCTTAAAAAATGCTCGTACCTCATCGCGAAAGGCGAGATCTTCGGCTGAAAAATTGATATCCACTGTGGGTCCTCGTGTTGCCGTTAGTTAACTCGCCGCTGCCGGCTCTTCGCGCAATAGCCTGAACGTTAGCCAGTATTTAAGTATATTACTGATGTATTGCACCGTTTCTCTACCAATCTGCTGCGCTGCTACAATCTCGACATTGTTGAACCACACGTCCGGGTCGAGGCCGGCAGCGTTCGCCGTGGCGCGCAGTCGGGTCACGGTGGCTGGCCCGGCGTTGTAGGCGGCGAAAGCAAACATAGCCTTGTTGAATTCGTCCATGTTTTCATCTTTGAAATAACGGTCGGCGATAAAGCGCAGATACTTCACGCCGGCATGAATGTTATTTTCAATGTTGTCGATGTCAGCTATTGCGACGTTTTTGTCAGCGGCTGTAGTGGGCAAAACCTGCATGACCCCAACCGCACCTGCAGCGCTGCGTTTGGTTTGATCGATACCCGACTCCTGATACGCCTGGGCAGCCAGCATGGACCAATCGAAGCTATACAGTTCGCCATATTTTTTGAAGAGCTCCAACGCGGCCAGCAGGCGCGGCATATCGTTGACCGTCAACGGGTTTTTGACATAGCTGGCGTTTTGCAAATAGCGCTGAAACAGTATGTTGCCGAACAAGGTGCCTTTGCGATGACCGCGCAGAAAGTCGTTTACCACCGCTGCCAGGCGCGGACTATTTTTACGAAAAGCCCAGCCGATACTGCCACTGCTGCGTACCGCAATTTTCTGGTGCAGAGTAATGTTGGCCAGTGCCTGCTGCCACACCTCGGCGATGTGATTGTCGACTACTGTCATGGGAATCAGACCGGCGTTGACCATTTCCAGAAGGTCTTCGTCTTCCAGATTCTGGTTAGCTTTTACTATGCTTATCGGTTGTTTGCCCTGCGCACGGAATTGCCGATTGATAGTTAACAGGCTTTCGTAATAGCTGCTGGACTCGCGCACCTGCAGTTGCTTGCCGGCTAAGTCATCGAGCGTCGCAATAGCCGCTGCCTGCGGGCCGCTAACGACTATTTCCCGCACATTTTCGGTTACCGGGTCGGAGAAATCGATCAACTGGCGACGAGCGTCAGTGATGGTAAAATTGGCCACGGCAATATCACCCACGCCGGCAAGTAATGCAGGAATCAGCTGCTCGCTGGCAACCGGTATAAACATGACGTTGACCTGCATGGTAGGATTATTCAGCTTCCGGTTGACCTCCGCTTCAAAGGCTTTCAGCTCTTCGTACGCCATACCACGCACATTAAGTCCATCCAGAAAATATGACGTTCGACTGTAAACCACCAATGCGCGTATCGTGCGGCGCGCCACCATGGCGTCGAAACCGCCGCTCCAGCGGCTCTCGATGACGTCGGGCAGTAATCCTTCGCCCCA
>JBBKXJ010000425.1:0-8882 GCA_037969395.1 Pseudomonadales bacterium
TGCACTCAGCGTATTCGCCAGGCAGGCAATATTAGCCTGGGAATGGGCGCGAAATAACGTGCTCGTTCGCGCCGGATGCTCGTTCGTTTTCAAGGCGCGATAACCGGCGCATAGTCAAATTATGTAACGAGAAATCGCAGAAAAATCGGCCGATTTACCGCCGCCGCAGTAGAATTATCCTGAGTCCGACAGGCTCCTACACGTTCAATTCCGGGTTTTGAACCAGCTCAATGCAAGCGCCGTCGGGGTCGAAAAAAAACAGCGACCAGCTACCGTCCACTGGCATATCCGATCCCAAATCCAGCCATACCGGTTTGCTCAGGCATTTGACGCCAGCCTCAATTAATATTTCATAACACGCCTGGCAATTTTCGACTGCCAGCGTTAGATGGTGCAACCCCAGGTGGTTCATTTCTGAGTACGGCTGCCCTGTGGGCCTGGGGTCGGTCCACTCGGTTAGTTGCAAACCAAAACCACTCTCTTCTCCGCCAGGATGCAGCAACGCGCTTTTGAATTTCAGGCTACCGGCGGCGCCGTACACCAGACCATTCATTTCATGCTCAAGCAGCGGCTGAGTGGGTTTAAAACCAAGCGTGTCGCAGTACCACGTCATACTGCGCTGGATATCGCTACAGTTGACGTTGATGTAGCCCATTTCCACCTCGCCGTCATGGTCGACGAACTCCAGCACCATGTTATCGGGTCCACTGACGCAAAAGAATCGGCGGCGCTGGTCGCGGTCGCGATCAATCAATACGTCTTCCGGTGCGCTGAAGCAATTCACATTGCTGTCGGCCAGGCGTTCACACTGGAGGGCAATATTGGGTACTTTGAAAGCGAGCCGGCTGAAGCCCAGATGATTTGGGCTGGCGTAAGGCATGCCGGTAAATAATGGCGTTTGCCATTCGCGCAAGTCCAGCGCAGTGCCGTGGAAGCTGTGGTGATCATGCAGTTGGAAGGCATCCCATTGCATGCCGGGTCCCATACCTAGCGGCGTGCCGTCTTGCGGATCGGGTCCACTGTGCGCCTCGGTGGTGAGGCCGACAATATCCTGGTAGAATTTTTGTGCGGTTTCCAACTGCGCACAGTTAATATTCACATGCTGTACTGCCTGCACTGGAATCATCATGCCCTCGCCTCTTACTACTCAACTTCAATGGCGCTATTCTGGCGCTGGCGAGGAATGCTTGTCAAACACCGCTGAGGACTGTTGCTGACTATTCTAATTCGTATATCACCGATACCGAAGCATGCACATTGACGTCGCCGGCTTCCAGCGGCGGCGCGCTAGCCATTGCTGCCGCGCCGCGCATCTGCATCGTGTCTTGCCTAACCCGAACCGGCGTTGCCACGGCATTGTCGAGGTTTAAAGACAGCGTGCGTTTGATGGTGTCGCCGGCGGCAGTGGCCAGAATTTGTGCATCACTGCGCGCATTTTCCATCGCCTGTTTAATCGCCTGCTCGCGATACTGACGCGGATCGGCCAAACCAAACTGCACCGAATTTACCGTGTTGGCACCTGCCTGCATGGCCGAGCCGATTATATCGCCAGCCAGTTCCATTTTAATCGTTTGCACCTGCAAACTATTGGTCACTCGATAGCCGGCAATTTTTGCACTCCACTCTGGCGCGGGGTCGCGCGGTCGCTGCGACCAGATGGGGTGCACCTGAAACTGCTGCGTTTTGTATTCCTGCTTTTCGAGGCCAAGCTTTTGCAGCGCGCTCATTATGGCCTGCATATTGTCGCTGTTGGCCCTCAATGCCTCCCGCGCCGTATTCGCCTCGCTGGTCACGCCGACATTAACCATCACCTGGTCAGGACTGACATTAAGAATAGCCTCGCCGCGCACGGCAAGTTGCGACACGGGTGCTTCTTCGGCCAGCGCAGACATGGTCGTTAGTCCAAGACACAGGCAGAAAGCGAGAATTTTGTGCATAACAAGTCCTGTTTATTCATTGTTCAGACGCTGCACAATAGCCGGCAGCTCGGCCTGCTGAGTGGAATTCAGCGAGGGGTATTCGGGTTTCAGTTTGCGCAACGCCTGATGCAGAATTTCCGCTACCGCCAGGCGCATAAAGGGCTTGTTGTCGGCCGGAATGATATGCCACGGCGCGGCACTCGTCGACGTCGCATTGATGCACTGCTGGTAAGCGCGCATATAGTCATTCCAGTGTTCGCGCTCGTCGAGATCGGCCGCCGAGAACTTCCAGTTTTTTTCGGGTGTTTCAAGGCGCGACAAAAAACGTTGCCGCTGCTCCTGTTTCGACACATTCAGGAAGAACTTCAATATCAGCGTGCCATTGCGGATTAGATGCTGTTCATGGGTCACAATTGACTTGTAGCGCTGTTGCCAGAATTTTTTATTGTCGGCAGCGGCGGCCAGACGCTGGCCCTTCAAGTACTCGGGATGTACCCGCACGACTAACACTTCCTCGTAGTAGCTGCGGTTAAACACGCCGATGCGACCGCGCTCGGGCAATCTACAGGCCGTGCGCCACAGAAAATCGTGGTCCAACTCTTCGGAAGACGGCGTCTTGAATGAAAACACCTGAAAGCCCGCCGGGTTTAATTGCCCCAGTACGGCGCGGATGGTCGAATCTTTACCGGCTGCGTCCATCGCTTGAAATACGCACAATACCGCGTGGGTATTTTGCGCGTACAGACGGCGCTGTTGCTGGTCGAGTTTTTTTGCAACTTTCTTAAGCCGCTTTTCGCAGGCCTTTTCGTCTGCTGCACTGCTCGGCGGCTGGTTCTCCGCTTTGGCGATGCGGAAGCTGCCATCGGTCGGTGCACGAAAATCTTTGGCCGATATTTTCATATCAGAAGCGCTCATGGGCTGTGGGTTGGCAAAGTGAAACGATGCTGTCTATGATATGGCTGCAAATCCTGCTGTCAAATATGTACCCCGGTGGTGTAATTGCTACAATGCCGCGCAAAACCATTATAGAGACATTACCGTGCGCGTAGTTTACCTCCACCTGATTGTTTCCGGATTCGTTGCCGTTTTGCTAACCGCCTGTTCCAGTAGCAGCATGACGCCACCGACCTACGCGTACAAAATTGAAGACACGATACGCGACAGCAAAGATGCAAAACGCCTGATCATTGCGCATGTGAACTTCGGTAAACCATCGCGGCTGTATCTGCAGGACTACGAGCAACGGGTCGACGATATATTGAAAACCTATCTTAAGAAACACGGCTACAGTTTCGTCTCCAGCGCTTTATTTGAACAGGCCTGGCAAGACGCCGTGCGCAAACACGGCAACCCCTTTGATCAGTCAACTGGCAAGCTAAACCAAAAAACCTTTCAATTAGTGGCGGCCGAGTCCATAGGTGACATGAAGGCGCGCAACGACGTGGATTATGTTGTGTTTACCGACCTTATCGAGCGCGAGGTACAATTTACCAGTGGCATAAGTCATGTCGCGCGCTGGGATGGTGTAACTCGCAAGCCATCGCTGCAAGGCCCCGGCGACGGTATTCCCGCCGGGTTTAACTGGGCCGCACCGGTGGATGCCGTATCGTTATGGGTCAACGTTTTTTCGATGGACCTGGCGCTGCAGTTTCAAGGTGCCGGCGGTATTGAGGTGACCCAGGCGATTGACATGAAGGCGTCCAATCCAAAATTCGTACGGCGTCGCACCATGCTAAGTAACAAGTCGCATATTGAGGAAGGCGTTGAACTGGCGATGCATCCGCTGGTGAAGATGAAGGACTATCCGGACGACAGCAAGTAACGTGCTATAGCGGCAAGTGGACGGCAGGTTCAGTACGTCGAAACGCTGGCCCTTAAAAATGAAAGGCGGTGTTGAGCTGTAAATGATCGTCATCGCGTACGCCTGACAAAGGATGAGTGGCGGAGATATTGCGGAATGTGCGCGCTTCCAGGCTCAGCACCCAGCTGTTGCCGAAGCGGCGGCTGGCTTCGATATTGCAAAACCGCGCCGAGCTGTCGAGGTCTTGCACACAGCCCGCTAACAGGGTGCTGCTTTGCATATCGTTAAAACCCAGCCGAAGACCGACGAAAACGTCGTTATCAAAGGCAATAAAAGGCAAGGGTTCAGTGGCAGCCAGATCGATATCACGCTGGTCGTAGAGGTATTCCAGCAGCACGCCTACATCAAGGTCTGGTTGGAACATGCCTTCGAGGGTATATTCGAAGCCAGCCGTAGCCGCCACAAAGCTCTCACCCTGACCGCTACGCCAGATGGACTCCAGCTTCCATAGCCACGCACCCCTGGTGGCCTGCACGTCCAGCCCGGTTTGGTTTATCAATTCGTACAGCGGTGCTAACACAATCTCGCTGCCATCTACTGCAAGCGTAAAACGCGGCTCACGGCTGGTGCCGTAAAAATGTGACAGGCCGATATCCCATTCTCCCGCCACTTGTGACCAGCGCACCGCAACATCAGTATGCTTTTGTTTCGCGCCAGACTCATAGCGCACGGCATCGCTATCAACACGCTGCTGTAATCCCAGCCTGCCTTCGCGGCCGATGAATTCGCGCTCGCGAAAACCGGGTAACAGAAACAATTCGAGAGTACCCCAGGTGCGCGTGAACTCCAGATTAAGCATGGGCTGGCCGAGCTTGTCTTCGCCGTCGATGTTTTCCAGCTGATCTGTTTGATTAATAATATCGACCAGATGTTGCGACTCGGTTACGCCCCAAAAAACAGTGCTAATGCCCAGCTTTAGGTCGTAGCCATCACCGATACCAAGCCAGCTGAGTTCGCGGATATCGGCGTGAGTGCGCTGCTCGTCGTGTTGGTCGATGCGGGCGAAGGGTTCGAAAGTGATGGACGATTTGCCGTCATTCCAGCGCCGGTACAGCTCCGGCAAGACGGAAGCGCTGACGTTGAAGTGGTCATACTGACCTGCCAACTGAGCATCGGAGAAAAAATAACGTAGCTCGGCCGCTATTTCGCCGGACAGTTCTTGTGCGGCTGCAGACAAACACCAGAGCAAAGCTGTAAACGTAATTAAAATTCGCATGTCTTTTTCTAATCGTAGGGTGCACCGCGCGCACCAGAAACTTGCGACTTACACGTGCGCACGGCGCACCCTACGCGGACTGGTGAGCATCGAGCTGTGTTGGTTTTACCAAAAGGGCAAATGCGAGCGCAGCCACCAGCGCACCGCAAAAAACACCGGCGGCAACCGGCACGGCGGTTGCGTTATATAGCCTCCCCACCAACACGCCGCTGCCTGCGCCGATCATGACGGAGGCGAAGCCGTATACAGAGGAGGCGCCACCCGCGTTGCCAGCATACAGGGTCAGCGCCGTGGCCTGGCAGTTGGGTAGCAATATCCCGGCCGCGAAAAAGTACACGGTCAACGGCACAATAAAAATAAGTGTTGGCTGCGCTGCCATTAGCGTATAAACAAGTAGCGCAGCAGCGCTCAGCGCTGCAATTGCGAGGCCGAAACTGACACAGCCGCGCTGCCCCAACCGGACCAGCAAACGCGCACCACTGAAGGCACCTGCCATATAGCCCAACACGGTCACCGCAAACACAAAACCAAACTGCGCGGCCGGCACACCAATCACGTCGACCACGATAAAAGATGAGTTGGAAATATAGCCAAACATGCCGCCAAACAGACTGCCACCCACTAGCAAATAGCCAACGAATTGGCGGCGCCGGAGAAAGTAAGGAATCTGCGTAACAATACTGCTGATATGCGGCTTGCGTTGGCCTTTGGTTGGGCTGGTCTCCTCCAGTACCAACAACACGCCTAACAATCCCACTGTGGCGAAAAGGGCCAGCGCGATAAAGTGCGAATGCCAGCTAAACCAGTGCAGCAACACACTGCCGATAATAGGCGCAATCGCCGGTACAATGGCCATGGCACTGGCGAGATAGCCCATCACCCGGATTGCATCGTTGTGCTTATAAGTGTCTACCACGATGGCCCTCGCGACTACGGGACCGCTGGCAGCGGCCACCCCCTGCAACAACCTGGCCACTAACAGCATCTCCATCGATGCGGCCAGCCAGCACAGTAATGACGCCAGCACGTAAAACGTGAGGCCAATCTTTAACAGTGGCAGACGACCGTAATAGTCTGAAAACGGCCCGTAGCACAATTGCCCACAGCCAAAGCCCAGCATGAAAATGCTGACCGTAAGCTGACCCTGCGCAGGTGTACTATTGAATTCCTGCACAATTGCCGGCAACCCGGCAAGGTATAAATCAGTTGAGACGGCGCCAAAGGCGACCAGCAGGGTAAGAACTAAGGGAGTCGCGCGCGAACGGTTATTAGTAGCGTTGATTGGCAAAGCCTAACGGAGGAAAAGAATGAATCGATGATGCAATAAATACCCACGCAGCGCCAGCCTTGGCGCGTGAATTGAGTCTCACAAATCGGCAAGATAGCCGATTTGCACAGCCAAAGGCTGCCCCCAAAGCCGAGCCACACGGACGGGGCGTTAAGAGCGCAACAAATTGAGAATACTGGAGAAGTCCAATTGACCGTTGCCCTGCGCGCCATGGCTGGCGTAAAGACTCCGCGCCAACGCGCCCATCGGCGTTGCGCTGTGGGTAGCCACGCTGTTTTCCATCGCCAAACCAAGATCCTTAATCATCAGGTTGACCATAAAACCGGGCTTGAAGTCATTCGATGCGGGGGCATTTTCCATTACGCCTGGATACGGGTTGTACACTTCCAGCGACCAGTTGCGGCCCGAACTCTGCAACATGATTTCGGATAACACCTTCGGGTCAAGGCCGTTGTTGACACCTAACTGTAGTGCCTCGGCGGTGCCGATCATCTGCACGGCAAGCAGCATGTTGTTACACATTTTTGCGACCTGGCCGGCACTATGGTCGCCGGCCAGAAAGGTATTCTTGCCCATATCTTGCAGCACGGTTTTGGCGCGCTCGACGGCATCAGCCTTGCCGCCGCACATAAACGTTAGCGTACCCGCCGTCGCTGCGGCAACCCCGCCCGAGACCGGCGCGTCCAGTATGGCCAGTCCACGTTCGGTTGCAGCGGCAGCCACGCGCAGCACGGTGGCGGTGTCGATGGTGCTGCAGTCGATAACCAACGCACCGTCGTTGATATGCGGCAAAATTCCCTGCTCGCCCAGAAACAGCTCGGCAACGTGCTTGCCGGCCGGCAACATGGTAATGACGAATTCGGCTTGCTGCACCGCGTCGATTGCCGTTTCAGCTACTTCGGCGCCTTGTTCGGCAAGCTGTTTTAAGGCCTCCGGAACCAGATCAAATGCTTTAACCGAGTGACCTGCCTTGAGCAAATTCGCAGCCATCGGGCCGCCCATATTACCGAGTCCAATAAACGCAATGTTCGCCATGCTGAAACCTCTGCTGTAGTTGTAAGGGAAGCGGGCTAGTTCAGGTCCGCCAGTGGATTATTAGTCCAGGGTGGGGTAAATAATTGCTCTATCGAACTGGCGGGTACATCCCGCACCGTCGGGAAACGCCAACGCGGCTGCCGGTCTTTGTCGATCAACAGCGCGCGCACCCCCTCCGCAAACTCCGGGTAGCGCGCTAGGTTGGTTGCCAATATCAGTTCGAAACGAAATACGTCGTCCAATGTGAGATCTGCACCGTCACGTAGCTGGCGGAAGATAGCGCAGGCGCTGATAGGCGAACCCTGCGCCAGCGCGCTAACGCCAGCGCTTAGCCACTTGTCGTCGCTGCGTATAGCCAATATTGCGTCAACTATTTCAGCAGCGTCATCAGCGGCGCATACGTCGTTGATCAATGGTAGATTTTTTTCGACATTGCCGCCAGGTACGTCGCTGTCTTCCAACTCAGCAAGGGTGCGACTGACAAGTTCATTATCCTTTTCGGCGTTGAACTGCCAATCTACTGTTAACAACGCATCGATAATTTCCTGCTGGCGATCATTGTGTAAAAAATAATTACCCAGACCGAGGTAAAGCGCATCGCCGGCGTTGAGCGCCGCTGCCGTGAGGGCGACGAACAAGCCGCTGTTACCTGGCATGCGATTTAAAAACCACGTGCCGCCAACGTCTGGAAACAGGCCTATGCCGATTTCGGGCATGGCGAAGCGGGTTTTTTCGGTAACAACTTTATGCCGCGCGCCGGCGTGTATGCCCAGACCACCGCCCATCACAATGCCATGGCCCCAGCTAAGCACCGGTTTGGGATAGGTGTGCAACGAATAGTCCAGCCGGTACTCGCGTTCGAAGAACGCTTCGGCATATTTGCAGGGTCCGCCGGGCGTTGCGATCATCGATTCATACAGAGCCTGTATATCGCCGCCCGCGCAGAAGGCTTTATCACCCACGCCACGCATAAACACAGCGGCAATCTGGTCGTCATCGCGCCAGTCGTCGAGCTGCGCCTGCATCAGGTCAACCATTGCCAGCGACAGCGCGTTAAGGGTTTTTTCGACGTTAAGGGTTAGCAAGCCAACCACGGCGCCGTTGGCGGCTGGCAGGCGTGCAAATAATACCGGGCTGCTTGTATCACTCATGCGACTCTCTCATGCTTTAAGAGCCATTAGAAAATTGCGCCTGCCGCCAGCAAACGACGCGCGATAATGACCCGCATAATTTCATTGGTGCCTTCCAGAATTTGATGCACACGAGTATCGCGTACATGGCGCTCGAGAGGGTATTCCTTAATGTAACCATAGCCGCCGTGTAGCTGCAGCGCTTCGTTGCAGATATTGAAGGCGGCGTCGGTGGCGAAGCGTTTTGCCATCGCGCAGTAGGTAGTTTTTTCCGGGTCGTCGTTGTCCAGCTTAACGGCGGCAAGTCTTACCATTTGTCTTCCCGCAACGAGTTCGGTTGCCATATCGGCTAATTTAAACTGGCTAACCTGAAACTTGCTAATCGCCTGCCCGAACTGTTCGCGTTGCTGTGTATAGTCCAGCGTGGTCGCCA
>JBBKXJ010000426.1:0-5211 GCA_037969395.1 Pseudomonadales bacterium
CACTATTCTTAACTGTTCAAGTATAGTCCTGACTATTGGTCAACTAGGCTGGGCAAGTAATACCGTGGCTGAAATAAAATTGAGCTTCGGTGTATACACGGCAGACAAACCGACAGTTGTAGTAAAAGAGTTCAAACCGCTGCTTAAATTACTGGAACGCTCTGTAAGTAATAATCTCGGACAATCAGTTAAGATTAAACTACAGGTCGCCAGCACTTATGCAGCAGGTATCGCCGATATCAGTTCTGGAAAAGTTGATTTTTCCCGCCTCGGTCCGGCGTCATATATCGAAGCGAAGAATAAGCAACCGGGTGTCGAGATTCTTGCTCTTGAGGCAAAGGATGGTGAAAAAAGTTTTAACGGCGTTATCGCTGTGGGCACTGAAAGTTTGATCAGGCGTGCGTCCGATTTAAAAGGAAAGCGTTTCGCATTTGGCAATGAAAGTTCCACCATTGGCCGTTATCTTGCTCAACAGTATTTAGTTGAACAAGGCCTGCGGGCGCGAGATCTCGCTCATTACGATTATCTGCAGCGGCACGATAAAGTCGGTACGGCTGTTGCCTTAGGACAGTACGATGCGGGCGCACTGAAGCAGGGCACTTATAAACGTCTGGTTGCAAATGGTGCCGGGTTACGAATACTAGCTATGTTTACCAACGTGACCAAACCCTGGATAGCGCGCGCAGGCCTGGATGAAAGGATTATTTCTGCGTTAAGGACAAGCTTGCTTGAAATGACAGATCGCGTAGCGTTAAAGGCGCTACAAAAGGATGGATTCGTCGAAGGGAATGATAAAGATTATGCGGTTATCCGAAGCGCTATCGACCAGAACGCGCGATTTTTTGACTAATGTTTTTGGCATGAAAGCTATTCAGTAGAATGAGCTTTTCTGAAGCCGGACCTCGGCTCAATATACCAGCAAGGCAAAATTCGTTTCCCAGGGGCGTGTCGGGACAGGTCGGAAAAATTATAAATCGTCAGCCACTGTGGTTCAAAATCATGCTGTCGCTGTTGGTTGCGATGCTAGTGGTGGCACTTGTTGCGGGTGAGTTGATGCGTCTACAGCTGCAGGCTGACTATTCGACGAGCCTGCGCAGTACTAGCGAGGATACATTTCTACTACTTTCCGCCGCTACTCTGGAACCGGTCATTAGCGAAGATATCCCACAGCTTCGCAGTATCGTCAATGAAACAGCCCGGCTGCAACCGGATATTTATGCCATACGTGTAATGAATGAGGAGGGGGTTTTACTGGCTTCATTGATCAGGAAGTCAGTTAGAGACAGTAAGGATCTGGTCAGTTTTTCCAAAGAAATCAGTTTTGAATCTGAAGTATTCGGCGTTCTGGCAATTGACTGGAGCACGCAGCGGCTGGATCAGGAGGTGGTTCGACATACAAATATAATGCGTTACTGGGTGATTGCGTCTTTGCTGACATTGACGTTGATCATTATCCTGCTTATTCACCTGTTTGCAGTTCGTCCTATTGGCAAAATACATCAACACCTTTTAGCGCTCAGCAATGGTAATCTGAAAAGTCGCGTAGAAATCCACAGTTCGAAAGAATTATCTCTGCTGGCTAGTTCGGTCAATAGTCTTGCTGACGCACTGGAGCTACAAAAACTTCGCGAATGTGAGCTGGAGTCAGCCCGGCGGGAATTATTCGAAGCGAAGGAAATGGCGGAAATTACCCTGGACTCAATCGGTGACGGCGTTATTTCTACCGATGTCGAAGGATACGTGCGGTTTCTCAATCCTATCAGCGAAAGGTTAACGGGCTGGAGCACCGCAGAGGCCCAGGGTCGACCCATAGAAGAGATATTCAACCTTGTAGATGAGCTAAACCGTCAACCTTTGCCAAACACCATACGCGAGTGTCTGGAAGGCAATAAAACAGTAGCGACCGACACACACGCCTTATTAATCGCAAAGAACGGACAGGAATCTGCGATCGATAACTCTGGCTCTCCCATTCGCAATCGAATTGGCGAGATTATGGGTGCAGTTATGGTATTTCATGATGTTACCGAATCCCGGCATATGACACGCGAACTCGAATATCAGGCTGCTCACGATAGTCTTACCGATTTGATCAATCGTAAAGAGTTTGATCGCCAGCTGTTCCAGTACAGAGAAGACATTTTACACAAGGACCAGAGGCATACTCTGTTATATATCGATCTGGATCAATTCAAGATTGTGAACGACACCTGTGGACACGCCGCGGGAGATGCGCTGCTACAACAATTGTCACAGCTCATCAAGAATGAAATTCGACGGGGAGATGTTTTTGCACGGCTGGGCGGAGATGAGTTCGGAATCCTGTTGACCGAGTGCCCGCTCAAATTCGGAATTGAAATTGCCGAAGCCATTCGCAAAGCCGTTGAGCGCTTCAGGTTTGTCTGGAATGAAATCGGCTTTTCCATAGGCGCCAGTATTGGCATCGTAACTCTCACGCAAGAGTCTGCCGATGCTGAAACACTGCTTGAACAGGCGGACGAAGCCTGTTACTCGGCCAAAGAATTAGGTAGAAACAGATATCACGTCTACGCCGAGAAAGATGCTAATCTCATAGGCCGTCAGGGTGAAATGAACTGGTTAGGTAAAGTTAATGCGGCTCTTGCCGAAGATCGCCTGGTGCTATATCAACAAATCATTCTGCCGTTACAACAGGGTGAGGCCTGTAGCGGAAACCATATCGAGATATTAGTCAGGTTGGTAGAGCCCGATGGTACGTTGGTTCCGCCCGGTGCATTTATTCCGGCAGCCGAACGTTTTGGACTGATGTCTAAAGTCGATCTATGGGTCATCAGCCGAACGATGGACTGGTTTCGAAAGAACCCCGAACAGATGAGGGAGCTGGAGCTGTGTAATATTAATCTATCCGGAAATTCGTTGTCGGATGATGGACTGCTCAGCTATATCGAAGAACAGCTTGACTCGTCAGAAATCGATGCCAGCAAGTTCTGCTTCGAGTTGACGGAAACCGCTGCCGTTTCAAACCTGACGCTGGCGCTTAATTTTATGCAACGACTCAAGCAGAAAGGTTGTCTGTTCGCGCTGGACGACTTCGGCAGCGGTATGTCTTCATTCGGATATCTGAAAAGTCTACCGGTCGACTATCTGAAGATTGACGGCATGTTTGTGAAAGACATAGTCCACGACAAGACAAGTATGGCAATGGTGGCGTCAATCAACGAAGTGGGGCACGTCATGGGCAAACGCACCATCGCAGAATTTGTTGAGAATGATGAGATACTCGAACGCCTGAGAAACATGGGTGTCGACTTTGCACAGGGTTACGGCATTGCGAAACCGGGACCGCTAGAATAGTTAAAGATTATCAAGCCGTCACCTAAGTTAATTATTCCCGTATGATTAAAGGGTGGTGTAGAACTATTTGCTAAATTATATTTCTCTCCCTATACAACGGCGTATTTAGGACTCTGATGGGTTAGAGGATGAGTGATTGAAAGCCAGCTTCTCTGAAATGCTGGTGGCTTCGGAGAAGCACACTAGTTTTGAAATACATAAGGGTTAAAAAACTGTCTGCCCCAAAGTAAATTACGATCGATGTCGTTTAACTCAGCTTCATCGCAAACAGATTTCCAGTTTTCCTCAATTTTTCGTTTTTGCTGCTTAGCGATAGCCATACCTTCTTCACGCGAGAGTAAGAAGTGTAGGGCCGCATCAAGACAAGTCTCAACGCGGCTCATACGATTGTTGCCTGCTATCAACATCGCTTGTGCTCCCATCCCTCTTTGGTATGGATGCGATCAAAGCGTTCAACGAGCAACACATCTTTGTGGGATGATTGGGTAAGCGTTACTGGAGCGACATCCAATCCGGTTAATTTTGCAAGGCGCATGGTAATAAAATCGGCCTTAACCACGCTATACAGATCGGAACTCGATGAGAATTTTGCGACGTATTTTGTACTCTTTTCTTCGATCAAGGCATTCGGACGCGCACCGCCGATAGCGCTGCCGTGCTGCAGCGCTTCATCAAGTTCGGATGTAAGCGATACGCCTTTTTCTACGCGTTCTGCGAATTCCAGTAACTCTTCAAGGGATACATTGGTGGATAAGCGCGGCACATATACAGTCGCCGAGCGCTGAAAATCCAGTGCACCTATTCTGTCAGAGCCCGATTCCAGCAGGTAAGTTCACTCACCCAGGTCAGCGTTGTCGGCGGCTGAATTTTTGCCATTGCGCCCCAGCGTCTTGTTGATAATAACGAGCCGCCCCCAGGCAGCCGGCGCTGCATCACGGATGCATCCAGGCATCGACAATCCGTCAGGTATTAGCAAAAGGCCAGGTTGCAAAGGCAGTTCAGTGTCATAAATTGCAATGGCGTGGTCGCGGGCAAGACAGCTCCTGCCGTAATTGAAGACGAGACTATTACCCTCCATCGTGAGCTTTCCGGCAACAACCGGCGCGGTGCTATGCGGGAGCCATATCCATACAATGGCTTCTACATAGTGCTGCTTAGCAGTCATCGTCTACGGCCTTTGCGGTTTTTTTGCGTACCGAATAAGGCAACAGCGCGAGCTTGTCATCGGTTTTCTCTATATACCCGGTCAGGGTCGAGCTTTCAGCATCGAACAACTTCACGCCAACAATTGTGGCGACCTCAAAGGCAGCACCAATCTCACATTTAAAATCCCCCCTTTCGTTGCGTTGCAGCAAACCTCGGGATATTCCAGCACGGTCTGCTAAATCCTGAACCGTGAGCTTTCGTTCCTTGCGCGCCAGCCTGATGAGCTTGCCCATAAGTTTGCCAGCTTCACGGGTGTAGCGGGAATAGGTGCGTGATGATGGTTTGGCCATGCCGCCTTTTTGATCTTTATATAGATCACAATATTATGCTAAGGCTCAAATGGTCAAATAGCTATGATCTATTTATGGATCATTAGATGATCTTATGTTCTTTTAATAGATCGTTTATATGATCGCAAATCGTTACTCAACGATTTATTCTTAACCGCTGGCTGCAGTCCAAGTCTCACTGGTTTCTCACAATTTATGTAATATTGAACTTCAACTCCAATATTACATAAAATATTTATGATCAAGCGAGATATTTCAGGCGAATTCGAGCTATTACTCACCGAATATCCCGTAGTCACCCTGTTAGGTCCGCGCCAGGCTGGGAAAACCACGCTGGCCAAAGGCTTACTAGACACATATCAATACTGCAATCTGGAAGCCC
>JBBKXJ010000427.1:0-6754 GCA_037969395.1 Pseudomonadales bacterium
TGCGTAGCGATAAACGCTACCGTTTTTTTAACGGCAGTATCGCCAGCGAGCTGTGGCTGATGCAAATTAATTCGACGCGGCCAACGCAGCCGGCGGCCAGGCGGTCGCCTTATGCCGAACCAAAAGCCGCAGCTGTAACCGACGCTGCAGCCGACCAGGCGTTAGTCAACCGGCTGCAGAAGAATCACAAAAAGCTACAGGGCTGGTTACGCGGTGGTTTCAGCGATTGCTACCGTTTATACGATGCCGATATTCCAGAATTTGCCTCGGCCGTGGATATCTACGCGGACTGGGCGGTCGTTGCAGAGTACGCGGCACCGCAACACGTTGACCCGCAAAAAGCCCGGCAGCGTTTCGACGCCACGCTGGCCAGTGTGGCTGCCGCAACGCATATCGCACCGCAGCATATTGTGAGTAAGCGCAGGCAACGGCAAAGCGGCAATCAGCAGTACCAAAAAATAGCTGCAGAGAATAATTTTATTACCGTGTACGAGGGACGCGCGAAATTTCTGGTTAACTTACACGATTATCTCGATACCGGTTTATTTCTGGACCATCGCCCAGTGCGGCAACTGCTCGCTGACTGGGCTAAAGGCGCGGATTTTCTGAATCTGTTTTGTTATACCGCAACCGCTACCGTACACGCGGCGCTGGCAGGCGCCAGACGCTCTACCAGTATTGATATGTCACGTAGCTATATCGACTGGGCGAAAAAGAATCTCGCGCTTAACGGGCTGAGCGAGGCAACGCACGAACTAGTGAGAGCAGATTGTTTGCAGTGGCTGCGTACCGCAGAAACTCGCTACGATCTTATCTTGCTTGACCCGCCGTCGTTTTCAAATTCAAAACGTATGCAAGAAGAACTGGACGTTCAGCGTGACCATGCGTTGTTAATCGAGCAGGCAATGCAGCGCTTGAAGCACGCTGGCAAACTGGTGTTTTCCACCAACCGTCGGAAGTTCCAGCTCGATCAAGATTTGAACGAGAAATTTACGGTGGAAGATATAAGTGCCCAAACCATCGACGTTGACTTCAAGCGTCGACCCGGGATTCACCGCTGTTGGGTGTTCGAGTCTAACAATTCAGGTTAGCTGTGAAGAATAGTGGGGGGATGCGCCACAGTCACTCCGTAGCGCATAACAGCTGTCGCTGCTTATTGTGCCGCTGCCTGCGCTTCGCGGTAGGCTTTTAATTGCTCGTTGAACTCTGCGGCTTTTGCTTCCATTTCCTGCACTGCTTTGTTGTAGGTTGAAGTGTGCGCTGCAAGGCGCTCAACTTTTTCTTCTTCGGGTGCAGGTTCAGTCGCTTTTGCTTCGACTTCCATGGCTGCTTTCTCTTCGTTGTCAATACAGGTCAGGTACGTTTCAGTAGCGGCCATATACGCTTTCAAATTTTGCTGGCCTTCAATCATTTCCTGCTCGGTGGCTTTACTGCCATCGGGTATGCCTGGCGCTTCAGAGCGTTCACACTCAGCCCAGGTCAGCGTACTACTAAGCAAAAGTATCGCCGTTGCGGCACTACAAACTGTTTTCATATGTCCTACTCCATTGCATTATTTGATTACTGCGTAGTCTAAATCTTCATGACGTAGATTAAAACAAATGATCTTCGCATTATTACGAAAAAGTACCATAATAATCTACATTAAGTATGGGACTCCTCTCTATACCTCTGTTTTAAAAACTAATAATAGAAATTTTATCTTTATTCTAATTCAGTCTTCGTTCAGTTAGCCGCGCCTATTATACGGTTTGATTTGACGTTTACGGAGCTAGATATGAATAAGTTAATTCCAGTTGTGAGTCTTGCGTGCGGGTTGGCAGTGGGCCAAATTGCGCTGGCGGAGCAGTCTAATGATCTCAACTACGGTCACGCGTGGCTACAGGACGGCCGCAGTCCGGCGCATCATGTTCGCTCGCAGGTTAACAGCCGTGAACGCAAAATTGTCGGCGGCTATATCAACGTCAGACATGACGATGACCAGCATCGCCGGCTAAAACATAGGCGTAACCGGCACACGCATCATCGCGACGCTGAACATCGACGCGGTGACGATCGACGCCATCATCGCCACTCGAACGGAAACAATGGTCATGACCGTAGGGTTCACCGCGGACGCGATCACCACTACGACGAACATCACGAGCGGCATGGTTATTACCGCCCAGGCCGCAGAATTAGCCGGATCATCCGAGTCTACTAAACGGTTGTGCGCATAAAATTGACGGTTTTTTGACAGCGTCCGGCATACCGGTTAGTGCGGTTGTCTCGCGTCGTTTTTTCAGTGATACTGCAGGTCTAAAGGATTGATTCCAGTGTCATATGGGTTGTTCAAACGACATTCAGAATAGCTGCTACAGGGCGTTGGTGCAGCTAACGGGCTTCACTGATCTGGCCTTGCTTAACAGTGGCTTCCCGCTGGTAATAGGTGAGGCCCTGGCCGTCGAGCTGCGCTTTTATGCTACCGGTGCCGACTGCGAAGACTACACGTTGATAGGCCAGCGGGCTGCACAGTGGAGCGATCAAACCCCTTCCTGTCTCAGTCAAACGACAAATCAGCTCGGCGGTGATCGCCGCTTATTAAATAAGTTAGGGCGGCGCGATTTCTGTGCCTCTGTGGCAGGCGAAAATGGCAGCAGCATGTTCCAGCAACGCGTAAGCGCGGAGCAGAAAGTGTTTGTAATCGTCAACGCCGCGTTACTGCAAGAGCAGGTCGACCTGGTTCGCGCGGGGCTGATAATCTACGCCAATCAGATCGCACTGCTGAAAAGAACAACCCGCGACAGCCTGACTAATTTGCTAAATCGCGACGCGTTTGAAAGTCGCATGCACAAGCTATATGCGAAGCATAGCCTGTACCGGCGCCGCAGTAGAGAGCCAAATTGCAGCGGTTGTTTCGCCATGGTCGACATCGACAACTTTAAACACGTTAATGACACGTTCGGCCATGTGTATGGTGACAAAGTGCTGATAATGTTTGCGCAAATTATGCGTAACTCGTTTCGCGAAGATGACGTGCTATGCCGCTTTGGTGGTGAAGAGTTTGTCATCGTGTTAGCCGATGTTGACGTCGCCGTGGCAATGACAGCCCTGCAGCGCTTCAAGCAGACGGTGGCCGAGACTGAATTTCCACACACTGTAGAAGTTACAGTAAGTATCGGTTGTACACAGCTCAATTTACATAAGTCACTCGATGCGATGACCGCGCACGCCGACAAGGCGCTTTACTACGCCAAAACCCACGGCCGTAACAAATTGTGCCACTACGAAGATCTGTTAGAAAGGGCAAAGCTAGAACATGATGAGGAGCTGACGGCCTAAAACATGCTACCGATATTACGCTGCAGCGTGCCAATTTGTCGATTCACGGGCGCTTACAATTGGCTAATGACAGGCTGCACTTTCCGCTTGAAATCTACTCCGCCTTATGTACAATAGCGCCTGCCTTTTTCGAGGTATGCGTCCCCTTCGTCTAGTGGCCTAGGACACCGCCCTTTCACGGCGGTAACAGGGGTTCGAACCCCCTAGGGGACGCCATTTGTTTGTATAAACCCGCTCTGAGCGGCTCCGGTAGCAGCTTTGTAGTTGGGTTTAACTTCCAGGGTTCACCGTCTTAAGTTGCGTCGTCTGCCAGTTGGCGGCATATCGCTTCGCATCTTCCATCGTGCCACTGCTCAAATCGGTCTTTTATCTCTCTGCTAAAGTCGCATCAGTACTTTACGCTGCAGATATTTAAACTGATTATGATGCCTTTTTTCCGCGTTGCATTTTACGACATGCTTTCAAGCACCGGCGTGTCTTTATCTTGTGCACCGCCTCGCGTCGCCAGGCCGCGCATCACAACGTAGAACACCGGCGTCAGAAACAGCCCTGCCAGAGTCACTCCCAGCATGCCGCTGAACACAGCGGTACCCAGCACCTGCCGCATCTCGGCGCCGGCTCCTTGTGCGAGCATGAGAGGCACCACGCCAAGAATGAAGGCGAGCGAGGTCATCAGAATCGGTCGAAAGCGCAGTCGTGCGGCTTCGACGGCGGCGCTAAAGCGATCGGCACCAGCATCCTCGCGCTGTTTGGCGAACTCGACGATCAGAATCGCGTTCTTGCTGGCCAGGCCGATTAGCACAATGAACCCAATTTGCGTGAGAATATTGTTGTCCATGCCGCGCAGCGACACACCCAGCAAGGCGAACAATATGCACAACGGCACGATAAGAATGATAACAACCGGCAACGTCCAACTCTCGTATTGCGCGGTCAGCAGCAGAAACACGAACAACACACTCAATGGAAACACTATCAGGCCGGCATTGCCGCCCTGGCTTTCCTGGAACGCCATCTCGGTCCACTCGGTACTGATGCCGGCTGGCAACAGCTGGTCGGCGAGTGTCTCCATGCGGGCTATTGCCTCGCTTGAGCTAACCCCCGCTACCGCGCTGCCCTGTACCTCGGCCGCCGCCGCCAGGTTGTGGCGCACCAGTCTATCGGTGCCGGTGGTGCGGCGCACATTGACGAAGGAGCCCAACGGCACCATGTCGCCGTTGGCGTTGCGCGCACGCAGTTTGCCGATGTCTTCCGGTTGCAGCCGAAACGGCGCATCGGCCTGAGCGGTCACCCGATAAGTACGACCGAGCAGGTTAAAGTCATTCACATACGCCGAGCCCAAATATACCTGTAGTGTTTCGAATATATTCTCTACTGGCACGTCGAGCATTTCCGCGCGGGTGCGGTCTATATCCAGATAGTATTGCGGGGTCGCCGTACTGAACGTACTAAACACGCGCTCCAGATCCGTTGCCTCGTTGGCCGCGCCGATAAGCTCCATTGTCGACGCTTCAAGCGCCTGCAAGCCGCGTCCGCTACGGTCCTGTACCATCATTTTGAAACCGCCGCCGGTGCCCAGCCCGCGTATCGGCGGAGGATCAATCACGAAAAATTGGGCGTCGTCAATCTGGTTAAGCGTCGCCCGTAAACGCTCCACCAGTACGGCTGACGTGTCGCCAGGTTCACGTTCGTCGAAGGGCTTCATCGGCACAAACATCGCGGCCGCATTGGAAGCGCTGGAGAATGTCGCGCCGGAAAAGCCGGCAAACGCAACCACATGGCCGGCGCCGGGCGTGCTGCGGATGAGCTTGGTGGCGCGTTGCACAACGGCGTCGGTGCGCTCCAGCGACGCGCCTTTGGGCAGCTCCACCGCGACGATAGCGTAGCCCTGGTCCTGCTGTGGAATAAAGCCGCCCGGCACGCGTTGTAACATAAACACGGCGAGGCCAATCATGATGGCGAACACAAGCAGCGGCAGCGCCGGCCGGCGCACCACTCCGCTAACGGCGCGCGTGTATTGTCTGCTTACTGCGTCGAAGCCCCGCTCGAACAGTCGAAAAACAGGCCCGAGCACTTTCTCCCAGACGCGATCAAAGGTCGATTTGGGCGCGTCTTCCGGTTTCAGCAGAACCGCGCCCAACGCCGGACTCAAGGTCAGTGACACAAACGCCGAGATCACCGTAGCAACGGCGATGGTCAGGGCAAACTGACGGAAGAACTGTCCAGTGATCCCATCCAGAAACGCAGCCGGAATAAACACGGCACTTAGCACCAGCGCGATGGAGACCAGCGCACCGCCGACTTCATCCATTGTCACGCGGGCCGCCTGTATCGAAGACAGACCCTCGGCCAGATTGCGCTCGATATTTTCGACCACGACGATGGCATCGTCGACCACGATACCGATGGCAAGCACCAGCCCAAATAAAGAAAGATTGTTCAGTGAAAAGCCAAACGCCGCCATCACCGCAAAGGTGCCGATAAGTGAAACCGGTATGGCGATGACGGGAATTAGCGCCGCGCGCCAGGACTGCAGAAACAGGATAATCACCAGAATCACCAGCGCAGCCGCTTCGAAAATCGTGTGGTACACAGCGTCTACAGACTGCTCTATAAATTCGGTCGGGTTGTAGACGATGCGGTATGCCAGCCCCTGGGGAAATTCTTCTGCCAGCGCTTGCATCGTTGCCTGAACAGTGTCGGCCGTGGCTAAGGCGTTGCTGCCGGGTCGCTGGAAAATACCCATTGCCACCGCCGGCTTGCCGTCAAGATAACTGTTGGTGCTGTAATCGCGCGCGCCCAGCTCGACCCGCGCAATATCGCGCACCCGCGTCAGCCGTCCGTCATCGCCGCTTTTGATAATCACATCGCGGAACTGCTCGGCATCGATAAAGCGGCCCTGGGTATTGACGGTGAGTTGAAAAGCGGTACCTGTCGGCGTGGGCGGTTGACCCAGCGCGCCGCCGGCTACCTGCACATTTTGTGCCTGCAAGGCGCTCACCACATCGCCGGCCGTTAAATCCAGCGCCGCCAGTCGGTCCGGGTCCAGCCAGACGCGCATACTGTATTCGCGCGCGCCGAACACGCGGATATCGCCCACGCCATCGATTCTGGCCAGCCTATCCTTGACTTGCAACAGGGCGTAGTTGCCAATGTAGAGTTGGTCATAGCTGTCGTCGGGTGATTGCAGGTGCACCACCATCATCAGGTCGGGGGAGCTTTTGCGCGTGACCACGCCGCTGCGACGTACCTCTTCGGGCAGTCTGGGCTCGGCGATAGCGACCCGATTTTGCACCAGTACCTGGGCAGAATCGAGATCAGTGCCGAGTTCGAAGGTGATGGTCAGACTCATGGCGCCATCGCTGGTGGATTGCGACGTCATGTACAGCATGCCCTCGACGCCATTGATCTCCTGTTCGATCGGCGTGGCCAC
>JBBKXJ010000428.1:0-24171 GCA_037969395.1 Pseudomonadales bacterium
GCCGTCGCGGCGAAACTTGATGACCACCTTATCAAAAGCCGACACAGAGGTAATATCCCAGAAGTGCGCCTCCGACACGTCGATGGTGACACGATCCACGACCTCTTTAAAATCGAAAGAGTTGACGAACTGTTCGGATGAGGCGAAAAATACCTGGCCAATAACACGATAAGTTCGCGTGTCGCCGGCGTCGTCTATCTCGGATTTGACTAGCATATAGCGGCCAATTTTATTGGCAAAGAACATGGCCGCCAGCAACACACCGACCAGTACACCGAGCGCCAGATTGTGTGTGAACACGACCACCACCACGGTAGCAATCATTACGATATTCGAAGACACCGGGTGTACTCTAAGGTTCAGCAAAGAGTCCCACGAAAAGGTACCGATAGACACCATAATCATCACGGCTACCAGGGCTGCCATCGGAATCTGCTTCAGGCCCTCGTCCAGAAATACCACTAATATAAGCAGCAATACGCCGGCGAACAACGTCGACAGCCGGCCTCGCCCGCCTGATTTAATATTGATTACCGATTGGCCAATCATGGCGCAGCCCGCCATGCCGCCTATCAAACCGGCGCCTATGTTGGCCAGCCCCTGCCCCTTGCATTCGCGGTTTTTGTCGCTGTTGGTGTCGGTCAGATCATCGACAATGGTTGCTGTCATCATCGACTCCAGCAAACCAACGGCGGCCAGGCCTGCCGCATAGGGGAAAATAATAGCCAGAGTTTCGAACGTCAGCGGCACATCTGGCCAGAGGAATATTGGTAAAGTGTCGGGCAGCTCGCCTAAATCCCCTACTGTGCGAATGTCCAACCCCAACGTGATGGCTACGACCGTCAAAACGAGAATGCAAATCAACGGCGACGGCACGATTTTGCCGACAACGGGCACCAGCGGAAGCAGATAAATAATGCCTAGGCCGGCCGCTGTCATGGCATACACCTGCCAGCCCATGCCAATAAGCTCCGGCAGTTGCGCCATAAAAATCAGTATCGCCAGCGCATTAACGAAGCCCGTAACCACCGAGCGCGACACGAAACGCATCAAACTGCCGAGCTTGAGAAAGCCTGCGCAGATTTGCAAAACGCCGGTCAGCAGCGTCGCCGCCAGTAAGTATTGCAAACCATGATCTTTAACCAGCGTCACCATCAATAAGGCCATGGCTGCGGTTGCTGCCGATATCATTCCCGGGCGGCCACCGGCGAACGCGATAATCACTGCAATACAGAACGAGGCGTACAAACCCACCTTGGGGTCGACGCCGGCGATAATAGAGAAAGCGATAGCTTCCGGTACCAGCGCCAGTGCAACGACGGCGCCCGCCAGTAAGTCACCCGAAATGTTTGAAAACCAGTCGCGTTGAATCGTTGCTAACATAGCTGTTGTTGGCCTCGGTTGTAGTTGTCGTTTAGCATCGTTTAGTCTATTTTTCGATCAATACGGATTAAAACGAAACCGGCGCTAACCATACGCTAAACGAAAAATTAATAAAGTGCTGTAGGGCAGCTATCTGCCACGTAGCAAAGTAGGGTGCGTTGTGCGCACAGCGACTCTGTTGGCGGCTTGGTTATTTCCGCGCGCGCACAGTGCACTCTTCTCAAGCTGCAGACTAGCGCCTGCGTAAGGCGCACCCTACCCTACAGCACATCGCGTTTCAATCAGGTAAAATACAGCCTGATACGCAGTAGAGTTCACCCATGCCACTGAACAGCACCAAAGAAATCATAGACGATATACGCCACGGCAAAATGGTCATTCTAATGGATGATGAAAGCCGCGAAAACGAGGGCGACCTGATCATCGCCGCCGATGTGGTCACGCCCGAACACGTTAACTTTTTCGCGCGCTACGCCTGCGGGCTGGTGTGCCTGACGATTACTGAAAAACGCGCAAGGCAGCTGAACATTTCGCAAATGGTGCGTGACAATAATTCTCAGCATGAAACCAATTTCACCGTTTCTATCGAGGCGGCTGAGGGGGTTAGCACCGGCATCTCGGCGGCCGACAGAGCTAAAACCGTGCGCGCCGCAGTTGCCAAGCACGCCCGCGCTGAAGACATTGTCACCCCCGGCCATATATTCCCGATTATTGCTCAGCCCGGCGGCGTACTTACCCGAGCCGGCCATACCGAAGCCGGCTGCGACCTGGCGCGCCTGGCGGGCTATGAGCCCGCGGCCATGATCGTCGAGATCATGAATGAAGACGGTACTATGGCCAAGCGCGACCAGCTGGAAGAATTCGCGGCTAAGTACGAGCTAAAAATTGGTACCATTGCCGATTTGATCGAGTACCGAGCGGTCAACGAGCATACGATAGAGAAGCTGTCGGAGAAACAGCTGGTCACCGAACACGGCGAGTTTACGTTGGTTACCTATCGCGACAATATTTACAAAGACACGCACATGGCGTTGGTAAAAGGTGAAATTAGCGCCACCGATCCGGTGCTTGTGCGGGTACAACCTATTAATACGCTGCGCGATATTTTTGGGGCGCAACGCCCGCAGCATAAAAAGAGCTGGTCGATTAGCGATTCACTTAAGCGCATTGAGCAAGAAGGCAATGGCGTACTGGTGGTGGTAGGGCAACACGATTCAGCCGCCGATTTGCAGACGCAAATCGATGCCTTCCCTGAAATTCCGCAGGTACTGAAGCCACCCAGCGAGGCGGGCATGGATGTGTATCGCGTGGTAGGCACTGGGTCGCAAATTCTGCGCGATATTGGCGTCAGCAAAATGCGTTTGTTGAGTTCACCGATTCGCTACAATGCGATTTCAGGTTTTAATCTCGAAGTGGTTGAGTATATAGAAGCGGAGTAACTATGCTTGAACTATGCGCCCGGACTATGCGCCCGGACTATCCGCCGCCGCTTGCCTGCGATAGGCGGCCGGCGAGACTGAGCTCCACTGCACAAACGCGCGGCGAAAATTAGACGGGTCGGCAAAGCCTAACAAGTCAGCTATGTCGGCAACCGACAGCGTTGTAGATTGCAGGTATTCGCAGGCGATGCGATGCCGCACATCGTTTAAAACCTCTTGAAAAGACGTGTTTTCTGCAGCTAATCTGCGCCGCAGTGTGCGCTCGCTCATATGCATTTGCGCCGCGGCATCATTGATGCGGGGAAAGTTGCCGCTGTGCTCAAGCACTAGTTTTTGCAGCGTGCGCGCCGTGCCGTGGCGCTGCTTCATGGTCTTAAGCATCGCAGCGCACTGTTGCTGATAGATACGTGCGGCCGCCGTATTGGCTGACGCTAGCCTGACATCCAGCACCGTAACCGGGACGCGAAACTGGCACTGCTCTCTGGCGAAGGCAATACGGATTGGAAAGGTTTCGAAATATCTGGCGGCGTATGCGGGCTCGGGGTAGTCAAACCAGATCTCTGCATTATGCAAATTCTCGTTCAACAAAAATACGGCTGTGGTGTACATGCTGGCGAACACCGCTTCAACCATAAACTGACGAATAGCGCTTTGTTCGGGCGCTATGTCAACGGCCAAAATATAGGTGTCGTCGACAATGCGATAAATCAAGTCGAGGTCGGCGAAGTTGAGCTTGTAATACTTCAACCACACGTTAACCACTTCTCGCATGGTCGCCGCGCTCATTAGCGCATAGCCAAGTATGCCGTGTGTGTTGGTATTCAGTCGCCTGCCGAATTGCAGGCCCAGATCGGGCTCCTGCACGAGGCGTATGGCGTTCACAATAAGCTGTTGCATTTGGCGTTTGTGAACGGTCTGTTTACCGCTATCAAGGCTATCCCAAACAAGACCGGTACCTTGCAGCACCAACGATTCGGGAATGTCTTTTGCCTTGAGCAAACGAATCAGCTCAGCAGCGTAGCGGTTGCCGACCATGATATGACGAGACCAGTGCAGCGTGGCACAGCGAGCGTTCGCTCAATACGCCACTGAACACTTAAAGCCTTATAGCAATGATGTCTCGGCGATAATAACACCATTGCGATCAGCATAGAGGAAGTGGCCGGGTGTAAATAATACCCCGCCAAAGCGCAGCACGACATTCGCCTGCCCCTCGCCACGTTTATCGGTTTTAATCGGCACGCTACCCAGTGCCTTAACACCGATAGGCAGTTCGTCGATTTCTTCTACGTCGCGAATGCAACCGTAAAACACCAGTCCGGCCCAGTTGTTTTTAACCGCGTCGGCAGCTACCTGGTCGCCGCACAGGGCTCGACGATGGGAGCCACCGCCGTCAACCACCAACACCTTGCCTGCACCGTCGCGGGCCAGCGCTTCCTTTACCAGCGAGTTGTCTTCGAAACATTTGACTGTTTCGATTGCGCCGCCGAACTGCATTCGCTGCCCGTAGGCGTTGAATGCAAGCTCGCAGACTTGCACCTGTTGCGGGTTTTGATCGCATAGATCCGGGGTTGAGATTTTTTGCATTGTGCCTTCCTCTATTGTGCCTTCCAATATTGAAACTGTTCCTCTTTGGTTGCACCGGTCAATGCTGTCACCGAAGACTGGGTTTCCCCGAATAACGTTGGTCATTGCATCGAAGTAGCCGGTGCCAACTGCCTGCTGGTGCGATACGAAAATGCAGCCTTTATCTGCGGCGGCAAACTCGGACTGTTGCACCATTTCAACCTGGTGCTTCATGGCCTCGCCCAGCGCATACTTGCGCGCCAGGTCGAACATGTTATACCACATGTTATAAATGCTGGCTAACGTGATGAAGATTGCGAAACAGGTTTGAGTCGTGCAACAGAGGTCGATGCTGGAGGGGTCAGCCCCGGAAAAATTGTCGCAAAACTCTATAACGATAACTAGTATATTTATTCTAGATTGCAGCTGTAGCGTTTTGTTGTTAATTTACAGCCTGACAACTGACAAGAGGCACGTTCATGGCGACTGAAAAGGGTAAAACCGGCGGCAAAAGAAAAGGTAAAGACGACGAAAACCTGATCGATCAGGCGCGCGACCGTTTGGAAGAGCTTGGCGACAGCGAGCAGGCGCAGCAAGCAAAGAAAACGTATCAGCAAATTTGGCGTGCTGGTCTTGGAGCCTTCGCACGCAGCAGTGACGCCATTAGCGATGCTGCGAAAGACACTACCGACGACAGTGAAAAGTTCTTTAAAAAGCTGGTGAAAGACGGCCAGAAGTTAGAAAAAAAAGCGAAAAAAGAACTGGATGGCTTGAAAGATAAAATGGAAGATAGATTCGACAAGATCAGCGATAAGGCAACTTCCGGGGTTTCTAAACTGGAAACAGCCTTCGACAAGCGTGTTGCTCAGGCTTACAACCGCCTGGGATTACCTTCCAAGAAAGATATCGACGAGCTGCACGCGAAGATCGATCGACTGCAGAAAGCGGTAGACGCGAATTCTTCAGCGAAAGCTGGAACAAAAGCCAAACCTAAAGCCACTCCGCGCAAAACACCGGCGCGGAAGGCAGCGAGCAAAGCGCCGGCTAAGCCTAGCGGACCTGGGTCAGCAGCTAAGTAACTAACATTCTGCATTCGATTAAAGGTTTGTTATCACCGCTCGCGCCATAAAGGCAGGGGCGGTTTTTGTTTTCTATCTTGTAAGTGCGCGTTTGAAATCAGGAACTCAGCGTGCCCTTTCGCGACTTAGTCGCGACTGTTTTGGCGATTTTTTCCAAACGCGCCACTGTAATACCCGACGTATCTAAAGATATTCCTCGCTAATCTCGCGCAGCGCTTCGCGATCATCCTGCTGCAGAAATGGTGCCAACAGATTAATCACCTGATATGCGCATTGTTCAATATTAGCCACAAACGGCGTTTTATCAGCCCACTGGATTTGCTCGAAATTAAGCCAAAATGACATCGTCATTACAATATGATCGGCGATACGCTGCAGTTCTGCATCGCCGGTTTGCATCGCGTCGTTAAGCTGCAACGCAGCACACATATTCTTGATCGTGGTGCGTTGCGCTTTCAGCAAACGCTTAAAGCGTCGCTTTAGCATTGCGTAGCGGCTCATTAAATCGTTCAGGTCGCGATAAATAAACTGAAAGCGCGCAATCGCTTCAAAGTTAAGCTGCAGATACATCCACACGTCGAGAACCGTGATCTCATCCTGAAACACATTGCCCTGCAACTCCTGCATGTCTTGTTCGAAGCGGGAAAACAGTTCGGCAATGATTTCATCCTTTCCTTTATAATGGTAATAAAGGTTGCCCGGGCTGATATCCATCTCGTTGCAGATATCCAGGGTAGTAACGTGCGGTTCGCCCAGTTGGTTAAATTGCTCCAGACTGATGACTAAAATGCGGTCGCGGGTTTTCACAGGCGATTAGCGGTCCGGTGGTAAAGATAAGGGAAGGGAGAAAGTATACTATGACTTGAGGGGGCAGATGACAGGTAATAGTGACGCTTTCTAGGACAGCACGTTTTGCTGCTCCAGCGCCATTGTATCGTCGAAATAGTCCAGCACCTGCGTACGATTTTCCTGTTCGAGGGCCTGGCGCAGACTACAGGCGTCGAGGCTCGCCCATAAGCCCTTTTTTGTCATCATAACGCCGCTGTCGCTATTACCAGCGATCTGCTCAGCGGTCTTTATGGCGGCAGCCATCAGCTGGCCGTCTTGCACTACGTCGTGAGTCATACCGATGCGCTGCGCCTCGAAGGCATCAAATGTGCGGCCGGTTAGCATCAGTTCCGCCGCGCATGATGCGCCAACGATACGCGGCAGGAGATAACTGATGCCCACATCGCACGCCGACAAACCCACTCTGATAAACGCGGCGGCGAACTGCGCCGACTCCGACGCCACACGAATGTCAGAGACCAGCGCCAGCGCCAGCCCACCACCAACGGCGACGCCGTTCACGGCGGCAATCACCGGCTTGTCCAACTCGCGAATGGTAAGCAGCATGTCAACCAGATTTTGCTGGGCTTCCACTACGTAGCCCAGCTTGGTCAAACTCTCGCCATCGGCTGCGAGCTGCTTGTCGTGCAGATCGGCGCCGGCACAAAAGCCGTGCCCGGCACCGGTTAGAATAACCACGCGGCAGTCGCGCCGTTTACCCAACGCAGCAAAGGTTTGCTGCAATGCTGTCACTTGCGCCATCGATAGCGCGTTCAGGCTATCGGGCCGGTTCATCGTGACTTTAACAATTCCTGGCTGCAGATCTTCGCAAATAACCGCCGTCATGATGCCCTCTTATCCAGTCGGAACACGACTGACTCTCCCTATGCTCACGCTTCATGATAAACCAAATCAGGATGAGAGATAACATTTTCTGTTATCAAATACAAAGAATTAGCAAGCGTTTGTAAAATTTTGATGAGTAAAGAGCGGTAACTGTTAACTGCGTGTCAATCGATTGACCTACGCTGTACAGAAATGTAACCGAGAATGACGTCTACTCGATGCGCAGACCGCGCTTGACGTAGTCTTCCACGCGAATGCCGAGCGTACCGTTGGGCACCACGGATTTAATCATATAACCCCTGCCCGTTGCGTTGTTAGCAACGCAAGACAAGTCGATAACCCGTTCACCTTTCATTGCTTTCTGTTCGTCCGTGACCAGTAACACCTTGGGCAAGCGTCGCTGCCGATCATTAATACTGATCACAATACCGACATGGCCGTTCAGCAGCTCAACGATACAACCCGGCGGATAAAGACCGATACATTCGATAAACTCCGTCACCAGGTTTTCATCGAACTGCTTGGCGCGACCACCGTACAGAATGCGGAATGCCTCTACCGACGATTTGCCGGACTTGTAACAACGCTCACTGGTTAGTGCGTCATAGACATCGCAAATAGTCACGATTTTGGTGAATTCACTAATACCCTTACCCTTAACCTTACCCGGATAGCCCTTACCGTCCAGCGTTTCGTGATGCGTAAAAGCAACATCTACCGAAGTGGCATTGACGGTTTTGTGAGCCTTTAAAATATCGCGGCCATGGATGGTGTGCTGGCGCATAACTTTAAATTCTTCCGCCGTCAGCGCGCCTTCCTTGTTTAAAATTTCGGTGGGGGTGCGCATTTTACCAATATCGTGCAACATGCCGGCAACGCCGAGCTTCTGCAGGTCTTCTTCGGCAAGCCCGAGATGGCGCCCAAAAGTTATCGCCAGCAGGCCAACGTTGAACGAGTGCTCGGACGTGTAGGCATCCACGCTGCGCAGTTTGGCCAGCCACATCATCGCGTCCGGATTGTGGGTAATACTTTTTACGCAGCCTGAGACAGTAGCTTCCACTGTTTGCACATCGATTGCGCGTCCTGATCGAACGTCGTCCATAAATGCGCGAGTGAGCTGCTTGCCTTCGGTGGCCAGATTTTTGGCGTGAACGAATTCTGTGTCGCTGGTCTTGCGCGTTGGCAGGCGTTGCTGGCTGTTTGCGGCCTGCTGTTCGCGCTCCCGCAACTTATGGGCCGCCAGCGCAGCGGTTTTCTCGACGTATACGAATTCGCAATGGGACTGCAGCGTGTCAATATCTTCCTGGTTCTGGATTTCGAAGCCTTGCAGTATGAAAGGCGTTTCCAGCCAGGGTCTGTCCAACTCACACACGAACATTCCCAGCTGCAGTTCGTCTACGGCCAGTTGGAAGGTCTCCTTCTCCAACACCTTTTTACTTTGCATTATTTTGGGTTGTTATCCAGCTTGCGCTTTCCGATGCAGCAATCAATTATTCGCTCGTACTTTTAGTGTAGCTCGCGAACAGACAATTACTGAGTGGCAACGACAAATTTAGCAATCTACTGCCACTTTTTTAATTGCAACAGCGGCCAACGCCAAAAATAATGTGTATTCCGTTGTTTTATACAGGTAACTTTCGGGGCGGGGCCGATAACGTTAACTGCCATTTATCCAAAATCAGGCGGGCAGCAGCTTCAATTGGCCGCTTCTACCACGAACGATGCGCCTTCGACCGAATTGACTTTTATCCTGGTACCAGGCGGCAGGTCAGGGCCTATCACGCGCCAATAACCGTCGTCGACGCGCACACGGCCGGTACCATTCATGATCGGCTCGTTGAGAACAAATACCCGGCCGACGTATTGTTCGCCACGGCGATTCAAACCCGAATCGCCGTCTGTTTGTGCTTGTTTGACGCTGTAGCGGCGACCAATCACCACCGCTACAATTGCAGCGATAGAAAAAACCACGAACTGCAAATGCCAGGACAAAGTCGGCAGCACGAATAACAGCGCACCCACCAGCGCAGCGGAAGCGCCAATCCAGATAAAAAATGCGGCCGGCATGAACAGCTCCAGTACTAACAACACTAGCGCTAACACTAACCAGTGCCAGAACAATAGTTGCTCGAACAGAGGCATGCTCAGCCCTCCTTGTCTTGTTGTTGTGCCATTGCGGATCGGACCATTTCGGCAATACCTCCAACCGCGCCAATAACGCTCGCGGCTTCAACCGGCAGCATGAGTAATTTTTGGTTCGGCGCTGTGGCGATTGCTTTTAAAGCTTCGACATAGCTCTGCGCAACGAAATAATTCACCGCCTGTACGTCACCCTCGGCAATAGCCTGCGAAACTACCCGCGTCGCTTTAGCCTCAGCCTCCGACTCCCTTTCGCGTGCTTCCGCGTCACGAAAAGCAGCTTCACGTCGCCCCTCGGCCTCAAGAATGGCGGCCTGTTTTGCACCTTCGGCGCGCAACACCGCCGACTGTCGATCGCCTTCGGCTTCTAAAATGGTCGCCCGCTTTTCTCGTTCGGCTTTCATTTGGCGTGCCATGGAGTCGACCAGATCGCGTGGCGGTGCAATATCCTTAATTTCGATGCGCGTGACTTTGACGCCCCAGGGAGTGGTCGCATCGTCAACGACCATTAGCAGTCTGGCGTTAATATCGTCACGCTTGGAAAGTAGTTCGTCGAGGTCCATAGAACCCATCACGGTGCGAATATTGGTCATCACCAGGTTGAGTATGGCGCGGCTCAGCTGGTTGACCTCGTAAGCCGCTCTGGCGGCATCCAGCACCTGAAAAAAAACCACCCCGTCGACGGTGACCATGGCGTTATCCTTGGTGATCACCTCCTGCGACGGCACATCCATGACTTGTTCCATCATGTTCATTTTGGCGCCGATACTATCGACAAAGGGTACGATCACGTTGAGACCAGGACGCAGCGTTTTGGTGTAACGGCCGAAGCGTTCTACCGTGTATTCGGTGCCCTGGTTGACGAACTTGACTGCCTTGAATACCGTCGCCACGGCCAGCACAACAAGCACGATAAATATGGTTGAAATACCTTCCATCCCGTTTCACTCTCCTGGCACTTTTGTCTATAAAGCAGACGCATAACAGCCTTTTAGCGGTAACGATAGCATAGTCGTTCGGGGGGGTATAGCGACTGCCCTGCTAGTGTCAAGCTGGTAACCTGCGGCCGCTTGCCCTGCTACAGGCGAGGTAGTATTCTGCTGCGCAGTCGAAGCGAGGCGGGTGCGCGTCAGTTGGAAAATGCCAAGGTGGGCATTACAGCTAACCAGGGCCTGTTTGGTCACGGCTTGTCGGTGATAGTAAAACGTTAGTGAAACGCTGACACTACCAATTAACTGCGGAGGAAACGCTTAATGCACCGACTACTGCGGCCGAACCTGCTCCAGCGTCGCGGCACGGCACTGTTGCTGGCGTGTTTGTTGTTCAACAGTTTTTTGCACGCCGATTCGCGTGAGGAAATTGATGCGCGGGTTGAAGAGGCGTTAACCGAGCTGTATGCGCAGTCCAGCGCTGCCGAAGATTTAGCTTATCGCGCGGCCGGCGTGCTGGTGTTTCCCAACGTTGTGCAAGGCGGTTTTATTCTGGGCGGCGAGTACGGCGAGGGTGCGCTACTCGTTAATGGCGAGGCGATTGACTATTACAATATTGCCTCGGCTGCACTGGGCTTGATCGCCGGAATGCAGGCAAAATCTGAAGTTATACTTTTTATGAACGAGCAGACGCTGAACAAATTTCGCGCCAGCCGCGGCTGGACAGTAGGCGGCGACGCCGATGTGGCACTTGCCACGCTGGGTGTCGGCGGCACGGTCGACTTTTTGCAGATGCGCTCGCCGGTGATCGCCTTCGTGTTTGCCAACAAAGGGCTGATGGTTAATTTAAGTATCGATGGGTCGAAAATCACCAGAATAAGAAAGTAGCTTTAGCGACCTTTTAACACCTCCGGCGCCAGATTTTCCAACATTGCTCACACCCCTGCTCGCCAATCCATACTGGTTTCACCAATAGCGGCGCGCATGGCTCCCGTATCGAGCTGTAAGCTGCCTAAGGCCGTGGGGGCTTCATCTAACTTGAGCACTAGCTTGCAGCCTGACAGAACGCGCTGTTTTGACTATGGTTTAACTATCGATCACTTCGCTAAGCCTTGCCATGCGCGCCATTCCTGTTTTGTTACTGTTAGCCCTGCCCGTGCTTGCTTCCGCTGAAATCTATAAGTGGACCGACAGCAACGGTCGCGTGCATTTCACCGACCAGGCGGTTGATAATGCAGAAACGGTAGAATTGAAAATCAAAGAGTTAACGCGGGAAGAGACGGCGGCGGCTGCCGAGAAACGCCGTTTTTTTGAGGAGCGGCAGCGCCTGCACAGAACTCAACAAAAAGCTGCAGCGCAAAATGGCTACGGGAAATACTATAAAAAGAGCAACCAGGGTAACTGTCGTTATTACAGGGAAAAGCTGGAATACGCTCATCAGCGGCAGCAGAACCTTAAGCTGCAAGGCTACACTGTAGGTGAGAAAGACAGTGCTGAAGAGCGCATCCATAATGCGCAGGCGCGGGTGAAACAGTATTGCGGTTAGAACACGTATTGCATTCGTAGCGCGAGCGCATCGCCGCTGTCGTCATCAGCGATGACATCATCAGTTTCAACATGCACATAGTTGAGAGCGAGCTTAACATCGTCGTTGACGTACCAGTTCAGTCCCGCCGTTATGCTGCTCGCATCGCCGGCAGCGATGGCGACGAGTGGGTTCAACGCAGTATCGCTCACGTCTAAAAAATCATAGCGGGCAAATAATTCCCAGGCACCGCCGGCGTTGGACGGTTTTATTTTGTCGAACACGCCTTCGTCCGTTTTATAGCTGCGCTGCTCGCCGGTAATCACCCAACCCGCCGTAACATAGTAACCGCTGGCTTCAATCTCGGGCACGCCGGGAGCGCCGGAAATTTCTCCTTCAAAATATTCCGACATGACATGCACTGGCCCGAAAATTCCAGCCACTTCCACGTTGAATGCTTCGAATTCATCGCCGGCAATGCCATCGTAGCCAGCTTCGACCGTATTCACATCGCCGCGCACACCCAGCCGTGAATCGATGGCGTCAAACTCGCCGTCGCGCTTTGTATAACCAACACCTAAATGGACGATAGCATTGTCAGAATAAATCGGTCGTACCACGAAGCGACCCGTCAGACCCAACTCCAGTGCATTTTCATCATCGGTGCCTTCCTTGAACGCACCGATGCTATAGCCTAACAGGTCAGTCGAGCCGTGCAGGCGCACACCAATATTATTGCCGGTGTCGAATGCATCGGCGGGCATCGGGCGCTCCATGGCGGTAATCCATTTCGAACTGCCGGTGTCATCCAGACCAAAGCTTTCTTTTTGTTGACCCATGGTAAACTCTGCGAGCTCGCCCCAGCCGTTATAGCTGGCGTGTAACTGGTCAACGGAGCCTTCGTCGATCAAGTTGTAGGAAACAGTGTAAGACCAATCTTTGGCTTTGCCTGTGATCTCCAGTCGCCCGCGGCGAAAGAACAAATCGCTGCCGGTCTCATCGACCACTTCATTGATCACACCGTCAAAGGTGTTGTAGTCAAGCTGGATGCGACCGCCAATTTTGATGCCGTAGTCGCCGTCGACAGTGCTGACTTCCAGACCGCCTTTAGTTTTTACCACGAGATCCGCGCCGTCCGAGGTCACGCTGCCAGCGTGCACCGGGGCTGTCATTACGGCGACAAGCGCGGCGCTGGTTAAAATCTTCTGTTGCATGCAAAACCTCACTAAATGATTGACTGAATAGTTGTTTGTTAATCAATACAATCATTGTGGTGCTGTATTGTTACAAAAGCGTGACAGCGACGCCTATTCAGGCGTTTTTACGCTGCTTGTCAATTAACTCCCAGGCTTGCTGAATTGCCTGCGTTTTTTCAGTGGCCAGCGCAATCATATCGTCTGGCATGCCCTGCGCGATAAGCTTGTCAGGATGATGCTCGCTCATCAATTTTCGATAGGCACGCTTTACTTCCTTATCGGTTGCGCTGGCGCTAACACCGAGTGCGCGATATGCCTCATCCAACAAGTCCGCAGGTGGCCGCTGTGCTGTATAGGGGCCATAGGAGCCACCGCCAGCGCGCTGCGAAAAACCTTGCTGGGCGCCAACCATGCCGAGAATCTGCTCGAAATGATGTTGTTGAATACCCAGTTCAGCGGCGACCCGCTGCAGTATCGTTTTTTCACTGGGATGCAGCTCGCCGTCGGCATAGGCAACACCAATCAGCGTGACCAGCAGCATATTGATTAAGGTGGCGCGGCGTCCACACTGCTCGCGGAATAGCGCCATCTCGGCAACCAGTTCAAATTCGGCGCTGGAACCATGTTTAAAATGGCGAATTGCGTCCTGGCGATGATCTGCCGTTAGTCCCATGCGCTGCATGAGATTTTCGGTAAGTGTGATTTCCTCTTCGCTGACTCGTCCATCGGCCTTGGCGAGATGTCCCATGACGGAGAAAAGAGTCGTCAGGTAGCGTTGCTGCACGGCTTCGCGATTACCCGCGCCGCCGAGGTTTAGCAAACCGTTCGCCACTATGCGATCAATAACCATGCCGATGAAAAAACCCAGCACAGCGCCAAACAAGCCGCCGGCAAGCATGCCAATCAGCAGACCAAGTACCTTACCCATCAAACTTACCCATGATAAAAACTCATTAGAGCTGACTTCAACCAGGGTTGACCGCAGCTGGAATTAACTTCAATAGCCGCGTGTTATATCCACGACATTTAACATGCGATCGCCGCGCACATAGCGACGCAAGTTCTCGCGTACCAGAATCTGCACACGACGCATGCGCTGATCACTGCCGGCGCTGACGTGCGGGGTAATTAAAACGTTAGGCAAAGCCCACAGCTCGCTATCTTTTGGCAAAGGTTCGGGGTCGGTCACATCCAGTGCGGCGGCGGCAATACTGCCCTGCTTCAACGCCTTGACCAGATCATCGGTGACAACGCTAGCACCGCGGCCAATGTTAATAAAGTATGCACTCGGGCGCATGGCCTTAAAGATTGCAGCGTCAAACAGGCCGGTTGTGGCGGGCGTTAGAGGCGTCGCATTCACTACCACGTCGGCCTGCTTGACCAGCTGCGGCAGCTCGTCCGCCAGGCCAACCTGGTCAACATAGTCAGGCCCTTCACGGCTGGAATTACGTGTAGCAATAATACGCATGCCCAGCGCGTGGGCTCGTTTTGCGATTTCCGTACCGATTCCTCCCAGCCCTACGATCAGCATAGTTTTACCTTTTATTTCCGTGCCTGGCCGCGCACCTTGCTCACTGTCTCCCCAGTTCGCGTTGGCTTGCAACCGTTGATAGTGCGGCAAGTCGCGCGCCAGCGACAGCAGCATTGCCAGCACGTGTTCGGCGATTGCGGGCCCGTGCACGCGCTGCATATTGGTTAGCAGCAGATCTTGTGTGTGCGTCTCAGCTCCGGCAACGCAGCGATCAACTCCCGCGCTATAGGTTTGAATCCAGCGCAGTTGCTTGCCAGCCTGCAGTGCTTCGGCTGAGCAGAACCCGAGTAACGCATCGGCTTTCAGCAAAGCAGCCGGCAGTTGATCGCGCGCTGTCACGGCAATAAGCTCGACGTTGTTGCTGACCTGCTGCAAAGACTGCAACATTTGATCGGACTCTGCCGATTTGCCGGCTGGCAGCAGCACCGCAATTCGCTGTGGCTTCTGCCAGCCCGGCGATTCGCGTATCGGCTGTTCACTCTCGCGCAAATCCAGCTCATCGATCAACGCCTGGGCGACCGTGTCCGGCCCGGACCCGGCGTGCAACGGCGTGGCGATATACAGCGCGACTAACATTGCACTCAGCAGTTGGCTGTGCAGCATGGGCGGTTCTCCACTTTGAACGTCTACAAGGACTCGATCAGTTCGACCATCTTCGCTCGCGTGGCTTGTCCAGGCAGGGTGCCGTAGCCAGCGCCCATATTGTCATCCATATGTTTTAGCTTCGAGGTCATGGGAATGGCACAGGTCACCGCTGGGTGGCTGACAACAAATTTTAGAAAAAACTGGCCCCAGCTGCTGCAATTAAATTCCGCCGCCCATTCTGGCAACTCTTTATTGCTAACCCGTTTAAACAATTCGCCGCGCTGAAAAGGGCGGTTGATTAAGGTTGCGATGCCCTTGTCGGCGGCCATCGGCAACAGGCGTTGCTCCGCCTCACGTTCGCCCATGCTGTAGCTGAACTGCACAAAATCAAGCGGCTCCACTTGCATAATTCGCTGTAACTCGGCGTGGTCACGCCCATGCGAGGTGGTAATGCCCAGGTAGCGAATTTTCCCCTGTTCTTTCCACTCGCGCAGAGTGGCAAGCTGCGTTTTCCAATCGCGCAGGTTGTGTATTTGCATCAAATCCATTTTTTTAACGCCCATGCGCGCGAACGACTGCTGCATTTGCTCAATGCCGGCCTCGCGTCCGTCGGTCCACACTTTGGTGGCGGCAAACAGATGCTGATTATTTTTGACGCCCTTCAACAGTTCGCCAATAGCGCTTTCGGCATCGCCATACATCGGCGATGAGTCAATCAGGTGACCGCCTCTGTCAAAAAAAGCCTGCATCACCGCTTGCAGACGGTCCTTTGTTTCAGGGTCATTCATGCCGGCAAGGTTGCTGGCAGAACCAAAGCCGATTACCGGCAGGTACTCATTAGTACCTGGAATAGCGCGCTGTATCCGGGTTGAGTTATCAGCTGTCGCCCAAGCTGGCAATAAGCCCGCTGTGGCTGTCATACCCGCTATTTTCAGCAGATCTCTGCGTTGCATTGCTAACAAGTCATATTTCATCAGTCATTAGTCCTCTCCACTTGAATCGACTATTCCCCGGATTGCTCTAACGCTATTTCACCGTATGTTTTACCGAGAAAATATGCCGCCTCTGCCCACAGCGATGCCGACGGCAAGGCGCAGCAATTGCAACACGACAATTATCCACAGTACCGGCGCAACGCTGAGTGCAACACAGATTAATGCCAGCAGCAGCGGGATTAACGCGAGCGTCCAGCCCCGGCCCATTGTTTTAATGATGCCGCCGGTAACAAACATTTGCAAACCCGGAGTCAAAGCGCTGGTTGCGAAATCCATATTGGCGAATACCGCAGTGCGCCAGCCGAACCGCCGGCAACAATTCTCGTATCGTCACGAATGGATCGAAGAATATAGTAGCTGCACAGCAACAAAAAGAAATAAGCGATCGACCAGAGCTATGCGGGCAGCTCGGCGGGGCTGGCATTTATCCAGCGCTGTAGATTGAGCATGGATTGCCTGAACGCAGAGGCTTAACTAAAGTTCGAACTTGATATCCTGCCGGGGAATGAAGACTCATTCTTTTTCTGGCAGGCAAACCGGGAGAGTTGCCGAAAGCGCTGGCAGAACGCAAATTGGTTCTGCCAGCCGGCTAATGCTGGGTTAGGCGGGAGTTACGTTCTCTGCCTGTGGGCCTTTCTGCCCCTGTGTAACCTCCATGGTGACTTGCTGGCCTTCGTGTAATGATTTGAAACCATCGCCCTGAATCGAGCTATGATGTACAAAAACATCTTTCCCGCCTTCACGTTCAATGAACCCAAAACCTTTTTCGTCGTTGAACCACTTGACGGTACCGGATACTCTGTCTGACATACTAAACCTCTAGCTTAACTAAATTTGCCGGCCTGATGTGTTAATCCGACCTGGCAGCGCTGCAACATACAGCTTTTTATGAACAGAACCCATTCTGTTCTGGCGGCATGATAAATCGCCAACCCGCAAGACACAATAGTAAAACGTACAAGCTTACGGTTAAGGCGCGTTCTCAATGTTCTCGTTTTGCTCGGGAGTCGCTTCCGGGTCCTCGATCTGCTCTTCGGTGCCTTCAAGATCCGTATTTTTTTCCAGCTTGCGTTGCTTCTTTTCTTCTTTCTTCTTCTTTTTAGCCAGATCTCTCTGTCTCTTCTCATACTGATAGTTCTGCCTTGCCACAACTCGGCCCTCCTGAGTGTAAAAATCTTGAATCTATATATTTGAGCTCAGTGTAACACGGTGTGTTAGCCACGCTTTTGCATGATGCATGGCAAACATGCTGGGCAGTTTAGCTATGCAGCACATTGCGTATCGCTATATGCAGGTTTAGTTTGCGCGTTGACTACATGCTTCACGGGATGCTTACTCAGGCTTCGCCATGACTTCTAACGTTACTTTTAACGTGACTATGCCGGCTGCAAGTCACTGCAGGTACATGCTCGCACCTCAATAGACGCACTACCGGCTGAACTGTGGGAATTTCAGCCAGTTTGTACCTTGGCTATACAGTTGTGTGCGTGGCATTTACATCATTGTGAAATAGTTAACCCGAGCGTGCTGCAACTCTTCACATCTTTAGCAGTATATATGTCGATATTATGACGATCGTTGCTGCTGCCAAACAATGACTTGCTCAATGCAGCATCAAACAAGCCGTGCACTCAGCAGGTTTATTTGAGCTTTACGGAGGAACACCGCATGAAAATTCTCAATCAAAGTTTAGCCGTTGCAATATTCTCGGCCGGTATAGCCGGCGCTGCGTGCGCACAGTCAGAGCAAGTTGGTAGCGATCAAGTGAGTGGCAGTGAAAGCCAGGCAGCAGCTACCTCGTTCCACGAACTGGACAAGGATCAGGACGGCTACATCAACGCGGTCGAGGCTACCAGTGACTCTACATTAATGGAAAAATGGACTGCGGCGGACGCAAACGCTGACCGGAAAATTGATGAGACGGAATTTTCGAAGTTCGAAGCGAACCAGACTCAAACCGCGGCAACAGCGCCAGCAGCCGGAGATGTGAGCCAGGGCATGGACGCAGCGCAGGAGCACGGCGTGCCACAGCGACAGGACGAAATGCAGCAACAGCAGGAAGGCGCTGCAAGCCAGTATTAGCCGACCAGTGATCAGTATTGGTTCAGGCGCTGCGTATATCGCTTGGGGGCTGTTAACAGCTATATAAGAATGACCACTTCCTGCTTCGTCGCGACTGCGGCCAAGCAGGCTTTTTTACCCGACAAAAACAACCGCTTCAATTGCAGTGCCCGATAGACTACTTGTGAGCAATCGGATCAGCCCCGGCGTGATCATCCTTCCTTATTGAACGACCTGAACAGTCGTTAGGCTGTGCTGTACTACACTAAAATAACAACTTGCCGCAACCGACTATTTTGAGGGAACAAATATGTGGCGTTCTTATTTTGCTATTTTTATGGCGCTGATTATCAGTGCCGCGCCAACCGCAGCGAATGATACTAGCGTGCCTATGCTGGCAAAATCAGCGGGCACGTACTACGTTGAAGGAGAAATTGCGGGCGTAGGCGCGGTTGAATTTCTGGTTGATACCGGCTCGGGTTATACGGCAATCAATACGACCATGCTGAAACAGTTGGAGCGATCGCAATCGGCGAAATATTTGAAACAGTTGGTTGGCGTGATGGCTGACGGTTCGGAGAAGGTTGTTCCGGTTTATCTAATCCCCGAAATCACGCTCGGCAACTGCGTTATTCGCGATGTGGAGGCCGCTGTGTTCGCTACTACAAGCCGGCCTATTCTCGGTATGCGTTCGTTGAGCAAGGTGTCGCCATTTACGTTTTCAACCAGCCCACCAGCGTTGATGATGGGCAGTTGTGCGGTTGCCGAGAAGGTGGCCGTTGAGACCACGGTTAGCGGTGTGAATATGGCGAAGATGGAGCAGCCAGTTCGGGATTAGAGTTTGCTTGACCCAGGATAGTGGCGGGATCAAGGTGCCAATACCTGGCGCCAAAGATCTGCCATTGACTGGTAGCCGGTGGCGTTGGGATGAATATTGTCGGAATATTGGCCCGGATTAAAACGATAAAAATCAAAAAAGTCTGGCCCCAAGGTTCTATTGGTCAATTCGCTAACAATAACTTGATTGTATTCCTGAATCTCCAAGCTGCGCGCCCCATTGGGAGGGTCAATATATTGTGGCCCTGTGTCGCTATCGCCAAGCGCAATATTAATTCTCGCCACGACAGCTTCTCTACCGCTAGCAACTATCGCACTAATAATTTGCTGCATATTGTCCTTGAACGTACCAGTGTAGGCGCACGTGCTGTTTCCGGGGCATGGGCTCAAGCCCATACCACTTGGCCTGGGCAATGGCGGCCCTGCGTCGTTCATCCCATACATTACCAACACACGCTGGGCTTCGGGATTTTCGCGCAGAACATCCGCAATCCTGCTTGCTCCACCTGCTGAGGACTCTCCTGGCAAACCTTCTTCTATAACGGTATGCGGATGCCCCAATTCTCTAGTCAGTTCATTGTTTAACCTCGGTGGGTAGCCATTGCCGCTATTTCGGCCATCGCTCGAAGTCACTGCGCTGCCGCCAATACCTCTGGTGATGCTGTCGCCAAACGCCACATAATAGTCACCAATGCCGACAGGTGTAACCTGAGCTTGCGCGGCACCGGCAACCGGATTATCCATATCGTCGATAACGGTTGCCGTTATCGTGTACTCGTCCCTGGGAAGAGTATAAGTGCGTGTGTAGGGAGAAAATTCTTCAATCTCGCTGGCGCTTGCTCCGTTGTTCACTCCAACGGCGTCTAACCTGACGCCCCAGCCTGCTGGTATCGCCGGATCGCAAGTAAACGTCGCGCTAATCACCAGGTTCGTTGACGTTTGTAAGTCAAGAGCTAGGGGTGATGTAATCGCCGTCGTGCAATTGGCAGTGGTGACGCTTTGTGTAAACGGCGCACTGGTTGCCCGTTCGCTATCGTTGAGGCCGGTCTGAAATGCTCTGGCGCTAACGACTCTTCCGTCTACAGGCACCGTTATGGGAGCACTGTAGACGGTGGAGAGTGAGGTTGGGTCGGTACCGTCGACTGTGTAGCGAATGGTAGCGCCGGCGGTAGCTGTCGTAATGTTTACCGTAGCCGATTCATCAAATGCGCCGCCGTTGGGTGAAATAACCGGCGTTGCAACCGTGTTTCTTACAAACGGTGCGCTGGTTGCACGTTCGCTGTTGGTAAATCCAACCTGAAATGCTCTGGCGCTGACGACTGTTCCGTCTACAGTCACGGCTATGGGAGCGGTGTAGGCGGTTGAAGTTGTCGTAGGATCACTACCGTCAAGTGTGTAGCGGATCGTTGAGCCGGTGGTAGCGGTCGTAATAGTTACCGTAACCGACCCATCAAAGGGACCGCCATTCGGTGAAATGGTCGGTGTCGCCACTGTTGCCGGCGGCGGCACGAACAGCGAAGTCACAGTGATTGCAATTGTTTCGCTGGCGGTCAACGCCGGATCGACGGCGTCAGTCGCGGTAAATGTCACCGAGTATGGGCTACCCAGCGCCGTTCCCTGGCCAGGAATCCAGCTGAACACGCCGGTTTCTGCCGAGAACAGCGCGCCGGGCGGCAGGGCTGAACTGCTTAACACTGGGGTGGACTCGGTGTCAGAAGCGCTAACCGTAAACGTCAACGGCTGCGACTCAAAAGTGGTTTGGTTACCGATTGGATTGAGTATCGGGGCGTCATTGCCCACCGTGATTGCAATCGTCTCGCTGTCGGTCAGGTTGGGGTCGACTGCGTCGGTTGCGGTAAAGGTAACCGAGTAAGGGCTGCCGCTGGCCGTGCCGGCTGCAGGCGTCCAGCTAAACAAACCGGTTGCGGCGTCAAACGTCGCGCCTGCCGGTAAACCGGTCGCGCTGAGTACTGGTGTCGATTCTGCATCGGTGGCGCTAACCGTGAAGCTCAGTGGCACGGTCTCTGCGACGCTGCGGTCGCCGATCGCGCCCAGCACGGGGGATTCGTTATTCACCGTGATCGAGATTGTTTCGGTGTCGACCAGGTCCGGATTGTCGCCATCGGCAGCGGTGAAGGTAACTGCATAAGGGCTGTTTGCCATAGAGCCCGGTTCAGGTGTCCAGCTAAATGCTCCGCTGGCAGGGTCAAATGTCGCTCCGGGTGGTAAACCGGTTACTCGCAGAACAGGTGTTGACTCTGCATCGGTAGCGGTGACGGTAAAGCTGAGGTTTTGATTTTCGATTACCGTTTGATTGCCAATCGGATTGAGCACTGGCAGCGCGTTGGGGCTCACCTCAAAGATAGCCCTGCTGAGGTTGCTGTTGTTCAGGTCGCCCCTGAACGCGCGGGCATTGACGACCGTATCTTCAGTCAACTGAAACGGGTCAACGTATTGGTTTGAACTTTCGGTTGGGTCACTGCCGTCGAGCGTATAAAAGATTGTCGCGCCGTCGCTGGCGGTGGTCATGCTCACAGTCACTGAATCAAGAAAGGTGCCGCCGTTGGGTTCAATCACTGGCGGTATGGCGGTGAACGTGCCCGAGCCGAACGGCAAGACGGTAATGTTAACTGTTTGGTTTGTACTGAGGCCGGTTTCGATAGGGTCGGTGGCAGTGAAGGTCACTTCGAATGGCCCGCGTTCAGCATCGCCGTCGGCAGGAATCCAATCGAAAACTCCCGTCGCCCTGTCAAAGTTTGCGCCTGGTGGCAGCCCGGTCACACTGAGCGCCGGGGCCGGACCGTCGTTGCTGGCGTTGACGGTGAAGGTTAGCAGCTCCCCTTCTTCAGCGGTTAGCTCACCAGCCGGTTCGCCGGCAGCCTGCGCAATAGGTTCAATAGTTGGCGCTTGCAAGGGGCTAACATCATCGCCGCCGCCGCTGGTGCAGGCCTGTAGAAAAGTTAGCAGGAGGAAGCCAAACGCCATATGTGCGCTGCGGGCGATTATTGTATTCAACGGTTGAGCCTCCAGTTACCTTGCCGGGCGGCAAAAGAATTTGTTCATTTGTTAGCTATCGTGACGGGGAAAGCAGCGCTAGCCGCCGCTGGCGTTGCGCATGACTTTCCGCTGCGCGCCGTCGCCATCTACTTGCAGATCCATCGCTACCTCGCGACCGCTAGGCCAGTACACTTTGACTTCAGCAATATTGACGCCTTTCTCGCGCCGAACGCCGACGAGTTCGTACTCGCTGTCGGCATAGTAGTCGCGTAAGAACTGCCCGTATTCGGTGTTTTGTTCGAACAAAACACGGTATTGCTCGTAGTAATCGGCATGCAGATGGGCTTTGATGCCCGCCAGGTCGCCGGCTTTAAGCGCGCTAAACAAGGGCGCGACGGTGGTTTCTCGCACCTCGTTGTAGAGCTCCGAGTTGCTGAGATTGGTATCCTGCGCCTGGCCAGCACTGACCCAGAGGGTCAGTGCTGCGGCGGTTATGAACGATGAGAGTTTCATTGGCGATCTCTTAGGGAGTTGGTGCCAGCAGGTCAACCCAGGTGTCGGCCATTGACTGGTAGCCGGTGCGGTTTGGATGGATATTATCTAAATATTCCGTTTCATACCGTGGATTCGGAGCCCCGCCTTGGTAAAACAGTTCATAGAAGTCCGGTATGGCAGTAATAAAGCTAGCAGCGTTTTCAGCCTTCAGTTCGTCGATTGCCGTATTAAAGCCCTGAATCGCTACGCTACGGCTGCCTGCATTGGGGTCAGGGTACGTACCATTGCTAACTTCATTCGTGTCTCCAAGTGCTATGTTAACTTTTGCTACTGCGGGTTCCATGCCAGCAGATACAACGTTGTCAATCATCATCTGCATGTTAGTTTTAAAGTCGGCGGTTGAGACGCGAGCAGCTCCAAGCCTGGCATCGTTCATGCCAAACATAATCAGCACCCGCTGGGCGGTTGGATGCTCAGCTAGAACTGCTGGCAACTCAACTAGTCCCACACCAGAGTTGATGCCCTCAATGCCAGCATTGATAATCAATTGCGGATAACCAAGGCGCTCGGTCAAAGCGTTGTTCAATAACGCTGGATAGCCTCCAAGCGTGCGGCCATCCTCTGATGCTAATCCGAATTGAGTTTGGCCAGCTATCGGTCCGTTTTCATCTACATTATCGCCGGTACCTTTGGTGATACTATCGCCGAAGGCAATGTAGTAATCACCCAGACCGACGGCGTTGACGACGACTTCGGCACTATCTCCATTGGAGTTAAGACCGTTAGCACCGTTGGCGTCTACAACAGTGGCTGTCAATGCATATTCGTCTTTTTGCAAGCCCGTGAGGTTAGTAACAAAGTTCTGATCGGTTACGGTAATCTCTTCTGTGTCTCCATTTGCTCCCACAGCCACCAGCTTGACGCCCCACCCCGCTGGAATTCCGTTGTCACAGCTAAACGTGCCTGTCACCTCAACCGTTGCATTTTCGATTTGCATCCCAACTTCCTGAACAGTACCCACTGCTTGCAAGCTTTCTGCTACGGGAGAAGTTACGTCCACGTTGCAATTGGCTAGAACCGGTGCCGCTGTTACCGTAATTGCTACGGTCTCAGTTGCCGTTAGCGTCGCATCGGTTTCATCTTCAGCGGTAAATGTGACTGAATAAGGGCTGTTGACCGCATCGCCCGCTACGGGTGCCCAGTTGAACGTGCCGTTGGCCGGATTAAAGGTTGCCCCTGTGGGTAATCCGCTAGCCACTAATGTCGGCGTTGTTGCATCCGCATCGCTTGCCGCAACGGTAAAGTTCAAAGTTTCTGTTTCTGCCACCGACTGCGCGCCAATAGCGTCCAGAACAGGCGGCGTATTAATCACCACCGGGGCCTGAGGTGGAGAATTGTCGCTACCACCGCTGCCTCCACCGCCACAGGCGGTCAGGACAGTCAGCATGGAAGCAGACAGAAGTAATCGAACCGAAACAGAGGGAGTATTTTCCATGGCAATTTTTTCATCCAGTATGTAGGGATGGGCAAACCCGTTTAAACCGGTCAAGCCCGCGCGTTAATAAATCCACTGGCGGTGCATCGTTTTTGGCGGCAATTACCGAAGTGGTTACATTTTAATCTATTCGAACTCGAACAGCGATCACATTTTAACCCGATGAGTCGCCAAAACAGTCTGCCATTGGTCGCACAGGCGCCAGCATCTTTAGTTTTGTGCTAATGGTTAGCCGAAATATCAGC